>CBDDRG010000072.1:0-7290 GCA_965232975.1 uncultured bacterium
GCAGAAATTCCATCTGATCGCCGAGGATACGACGGGAGTTGATCAACGCCAGATATTCGGCGTTGTTCGGGCAATAGGGCAGGGCGACCAGCTCCATGCCGATCTCTTCGGGCAGGTGATTGGCCTTGTGCTGATTGCAGCGCCGGCAGGCGGCCACCACATTCTCCCAGCGGTCGCCGCCACCGCGGGACACTGGCACGACGTGGTCCCGGGTCAGGCCGGCCGGGGGAAACTCCAGCGCGCAATACATGCAGAGAAAATTGTCACGGGCAAACAGAGCTGGATTGGTCAGCGGATAGCGCGCGCGCGGGCGGGCCATCTGGCCGCCGCCACAGGCGATGATGCTCGGCACCTCGATCACCGAGCACCGACCGGTGAGCCGGGAGCGCCCACCGCGCACCGTGCGCACCAAGTCGCCCAGGCTCCAGGCCACCAGGTTGCGGGCGTGCAGACAGACGGCTTCCTGCCAATCGATCCATTCGATGGGCTGACCGGCGAGATTAAGGCGCAGGATCTTGGCTGACATCACCATCACCGCGGAGGAAAACAGCCCGCCCCAGAAAGCAAAAACCCCCGCGGAGAAGGTCGCAGGGGCACGCATGGCGTGACGGCTGTGAAATTACTCTGGCGTTGCGGCAGCGCTTGCGGACAGGGTGACCGTTCCGGCGCGGTAACACACTCTGACCAAGGCAAGAAATTGAAGGCCGACCTCCACCTGTTCGTCACCGCTGCCACCGAGCAATGCCGTGATCATAACCGGTACGCGGGGTCTGTCAATGCACAGCAACGCGCCTGGAAACCAGGCAAAAAAACGCCCTTTTGCTGGAGAGGCAAAAGGGCGCCAAGGCAGTTTTGACAAAGATGCTAGCCGTCCGTGGTGAACACACTCGACGCGACGTCCTGTCGCGAGGTCAGCGGTCATCCGTTACCGCCAACCCCATGTACTTCCAAGTACAAAAACGAAAATCCTTTTTCCATCGTTGCGCGACTCGTCCGTGAGCGACTCGTCCTTGAGTCGTTGGGGCTCTTCCTGAGCCCGTCATCCCTGAGCCCGCTTCCCGGTTCCCTGGCGTCCCGCGCCCACTTCCCTATGCAGGGGGAGAGGGATGGCCTATTCCCTCGCCCGGCGCTTCCCTGGATCGATCCTGGCCCTTCCTTGGCAAACGTCTTCCTTGCTAGAATCCATTCGCTAGAGGATCGTCCATGACCCCTGCTCATCCTTGAGCTCCTGAACCGTTGCTCCGAATCCAATTCCCTCCCGGTGAGAAGAATAATCGGCCAATGGCCGGTTCAGCGCCATTCGGACAACGCCCACAGATCCTGTAGGATATTTCGCACAACGGCGGTGTTTCCATCGACCGCCCTTCCCCGTACGCTTACCCCTTTGCCAACTCGAAGGCCCCGACATCGTGACTGTGCGCAAAAAATCCCCGGTCGACTTCGAACGCCGCTTGCAGCAACTGGAGGCCATCGTCGAAGCGCTGGAAGAGGGTGGCCAGAGCCTGGAGGAGGCACTCAAGTCTTTTGAGCAGGGCATTAAAATCACCCGCGAGTGCCAGCAGGCGCTGACCAGCGCAGAGCAGCGCGTCGAGTTGTTGACCAGGGGGTTGGCGGGCGACTTGGACACCACGGTTCTCGCCGCCATGGACGTTGCGGGAGACGACGACAGCGAGTGACCCCGGTGCCGGAGTTTTTTTTCACGCACTGTCGAAGCCGGGTTGACGCCGAACTGGAGCGGCGCCTGCCCGCCCCCGGCTGCGCGCTCCACGATGCCATGCGCTATGCCGTCCTCGGCGGTGGCAAGCGCATCCGCCCCATCCTGAGCTACGCCGCCGCCGCGGCAACCGGCGCCATCACTGCCGACACCGATGGCGCGGCCTGTGCCGTCGAATTCATCCACGCCTATTCGCTGATCCACGACGACCTGCCGGCCATGGATAATGACGATCTGCGCCGCGGGCAGCCCACCTGTCACATCGCCTTCGGCGACGCCACCGCCATTCTGGCCGGCGATGCGTTGCAAACCCTCGCGTTCGCGCAACTCGCGTCAACCCTGCAAATACCGGCCGCAGGAATCGTGCGGGCGGTCGGGATCCTGGCCGCGGGCGCGCAGGGCATGGTTCGTGGTCAGGCGATTGATCTCGCCGCGACCGGCATCCCCATCAGCCTCGCCGAACTCGAAATTCTGCACCAGCGCAAAACCGGTGATCTGATCGGCGCCAGCATTGCGCTGGGCGCGTTGACCGCGGGTGGTGGCGACGATGCCCGGCTCGACGCCCTTCACCGCTATGGAGCTGCGATCGGCCTGGCCTTTCAGGTGAAAGACGACATCCTCGACATCGAGACCGACACCGCCACCCTCGGCAAACGCCAGGGCGCCGATCAGGCGCTCGCCAAAACCACGTTCGTATCCCTGTTGGGACTGGATGGCGCCAAGCGCCGGCTCGCTGCCTTGCACCAGCAAAGTCTGGACGCGCTGCTGCCGCTTGGCGCGCGTGCAGAGTATCTGCGCGGCATCGCCGATTACATCGTCGCGCGCAAATTCTAAAAGCCCGGGTGGCCGTCCCGGTGGTGGCGATCGCCGCTCCACCCCGCTTAGCAGGATGTTGAAAAAAGGGCTTTCCTGCCCTTTTTCAACCCGGCTCGTCTCGGTACACGCCCGCGACGGCCTCCGAAGATCAAGCACTTGGCGTGCTTGATCTTCGTACAAGCCATCCTTGGCTTGCTTTAACAAGCCGTTGAAAAGCGTTTTCAACGGCTTGTTAAAGCCTGTTCAAGATTCGCTGAGGCCGCATTGCGGCGTTAAAATTGGCCTCAAAATGCTTACATACGCCGTGTATGCTGCGCTTTTTTGGTCAGTTCTGCCTTGTGCTGCATTCCCTGATTGAAATCTTGGACAGACTCTTAACGCCCGCCAGTTATCTCGCCAGTTATGGCCTCGCTGCGATAGTAACCGCCGGCTCTGCCCGCACCATCCGCGACTCCCAGCACCTCCGCCAACCAGGGTAGCGCCGACTCCAGCTCACCGACCAAGGGCCAGGGCGGATTCACCACCAGCATGCCACTTGCGGTCATGCCATGCCCCTGGGTATCTGGCGCGACGCCCAGCTCGAACCGGTGCAGGTGGTCGATGCCGGTGGCTTTGACGGCTTTGATCAGCGCATCGCTGCGCCGGCGCTCGACCACCGGATACCAGATCAGATAAACCCCGGTCGCGAAGCGGCGGTGCGCCGCGACCAGCGTGGCCACCGCGCGCTGGTAATCGGCCTTGATCTCGTAGGGCGGATCGATGAACACTAGGCCGCGCCGCTCCCGGGGCGGCAACTGGGCAATTGCGCCGGCAAAGCCGTCGTCCGGGAACGCCCGCACGCGGTCGTCGCTGCGGCAGGCGCGGTCGAGGGCGACCGCCTCCGTGGGGTGTAACTCCCACAACAGCAGGCGATCCTGGGCACGCAGCAGATGGCGGGCGAACGCGGGGGAGCCGGGATAGACCGTCAGCTCGCCCCCGGCTTTACGGCCCGCCTTGCCGCCAGGGTTCGCGGCCCGCACGAGGTGCAGATAGCGCTCGATCACTGGCGGCGCATCACCGCGCTCGACGAGCCGGCCGATACCCGCGGCAAATTCTCGGTTGGTCTGCGCATAGCCCGTGCTGAGCAGGTAGCGGCCCGGGCCGGCGTGGGTATCCAGATAGCAAATCGGTTTGGGCTTCTGCACCAGATAGGTGAGCGCGCTCACAAGGGTGAGATGCTTGAGTACATCGGCGAAATTGCCGGCGTGAAAGGCGTGGCGATAGCTGAGCACGGCGGTCTTCCGGATCGGCGCGGACGGGGCGGCAGTTTAGCCGTGATCGCCTACAGCCCGCGCAGATAATCGGTGCCGCCGAGCAACCCCATCTGGCGCCTGATCCACTGCGCCCGCGCGCGCACATAGGGCGATGGGCGCGCGGCGTCCCGCTGTTTGGGAGCAGGCAGTACGGCGGCGAGCAGGGCGGCTTCTTCCAGGGTGATCTGCGCGGGATATTTGTGCAGCACAAACCGCGCGGCGGCAGCCGCTCCGTAAACGTTGTCGCCAAACTCGGCGATGTTCAGATAGACCTCCAGAATCCGCTGTTTTGGCCACAGGGCTTCCAGCAACAGCGTGAAATAGGCCTCGAGCCCCTTGCGCAGATAGCTGCGCTCTGGCCACAAAAACAGGTTCTTGGCCACTTGCTGAGTGATGGTGCTGGCACCGCGCAGGCGCCCGTTGCCATTGCTGGCGATCGCCGCCTCGATGGCGCCGAAATCAAAACCGTGATGCACGGGAAACTTCTGGTCTTCCGCCGCGACCACCGCCAGCGCCAGCGCGGCGGGCATGGCCTCCCAGCCGATCCAGCGATAGTGCACCGCCACCGGGCGGGCGCCCGTGCGCAGGTTCTCGACCATGTTTTGCAGCATGATCGCGCTGGTGGGCGGCGGCACCCAGCGCAGCATGACCACGGTGACGATGGAGCTGACGACCGCCGCCAGCAGGATGCGCCCGGCGATGGCGAGGAGTCGCGCGACTACCCGCGCCGACCGCTTCGCCGGCGCTCGGTGTCGCCGCCGCATCGACCCTCAGTACACCACGACGGCGCGAATCGACTCGCCGCGGGCCATCAGTTCGAAGCCGTCGTTGATCTGCTCCAACGGCAGGATATGAGTGATCAGCGGATCGATGGCGATTTTCTTGTCCATGTACCAATCGACGATCTGCGGCACCTGTGTGCGCCCGCGCGCGCCACCAAAGGCGGTGCCCTGCCAGCGCCGGCCGGTGACGAGCTGAAACGGCCGGGTCGCGATCTCCTGTCCGGCGGCGGCGACGCCGATGATGGTGGACACGCCCCAGCCCCGATGGCAGCACTCCAGCGCCTGGCGCATCAGCGTGGTATTGCCCACGCACTCGAAGCTGTAGTCCGCGCCGCCGCCGGTAAGCTCGACCAAATGCGCGACCAGATCGCCGGGCACCTCATTGGGATTGACGAAATCGGTCATGCCAAAGGCGCGCGCCATGGCCGCGCGCGCCGGATTCACATCCACCCCGATAATCTTGTTGGCGCCCACCAGGCGCGCGCCCTGAATGACGTTCAGGCCGATGCCACCGAGGCCGAACACCACGACATTTGCCCCTGCCTCCACCTTGGCGGTGAACAGCACCGCGCCAATGCCGGTGGTAACACCGCAGCCGATATAGCAAATCTTGTCAAAGGGGGCGTCGGTGCGCACCTTGGCCACCGCGATCTCGGGCAACACCGTGTAATTGGCAAAAGTCGAGCAGCCCATGTAGTGCATCAGCGGCTGGCCCCGATAGGAGAACCGTGTACTGCCATCGGGCATCAGGCCTTTACCCTGAGTCGCGCGGATCGCCGTGCACAGATTCGTCTTGTGACTCAGGCAGCTCTTGCACTGCCGGCACTCTGGCGTGTACAGCGGGATCACGTGGTCGCCCTTGGCGACCGAAGTGACGCCGGGGCCGACATCGACCACCACACCGGCGCCCTCGTGGCCCAGAATGCTCGGGAAAATTCCCTCCGGATCGGCGCCCGACAGCGTGTACTTGTCGGTGTGGCACAAGCCAGTGGCCTTGATTTCGACCAGCACTTCGCCGGCTCTGGGGCCGTCGAGGTGGACGGTGTCGACTACCAGGGGTTGGCCGGCGGCGACGGCGATCGCGGCTCTGACATCCATCGGGAACTCCTTCATGCGGCGAGGGTTCGGGATAACCGGGCCCTCGCGAGGCGGTTTGAGAAGCGGCGCGGGGCCGCGAGTTAATCGCGACGACCAGTCCTCGAACTGATGCCCAAAACTGCGCGAACGGGGGCAATTCTACCGCGGGCAGCCCGCCGGTTCACAGTCGCGATCGGGCTGGCCTCGGTCTGGCCATAGCCCTGCCGAATGGTCAGCCCAAGCCCGATATAAAGTCCCGGCAATGGGAAGGCGGCAACAGTGCGCCCCCGCTCGCGACAACCAAGACCACAGCCGGGCAGCGAGCGGTCGGCTCAGCCTTCCTCAATTGGCCGGGATTCGCGCTGGCCAGGTTTATTCTGCCCACACTTGGCGGCCTCTCAACGCAGCATCCGCGCTCGCGCCATCAGCCGATGGCCTCGCCCCGGGCCTGGCGGTCGGCGTGGTAGGACGAGCGCACCAGCGGCCCGGCGGCGACCTTGGCAAAGCCGATGCGGTGGGCGTACTCGGCGTACTCGCGGAATTCGTCCGGGTGCACGAAGCGCTGCACCGGCAGATGGTCGCGCGAGGGTTGCAGGTACTGACCGATGGTCAACATCTCGATGTGGTGGGCGCGCATGTCGTCGAGGGTGCGCAGTAGCTCGTCGCGGGTTTCGCCGAGGCCGACCATGAGCCCCGACTTGCTCGGCACCCGGGGGTTGCGCGCCTTGTAGTCGCGCAGCAGTTGCAGCGACCAGGCGTAGTTGGCGCCCGGGCGCACCGCCCGGTACAGGCGCGGCACCGTCTCCAGATTGTGGTTGAAGACATCCGGCGGCGCGGCGCTGAGGGCATCGAGGGCGGGCGCCATGCGGCCGCGAAAATCCGGCACCAGAATCTCGATCTGCAGGCCGGGGCTGCGCGCCCGCGCGGCGCGGATGCAGGCGGCGAAGTGGTCGGCGCCGCCGTCGCGCAGATCGTCCCGATCCACTGACGTGATCACCACGTAGCTGAGGCCCATCTCGGCGATGGCGCTCGCCAGATGCTCGGGTTCGCTCGCATCCAGCGGATTGGGCTTGCCGTGGCCGACATCGCAGAAGGGGCAGCGGCGAGTGCAAATCTCGCCCATGATCATGAAGGTCGCGGTGCCGCCACCGAAGCATTCTTGGAGATTGGGACAGGACGCCTCCTCGCACACGGTGGCGAGGCTGTGCTTGCGCAGAATGCGCTTGATGCGCTCGACCTCGGGCGCGGCGCGCAGGCGAATCCGCAGCCAGTCGGGCTTGCGTGCCGGCGCGTCGGTGGCGATGACCTTGACCGGGATGCGCTCGACCTTGGCGGCATTGCGCAGCTTCTCACCGGCCTGCAGGCGGCGCGTGCGCGCGACCGGAAGGCTGGCGTCGGCGCTTGCGGGATGGCTGCTCGGGGTGTCGCTCATGGGGCACTCGCTTCGGCTTGCGTTGCAGTAGGGGTTGCGATGGCACACCGAGCGGTGGGCAGTTCCGTCCGCTCAACCGCACTGGCGTAGCCGAGACGGGGGGGCAGGGCGTCGAGCAGGGCGCCGGCCACCGCGCCGGTGGTGTGCACCCGCGCCGACGGCAGCAGGTCGGTCAAT
>CBDDRG010000073.1:0-4736 GCA_965232975.1 uncultured bacterium
CTGGATAAGCGAATCCGCGACATAGACCGGCGTTGCGAGCAACGCATAGCCGCAGCCCAGCGCCAACACCGCGACAAAGACGCCGGCAACCAGTTTGCGCCAGGACATGACCGTGTGCAGGGCGTCACGTATATCGAGATCAAGGCCAACTGGCGCGTACCCTACTTCGCCAATGCCTACGACATTGCCCACGAGCACAGCGGTGAGCTGGCCGCGACCCACTCGGGGTTGGCAAAGCTGGCCTGGGGCGGTGAATATCTGGCGGTGGACAGCCTCGATGCGCCGGTGGACGTGCCGTTGACGCTGGTTGCCAAGGGCGATGGCCGCTGGCAGCTCAACGACGCCGATGGCGAACTCCTCGCGGAGGGGCTGGTTGGCGAATCCGTCGATTTCAAGATCAAGGGCCGCGGCGCCCGCATCCAGCTCGCCAAGATGAACGCGCGCCCAAATAATAGCTTTGAGGTCGTCAAACGCTCCTTCGACTATACCTACGTCGATGTTCGCGACCGCCTGAATGTGGCGGAGGTGGGCCGCCAGTCATCGGTGATCCGCGTCAAAGGCGAAGCCCAGAGTCGCCAGCGCGCGGTCGAACTGGTCAATGAGATCACCAAGGCCTACCTCACCCAAAATGTGTCCCGGCGCACGGAGGAGGCCCAGCGCTCCCTCGAATTTCTCGAATTGCAGTTGCCGCGGCTGCGCGCCAGCGTCGAACAGGCCGAAGAAGCCCTCAATCGCTATCGGCTGTCGCGCCAGTCAATCGACCTGGACAAGGAGTCGGAGGCGCTGCTCAACCACGCCATCGATCTGGAAAAGCAGCATCTGAAAGCTGAAATGCAACGCGACCAGTTGAAGATCCGCTTCCAGCCGGGGCATCCCGAACTAGCTGTCATCAATCGCCAGATCGAGGTGTTGCGGGGCGAAAAAGACCGCATAGCGGCCGACATAAAGCGGTTGCCGGCAACCCAGCAGGAGTTCCTGCGGCTGCAGAGGGATGTCACCGTCAACACCGATCTCTATGTGTCGCTGCTCAACAATGCCCAGGAGTTGCGCATCGCCAAGGCGGGCACCACCGGCAATGTGCGGGTCATCGACTTCGCGGTCGCGCCGGATGAGCCGGCCAAGCCCAAAAAGAAATTGGTGCTTTCGGCAACGCTGGTGTTCGCCATCGTGCTTGGTGTGGTCGCGGCCTTTATTGCCCGCGCGGTGCGCCCCAGGCTGCACCAGGTCAGTGAGCTGGAGCACATCACCTCGATTCCCACCTACGCCACTGTTCCCGAAAGCCAGGAGCAGAAGAAGATGTTCCAGGCCAACAAGCCGGAGGTTGAAATAGGTACACTCCGGTTATTGTTTGAATCTCATCCCGCCGATCCCGCCGCCGAAGCCTTGCGCGCCATGCGCATGGGCGTACAGTTTGCGCTGGTAGGCGCGGACAGCAAGAACATCGTCATCACAGGCCCGACGCCGGCGGTGGGCAAGACCTTCGTATCGGCAAACCTGGCCGCCGCGCTCGCCGCTGGTGACAAAAGGGTTCTATTGATTGACGCCGACATGCGCCGCCCTCAGATGCACCGCTACTTCGGGGTCGGTGGTGCCCCGGGTCTGTCCGAGTACCTGATTGGCGCCCTGGCCAAGGTGATGCATAAAGACATTTTGCCCAATCTGGATTTGATCTGCGCCGGAACCGTGCCACCGAATCCGGGCGAACTCTTGGTGCGCGGACGCTTGCAGGAGATGCTGCGCGAAATGCAGGCGCAGTACGACTACATCCTGATCGACACGCCGCCGATCCTGCCGGTCGGCGACATTCTCACCCTTGGCAAGGCTGCGGCGGCGGTGTTTCTGGTGGTGCGCGCAGAGGAGACCACCGCCCAACAGGTGGGCGAATCCCTGCGGCGCCTTGAGAGTGCCGGCATCAACCCCAAGGGAACCATTTTCAATGGCGTCTACACCGGCCGTTTTGGCTATGGCGCCGGTTATTACGATTACCGCTACACCCCGAAAAAGCGCTAGCCCGCCAACCGCTGCGGGTTTATGGCAACCCGACGGGTGCGCTCCTACAATGGTGGCGCCAACGCCGAGGGTCGTCGGTCATGGAGCAGTTTGCGTTAATTCTGGTCAGCGCGGTGTTGACGAACAACTTGGTGCTGACCCAGTTTCTCGACCCTTCGGCATTGCTGTCCGCCCCCAGTCGCGTCGACGCGGCCGTGGTGCTGGCGTGTGCGACCGGCCTGGTTCTCGTTCTTGCCTGCGTCGCCGCGGCGCTAGTTGACGTCTGGCTGTTGACCCCGCTCGGGCTTGGATTCCTGCGCACCCCGATTTTTGTGCTGGTGACGCTGGGCGCGGCCCAGGGGGTCCATGCATTGTTCGCCGCCCGCGTTGCGGCTTTCGGTCATGCCCCGACCGCATTCCAGATCGCGATGGTTACCAACACTGCGCTGCTCGGGGTGGTGCTTGGGAATGCCAGCGCCGCGCACGGCGTGGTGATGGCGACGGTCAACGGTATTGGCGCGGCACTGGGCTTCGGACTGGTGCTGGTGCTGTTCACGGCGTTGCGCGCGCGCGCCGACGGCGGCGATGTGCCCGCGCCCTGGCGTGGCGCGGCCATCGGCATGGTCACTGCCGGGCTGATGTCGCTGGCGTTCATGGGCTTTGCCGGACAGGGCTGACCGTGGCTGCTGCCGAGAGCGTGCAACTGTTGGCGGTGGCGGCCGGGGTTCTGGGCGGTGTTGCAGCGGTGGTCGCCGCCGCACTCAGCGCCGGCGCGCAAGCGCCCAATGCCGACGCTCTGGCGATCCGAATCGATGCGCTGTTGCCACAGACCCAGTGCGGGCAGTGCGGTTATCCAGGCTGTCGCCCCTATGCCGACGCCATCGCCCAGGGCGATGCCATCAACAAGTGCCCGCCCGGCGGACGCGCCACCATTGCCGCCCTGGCGGATTTGCTCTCCCGGCCGGTGCTGGCGCTGGATGCCAGCCACGGCGTGGCGGCCGAACACCGCGCGGTCGCCGTCATCCGTGAACCGGAATGTATCGGCTGTACCAAATGCATCCTTGCCTGCCCGGTGGACGCCATCGTCGGCGCCACCGGCTACATGCACACCGTGATCGCCAGCGAATGCACGGGCTGCGACCTCTGCCTGGCACCCTGTCCGGTCGACTGTATCGATATGGTGCCGATGGGCGTCGGCGCGCCGGGGCTGGCGCGGTGACTGCTGAACCAAGACCGACGACGCCACCGGTCGGCAAACTGCCTGGCGGGATTCGGCCGCCCGATCACAAGCGCGAATCCCTGGTTGAACGCATCGCGACACCCGCACTGCCGCCACAGTTGCGGGTGCCCCTGGCGCAGTACGGCGGCGGCCTGGCGCGGCCGTTGGTCGCTGCCGGCGCCCTGGTGCGCAAGGGCCAGTTGATCGCGCTTGGCGACCAGCCCTGGGGCAGCGCGGTGCATGCGCCGACCTCGGGAACCGTGCAGGCCACCGCGCCCGGTTCCCCCTTTATCGCCTTGGTGGCCGACGGCCGCGAGCAATGGATAGAGCGGACACCCTGCGACGACTATCGCCGACACTCGCCGGCCGTGCTGCGCGCGCTGATCGCGGGCGCCGGCGTCGTCGGCCTGGGGGGCGGCGGCTTTCCCACCGCGGCCAAGCTGGGCGGGGCGCAGCGGATCGCGACGCTGATCATCAATGCGGCCGAGTGCGAGCCCTACATCACCGCCGACGCCGCGCTGCTGGGCGAGCGTGCGGCCGAGGTGCTCGTCGGTGTGGACATCCTCGCGTATGTGCTCGGCGATCCGCCCCAAGTCACGATCGGCGTCGAGGACAACAATCCGCGCGGCCGTGCGGCACTGGCCGCCGCGGTGGGGACGCGCGCGGTCGCCGTGGTCGAGATTCCGGCCCGCTACCCGTCTGGCGGCGAGCGCCAGTTGATCCAGATTCTGACCGGGCTGGAAATCCCCCGCGGCGCACTGCCGGCCGATCTGGGCGTGCTCTGCGTCAATGTCGCCACCGCCCATGCGGTCTACCGCGCGGTTTGTCTGGGCGAGCCGTTGATCGCCCGCATCGTCACCGTCAGCGGTGGCGCCTGCGCCCAGCCGCGCAACTATGAGGTGCTGATCGGCACCCCCATCGACCAGCTGTTGAACCTTAGCGGCTACGACCCCGCCCGGTGCACGCAACTGACGCTAGGCGGGCCCATGCAGGGCGTGGCCATCGCCGACATCAGCCTGCCGGTCGCCAAGACCACCAATTGCATACTGGCGCCAACGCCCGCACAGCAACCGCCCGCACGCCCGGCGCAGGCGTGCATCCGCTGCGGTTTCTGTGCCGATGTGTGCCCTGCCAGGCTGTTGCCGCAACAGCTCTACTGGTATGCGCTGACCGGGGATCAGGATCGCCCCGATGCCCACAACCTGTTCGACTGCATCGAATGCGGCGCCTGCAGCTATGTGTGTCCGAGCGCGATTCCGCTGGTGCCGGCGTATCGCGCAGCCAAAGCCATGTTGATCAGCGAGCGCGAACGCCAGACTGCCGCCGACCGCGCGCGCCTGCGCTTCCAGCGGCGCGCGCAACGCCTGGCCGCGCGCGCCGCTGAGCGCGCCACCCGCCGCGCCACCCGTCACCAATCGTTGCCGGCTGCGCAGGCTCGGGTGTTAGCGCCGGCGGCAACTCCGACTGTCGATGGCGGTAACGCCTCGGTGACCCCGGCGCCCATTGTCGCCGCCGCCATCGCCCGGGA
>CBDDRG010000074.1:0-3144 GCA_965232975.1 uncultured bacterium
ATGCAGCGACATGAGCCGACGTCGATCGCGAGCTGCCGCTTCCGTCTGGCACGTGCAATCGCCAGGGCTCTGCTGCAATGTCCTTGTTGTGGGCGCCGAACGGTGAGCCAAACTTATTAACACAGTAGTGCTAGCAGGCCGTTGAAAAGCGTTTTTCAACGGCCTGCTATTCGAGCCCCAGCTTTTTGAGCTTGTAGCGCAACTGGCGGAACGAGATGCCGAGCTTCTCCGCCGCCGCGGTGCGATTCCAGCGGGTTTCCCCCAGGGTTTTCTCGACGATGTTTCTTTCGATGTCGGTCAGGTATTGGTCGATGGAGCCGTGATCCCGGCGCGAAAAAAATTCGCCGGCGGCGCCTTGGTCCATCGTGTCGGGGTGCCGTGCCGACCGCTCGGTGCCGCGCTGCGGGGGTTCGGGCGACGCGGCTCCGGCCGCCGCGCAACTGCTGAACTGCAAGTCGGTGGCGGCAATGCGGCCGGTGTCGCACAGCGTGCAGGCGCGCTCGAGAATGTTCTCCAGCTCGCGGACATTGCCGGGAAAATCGTAATTCTCGATGGCGGCGAGGGCATCCGCGGTCAGCGTCGGCACCGCCGTGGCAGTGCGCGCGGCGAAGCGTTGCAGGAATAGCCGGGCGAGCTCGGCGATGTCCTGTCGCCGCTCGCGCAAGCTGGGAACCGCAATTTCGATGACGTTGATGCGGTAGTAGAGATCCTGGCGGAAGTTGCAAGCGGCTACTTCCGCCAGCAGGTTCTTGTGGGTGGCGCTGAGGATGCGGACGTCAACGGCCAGTTCGCGCTCGGCGCCGACCGGGCGAATGGCTTTCTCCTGGATGCCGCGCAGCAGTTTGACCTGCATCGCCAGCGGCAGATCGGCGACCTCGTCCAGAAACAAGGTGCCGCCGTCCGCCGCGACAAACAACCCCTGCTTGTCCTGGTGCGCGCCGGTAAAGCTGCCCTTGCGGTGGCCGAAGAATTCGCTCTCCATCAACTCGGCGGGAATGGCGCCGCAATTCACCGCAACGAAGGGCGCGCCGGCGCGCGGGCTCAGGCTGTGAATGGTGCGCGCGACGATTTCCTTGCCGCTGCCCGATTCGCCGCTGATGAGCACCGGCGCCTGGCTGCGTGCCACCCGGCTGATCTGTTGGCGCAGCACATTGATCGCGGGCGAACTGCCGAATAGGCGGTGCTCGCGGTCGACCGCCAGCCGGCGCTCCGGTTTGAGGCTGAGCGCCGCCTGTACTAGGGCGCGCAGGCGGGGAAGCTGCACCGGCTTGGTGATGAAGTCGAAGGCGCCGCGCTTGAGCGCCTCGACGGCGAGATCGGTGCTGCCGTGGGCGGTGATCACCGCGATCGGCGTGTCGCCATGGTGATCCTGAACATAGTCGATCAGCGCCAGGCCGTCACCGTCCGGCAGGCGCATGTCGGTGAGACAGAACGCAAATCCGCCGCCCTTGAGCTGGTCGATGGCGTCGTTCAGATCGCCGGCCTCGACAACTTCCAGATTGAGCTGGGCCAGGGTCATCGCCAGCAGCTCGCGGATGTCCGGCTCATCGTCGACGATCAGGGCTTTGCGTTTGGCCATGCGCTGTGTTCCGTGGCCCTTGGTCATCAGATCGGCAGTTGTTTGTCCGGGTGGACGAAGCCGATCCGGAAGCAACCGGCGGCGCCAGCGCCGGCGGGCAGGTAATTCAGGGTGGCGTAATTAGTTTCGCACAGTTCCCGGGCGAGGTAGAGCCCGAGGCCGGTGCCGCCGTGGGAGGTGGTGAAAAAGGGCTCGAAGAGGCGATCCCGGTGGCCGGAATCGACGCCTGGGCCGCGGTCGTGGACGTTCAGATAGGGAAGCCCCAGCGCGTCGTCCACCTGGATTTCCAGGCCCGCCCAGGCCGTTTCACCGGCCGCGGTGCCGTGGCGCGCCGCGTTGTCCACCAGGTTGGTCAACACCTGGTACAGGTGGGCGGGGTCGAACAACACCTGGGGGCTGGCATCGTTGGCAAAGATCGCAATCGTGCAGGGCGCCTGCGCGCTGGCGCGATAATCCTGACTGAAGCGTTCGAGCCAGGGGCGCAGCGCGAACTTCTGAAACGCCGGGGTTTGCCGGCGGGACAGCCCCATGATGCTTTCGACGATGCCATCGACGCGCCGCACGTGGCGATCGATGATATCGGTGAGCCGGCGCAGGCCCGGTTGCTCGCCGACCTGTTCGGCGAGCAATTGGGCGGCGTGGCCGATGGCGCCCAGGGGGTTGCGGATTTCGTGGGCAATGCTGCCGGTAAGCTTGCCGAGGGAGGCCAGCTTGAGCTGTTGCGCGTGGTGGGCGATGGCGCGGATATCCTCCAGGAACACCAGCGTGTGCTGCTTGTCGCCCTGGTGCAGCGTGGCGAAGCTGGCCTGGATTTCACCGCCGTCGGTTTTGGTTTGAAAGGGCGTATTGCGCTGCCAGGGGTGAGTTCGCCAGTGGTCGAGACGCTGGGCGAGCGGGGCGACGGCGCGCAGCGATGCGCCTCGGCGCAGCGGGGCGGCGGGGTTGGCGCCGCCCAGGTATTCGACGGCGGCCTGGTTGATGAGCTCGATCCCCAGGGCGGCATCGACCACGACAATGCCGGTGCGCATGCGCTGGACGATCATGTCGTTGAGCCGTTGCAACAGCGCAGCCTGGCCGGCCTCCTGTCCCGCCAGTGCCTCGGCCTCCCGCAGGCGGCGGTTCACAACCTGAAAAATCAGGCTGGTGACAAACAACAGGACGCCGAACAGCCCGGCGGGGAAAGTGGTGCTGTCATCGCCGTACAGCGCGCCCACCACTAGGCTTTCCAGCGTGATGCAAATACTCGCGACCGCCGCCACCAGCAGGGCCAGCCCGCCGGTGAAAATGATCGACGCCGACGCGACCGTGACCAACACCAAAAAGCCGATGCCGCTGTGCAGGCCGCCGCTCGCGTGCATCATCAGCGTGAGCGCCAGAATATCGATCACCAACTGGGCGAAGATCGCCGCGTGGCCCACGCCGAACCTGCGCGGCAGCAAGAAGAGGAGGGCGGCGGTGGCGAAGGCCGCATACAGCGCCGACACCCCCAGATAGAGTTGCGGCCGGGTGGCGCCAACAATGATGTTGGGGGCCAGATGAGACGAAAACAGAACCAGCAGCAGGAC
>CBDDRG010000075.1:0-2749 GCA_965232975.1 uncultured bacterium
ACCGAGGTCGATCACCCAGAGCGGCCCGGCGCCATGGCCGGAGTGTGGTGAAGTGTGGTGATAAACTGCCAACGCCATTCGCCACCGAAGAACAGCGCGGGAATGGGGGCATTGCGGGTCAGTACAGCGATGTGCCCGGCGCGCGAGGAGCTGTGCATGAACCCCAGCCACAGCCTGCGGCCAGCACGCGCAAGGGCCGACCGACCGTGCCGTGGCGACATTCGCCGCAGTGGGCAGGGTAAGACATTTTAATGGCAGGCCACCAGGGTGCTGAGCGGAATCATCTGCTGGCCGCACTGCCGGCCGCTGAGCTGGAGCGGCTGGTGCCCCATCTTGAACTGTCGTCGCTGCGGCTCGGCGACGTGCTGTGCGAGGCCGGCGAAGTGCTCGAGTACGCCTATTTTCCCGCAACCTCCATTGTGTCATTGCGCTACCTGATGGAGAGCGGGGCCTTTGTGGAAGTTGCCGGGGTCGGCAACGAGGGAATGGTGGGTATCCCCTTGTTCATGGGCGGGCAAAACATGCCCCACCATGCCACCGTGCAGACCGCCGGTGCTGCCTATCGGCTCAAAGCCAAGGTGCTGATCGCCGAATTCCAGCGCGCCGAATCGTTGCAGCGCTGCTTGCTGCGCTATGCGCAGGCGCTGTTTACGCAGAGCGCCCAGAATGCGGCCTGTAACAGCCGTCATTCACTGTTGCAGCAACTTTGCCGCTGGTTGCTGTCTACGTTGGACCGGCTGCCGTCCAACGACCTGCTGATGACGCAGGAATTGATCGCCGGCATGCTCGGCGTGCGGCGCGAGGGCGTCACCGAAGCCCTGGGAAAATTAAGGGATATGGGCGTCATCAGTGCCCGCCGGGGCCACATCACCGTGTTGAACCGGTCGCTGCTGGAAACCCAGGTGTGCGAGTGCTACGCCGTGGTGAAGAGCGAATTCGACCGCCTGTTGGGCGAGCCCGACGGCGACTGCAAGCGCAAGCGGCGCGGCCCCGGAACCTAGAGAGATCGCCAAACCGCCCACCATCGCTGCCTGGGAGCCGTATCGCCGAACGCTTGGATATGCCCGCACAGAGTGCAAGCTTATGCCCGGAACGAAAATCTCGGCCCTCGTTGATGCAGCCACCCGCCTCCTCGAGGGCGCAACCAAAGCAACGCGGAACACCGCGGCGCTGACGCCGGACATTCTGCAGAACGGGATCATCGCCAGCGCGACGTTCGCGATAGTCGCCACCGATGGCGACGGCGTTGTCCAGCTGTTCAACGCCGGGGCGGAGCGTCTGTTCGGCTGGTCGGCAGCCGAGATGGTCGGCACCGCGGCGGTCACCGCGCTGCACGACCCGCAGGAGTTGGCGGCGCGTGCCGCCGCGCTGGGTCTTGAACTCGACACGGCGCCGCCGTCCAGCTTCGCGACGCTGACCCACAACGCCGCGCGCGGTGTTGCCGACACTTACCAGGCGCTCCTGGTGCGGCGCGACGATACCCGCATTCCCGCGCGCATGGCGGTGACGCCGCTGTATGGCTCCGAAGCGCGCCTCGTCGGCTATCTGTTCATCGGCGCCGACACCCCGAACGGCGATTCTCTTGAAGCCGAGCTCGCCAAGGCCCGCGTCGCCGCGCTGCAGGCCAGCGTCGCCAAGGCGGATTTTCTGTCCGGCATGAGTCACGAAATGCGCTCGCCGCTGAATGCCATTCTTGGCTTCGCGCAGCTGCTGGAAGCCGAGCCAGAGGGGCTGACGGCGATGCACAAGGCATGTACCGAGCAAATAGTGAAGGCCGGCTGGCACTTGCTCGAACTGATCAACGAGATTCTCGATCTGTCCCTGATCGACGCGGGCCGGCTTGCGGTGTCGCAAGAGCCCCTGGCACTCGATGAAGTGCTGCTGGACTGCCACGCCACCATTGCCCCGCTCGCCCAGCAACATGACATTGCATTGAATTTCGGCGCCGTGCCGTCACCCTGTTTCGTCAGCGGCGACCGCACCCGGGTGAAGCAGGCATTGATGAACCTGATGTCCAACGCGATCAAGTACAACCAGCCGGGTGGCGAAGTCAGTGTGCAGTGCATGGTCATGTCCGAATACATCCGCATCAATGTGACGGATACCGGTGCGGGTTTGTCGGCGGAGAACATGGCGCTGTTGTTTCAACCATTCACCACGGTCGCGAGTACCGCCGTGGGGAAAGAGGTCATCGGCGGCAAGGGCGCCGGTATCGGCTTGGCGATGGCCCAGCGCCTGGTCGAGTTGATGGGGGGAAACATCGGCGTACAAAGCAATGTCGGAGAGGGCAGCACTTTCTGGATAGAGCTGTTGCGGGCCGCCGAGCCGAAGGCTGAAGAATTCCGGTCCAGCCCGGCGCTGGCCGGGTCGCCCGCGCCGTCGCCGCAACCACCAAAACCGCGCACTCTGCTCTATGTCGAAGACAACCCGGCCAACCTGAAGCTGGTCGAGCAACTGGTCTCCCGCCGCGCCGACCTGCGTCTGCTGAGCGCGGAGGACGCGACGCTGGGCATTGTGCTGGCGCGCGGGCATCAGCCCGACGTGATTCTGATGGACATCAATTTGCCTGGAATCAATGGCGTCAAGGCCTTGCGGATCTTGCGCGAAGATCCTCGTACCAGGCACATTCCCGTGGTCGCAGTCACCGGCAACAACACGCCAAACCACGTATCCCGCGGCCTGGCAGCCGGGTTTTTTGGCTATGTGACCAAGCCCATCAAGGACAAACACTTCATGGACACGCTTGACG
>CBDDRG010000076.1:0-11566 GCA_965232975.1 uncultured bacterium
CGCCTGGGGTCGCAGGTGACCCAGGTCGAGATGCTACCGCGCCTGATGCTGCGCGAGGATCCGGAAGTCTCCGCACTGGTGCAGATGCGTTTCAAAGCCGAGGGCGTGGATGTCCGGGTCGACACCAAGGCCAAGGCCGTGGAGGTGGAAAACGGCGAGAAGTTTCTGGTCTGTGAGCACGCCGGAACGGACACGCGCATCGCCTTCGACCAGATCATCGTCGCCGTCGGCCGCGTGGCTCGGCTCCAGGGCTTCGGCCTGGAGGAGCTGGGCGTCAACACCGGTCGCGCGGTCGAGGTCAACGAATTTCTGCAAACCAACTTCCCCAACATCTATGCCTGCGGCGATGTCGCCGGGCCCTATCAGTTCACGCACACCGCCGCGCACATGGCCTGGTACGCGGTGGTGAACAGCCTGTTCGAACCGCTGCTGCCCCTGCGTGGCGGCAAGTTCAAGGTGGACTACTCGGTGATTCCCTGGGCCACCTTCACCGAGCCCGAGGTCGCGCGCGTCGGTCTGAACGAGACCGAAGCCACCGACAAAGGTGTGGCCTACGAAGTCGCGCGCTTCGACCTGGAAGAGCTCGATCGCGCCATCGCCGATGGCGAGGCGCACGGCTTTATCAAGGTGCTCACGGTACCGGGCAAGGATCGGATTCTGGGCGTGACCGTGGTCGGCGCGCACGCCGGCGAGCTGATCGCCGAATACGTGCTGGCCATGCGCCACGGCCTGGGTCTGCGCAAGATCCTCGGCACCATCCATATCTACCCGACGCTCGCCGAGGCCAACAAATACGTCGCCGGCCAGTGGCGGCAGGCGCACAAGCCTGAAGCCTTGCTGCGCTGGGTCGAGCGCTATCACCGCTGGCGCAGGGGGTAGACATGAGGAACCCTTTTCGCCATCTCGGCGGCGCTCTGGCCATGACCGCAATGCTGGTTACTGCAAACCCGGCGACGGCGCTGGATGACGACTACACCGACTACGGGGTGCTGCTGCAGAAGCATGTGCGCTGGATCGCCAACGGCAACGCCAGCGCCGTGGACTATGCCGGACTCCAGCGCGAACAGCCGGCGCTGAACGCTGTGCTGGCACAGTTGTCGGCGGTCGGGCTGGTCGAGTTTTCGGCGTGGAACCGCGAGCAGCAGATGGCCTTCCTGATCAATGCCTACAACGCGTTCACGCTGGCGCTGATCCTGACGCGCTACCCGGATCTGCAATCGATACGCGAGCTGGGTTCGTTGCTGCGCTCACCGTGGAAGAAATCGTTCTTCACCCTGCTGGGCGACACCCGCAACCTGGACTGGATCGAGCATGAGCGCCTGCGCCCGGAGTATGGCGACGCGCGCGTGCACTTCGCCATCAACTGCGCCTCGGTGGGCTGCCCGGCGCTGCGCCCCGAACCCTTCGTCGCGGCTCGCCTGGGCGAACAACTCGACGACCAGCAGCGCCGCTTTCTCAGCGATCGCAGTCGCAACCGCTTCAACGCCGCGGATGGGACACTTCGGGTGTCGGAAATCTTCACCTGGTTTGCGGCGGATTTCGCCGGCAATTTCGCCAACAATTTCGCCAACAAGCACGGCACCCTCAAGGACTGGCTGGCGGCCCGCGCTGAACTGCTCGGCGACAGCGACGCCGATCGCGCCCGCATCCAGCGCGGCGATTTCAGGATCCAGCACCCGTCCTACGACTGGACGCTCAACGCGCTCGACCGCAAGCGCTGATCGGCCGCACCGGCCTTCCCCTTCATTTTTACAACGAGTAGCCATCATGCAATACCGCGGCAAAATTCTGGCTCTGGCCTGGGCGGGTGGCGCCGCACTAGCGCTGGCGCTGGCGATCGCCGGCTGCACGCAGGACGATGCGGCGCCCGCGACATCTACCGCTGCGGCGCCGACCACCGTAGCCGCAGCGCCTTTCACCAAAGCCCACTTCGCAGCCCTGCAAGCAAACAATGCGCTGATCCTGATCGACGTCGCCGCCAGCTGGTGCCCCACCTGCAAACGGCAGAAAGCCGCGATCGCCCAGTTTCAGCAGCAGCATCCCGAGGTCGCGCTGCAGGTTTTGACGGTGGATTTCGACCAGCAAAAAGAATGGGTGACCTATTTCAAGGCGCCGCGCCAGTCCACCTTCATCGTGTTTCGCGGCGCCCAGCAGCGCTGGTTTGCGGTGGCCGAGACGCGTGAGGAGGTGATCTTTGCCGAGTTGCTCAGGGCCGCCGGGACGGCAGGCGACCAGTGAGCCTGAGCCTGGCCGCGCTTCCGCTGGCGGCCGGCGCCGGTGCGCTGGGCGTGCTGTCGCCCTGCGTCTGGCCGCTGGTGCCGGTGGTGATGTCCAGTGCCGCCAGCGGCGGGCGCAGCGGCCCCTGGCTGCTCACGGCTGGCCTGAGCCTGTCATTCGCGCTGGCGGGAACCCTGCTGTCGTTCTTTCTGGTCAGCGCGGGTCTGGATCCTGAGCTGTTTCGCCGCTTCGCGGGCGCGCTGCTGGTGCTGGTCGCCGCGATTTTGCTGATCCCCAAGCTGGGCGACTGGGTGAGCCTGAAGCTTGCCTTGCTGTCGGGTCGCCTGAATACCACCACCGGCAGCGAGGGCGCGCTCGGGCAGTTCGGCGTCGGCGCGCTGCTCGGCCTGATCTGGCTGCCCTGCGTCGGGCCGACCCTGGGTGCGGCCATCGCGCTGGCGTCCGTCGGCCAGAGCCTGGGCACGGCCTTTCTGATCATGTTGGCCTATGGCCTCGGCACCGGCGCTGTGTTGCTCACCGCTGGGCTGTTGTCCCATCGGGCGCTGGCGCGCTGGCGGCCGCAGCTCATGGCCGGCGCCGGGCGCGGCAAAGTGTTCCTGGGCTGGACTCTGGCCGTGCTCGGCCTGCTGGTACTCAGCGGTATGGACAAGAAACTCGAAGCCCTGGCGCCGGCATGGCTGCCGGCATGGGCCGTCGCCTTCTGAAAAACCTGATATCAGGAGCCCCGACCATGAACATTCTGCGCACACCCGATGCCCGCTTCAACGCCCTGCCCGACTATCCCTGGACGCCCAACTATCAGCAGCTCGGCGAACTCCGCATGCACTACGTCGACGACGGCCCGCCCACGGCAGCGCCGGTGCTGATGCTGCATGGCGAACCAACCTGGTCCTATCTATATCGCAAGATGATTCCGGTTTTCACCGCCGCCGGACAGCGCGCTATCGCGCCCGACCTGATCGGCTTCGGGCGCTCCGACAAACCGGGCGCGATCGGCGACTACAGCTACCAGCGGCATGTGGACTGGGTTCTGGGTCTGATCGAGGCGCTGGATCTGCGCGACATCACGCTGGTGTGCCAGGATTGGGGTGCGCTGATCGGCCTGCGCATTGCCGCCGAGCATCCCGAGCGCTTCGCGCGCATCACCGTGGGCAACGGCATCTTGCCGACGGCGACGGCCGATCAACCGATGCCGTTGGCGTTCAAGCTGTGGCGGGCCTTCGCACGGATCTCCCCCTGGTTTCCGATCGGTCAACTCGTGCAGTTGGCGGCGGCCAGCGAGCTGCCGCCCGCGGTTGTCGCCGCCTACGACGCCCCCTTCCCAAGCACCGCCTACAAAGCCGCCACGCGCGCGTTTCCGCGCCTGGTGCCGACCGATGAGGACGATCCCGCCGTGCCCGCCAATCGCGCCGCCTGGGCCGCGCTAGGTCAATGGACAAAACCCTTCCTCACCGTGTTCGGCGAACTCGACCCCATTCTCGGCAAGGCCGACGCCATATTGCAGGCACAGATTCCCGGCGCGCTCGGGCAGCCCCATGCGCGGTTGCGCGCCGGCCATTTTTTGCAGGAGGATGTGGGCGAGGAGTGGGCGCGGCGAATTCTGGCTTGGATGCGCCCATGAACGTCGGGCCGCGCGCCCGGCCGTGGCGACGCCGCGCGCTGACGATCGCCCTGCTGTCAATTGGCCTCGGGGCTTGCACCGGCAGCCCGCATCCGGATCTGCATCGGCTGTACGAAAGCCGGACGCCCACGACTCAGCAGCCCCCGCTCGTCGTGATTCCCGGCATCCTCGGGTCGCGCCTGCGCGAGCGCGCGAGTGGTCGTGAAATCTGGCCGGGGAGCCCGTTACAGGCGATCTTGGGCGACCCTCATCGGCTCGCCCTGCACATCGATCCCGACACGCTGGAACCGCGCGACGACGGCATCGAGGCCTACGACGTCTTCGACCAGTTGCTGGGCACTGATTACTACGGTGATTTGCTCGAGACGTTGGAAAACGCCGGCGGCTACCAGCGCACCCGGGCCGGCCAGCCGCTCACCACGCGAATCCGCCGCTACTACGTCTTCGCCTATGACTGGCGCCAGGACAATGTGGTGAGCGCGCGAAAACTCGACGCGCTGATCGAGCAAATTCGCGCCGATCATGGCGACCCGCTGCTGCGGGTGGATGTGGTGGCGCACAGCATGGGCGGACTCATCGTGCGCTACTATCTCCGCTACGGCACGCGCGATGTGCTGGACAGTAACGAACTGCCCATCAGCTACGCCGGCACGCGCAAGATTCGCACCGCGGTGCTGTTGGGCACGCCCAATTTGGGCTCGGCGAGTTCGCTGCACGGGTTCATCATCGGCACTCCAGTCGGGTTTCGGCGCGTGCCCCCGGAAGTTCTGGCGACGATGCCGAGCACCTACCAGTTGTTCCCGCATCCTCTGCAGGACTGGCTGGTAACGGCGGCGGGTGCGGCGCTCGACCGCGACCTGTTCGATCCCGCGATCTGGCGCGCCTTCCAGTGGTCGATCTACGATCCCGAAGTCAGACGGCGCATCAGCGCAGACCGCGCGAACAACGAGCGCGCCGCTGCCGAATACGAGGTACTGCAGCGCTACTTCGATCGGCGACTGGCGCGCGCACGCCGCTTCGTCTGGGCACTGACGCGGCAGCTCGACCATTCTCCCGAGCGTCTGATCGTCTTTGGCGGCGATTGCGAACTGACACCGGCGCGGCTGCTGGTCGAGGAGATCGACGGCGATTCCGTAGTGCGCCTGTATCCGGATGAGCTGCGCTCACCTCGCGACGGCGTGAACTACCGCGCGCTGATGCTGGAACCGGGCGACGGTATCGTGACCAAGGCCTCGTTGTTGGGCCGCGAGCGCCTCGACCCCAACCTGGCGCGCCACCGCTTTGCGTTTTTTCCGCTGGCTTATTCGATGTTCCTGTGCGAGGCGCACAACCGTCTGACCGGCAACGCCTCATTCCAGGACAACCTACTCAACGTCCTGCTCGATAACGATCAGCCGTTCGACCAGCGGCCAGCGGTCGGGGCGCATACGCGGAGCGCCGCCGATGCGCTTATTTTTTAAATACTTTGCAACACTCCCGGTCAGTAAAATCGTGCTCTGGTGCTACCTCATCTGGTATCTGGTGACGCTGTGGAAGCACTTTGATGCGGCGCCGGCGATCTGGATCAATTCGCTCGGCATCGGCCTGATCATTGGCACCGGCTTGCTCCTTGGTGTCAACCGCCCCAAGGACTCGCCAGCGGATCACTGGCAGACGGCGCGGCTGTTTCTGACGCCATTTTGCGTATCCAGCTTTGCCGCGCTGATCAAGGGCCACGATTTCCTGTTCGTGTTTCCAACGGTGTGGAGCGAACTCGCGCTATCCCTGGCGGCCTGCGGCGTTTTCCTTGCGGCCATCGGGACACTGCGGATCCTGTGGCGCGCCACCCGGCAACGATAACGGCAATCCCAGTTGTTCCCCACTACCCGGAGTCTGTCACGAATATGCATTCACGGCTGGCGCGCACGCTGCTGGCACTGGCGTTTGCAGTGCTGGTCGCGGCCTGCGACAAATCGCCGACGGCGACGGGGCGGGCCGGTGGCAAGCTCGTGCTGACCGGTTCCAGCACGGTGGCACCGCTGGCCGCCGAGATTGCCAAGCGTTTCGAGGCCGCGCATCCCGGCGTGCGCGTCGATGTGCAGAGCGGTGGCTCGGCGCGCGGCATTGCCGATGCGCGCAGCGGTGTGGCTGATATCGGTCTGGTGTCGCGCGCGCTCAAGCCCGAGGAGAGCGACCTGACCGCGCACAGCATCGCCCACGACGGTGTGGCTGTGATTGTCCACGCCGACAATCCGGTGCGGGAACTCAGCGCCGCGCAAATTCGGGAAATCTATACCGGAAAAATTCGCAACTGGAAGGATGTCGGTGGCGCCGCCCTGCCGATCACCGTGGTGACCAAGGCCGCGGGACGCTCAACGCTGGAATTGTTCCTGCATCACTTCGGCCTGGCGTCGGCACAGATCAGGCCGTCGGTGGTGATCGGCGACAATGAGCAGGGCATCAAGACCGTGGCTGGCAATCCGGGGGCGATCGGCTACGTCTCCATCGGCGCCGCCGAGTACGCCGCCGACCACCGGGTTGCCGTCCGCCTGCTGCCGCTGGACGGTGTCGAAGCCAGTGTCGAAGCCGTGCGCCAGCGGCGTTTTCCGCTGTCGCGGCCGCTGAACCTGGTCACGCGCGCCGCGCCCGTGGGGCTGGCGCGAAACTTCATCGACTACGCGCAGTCGCCGGTGGTGCACGACATCGTGCGGAGCCTGTACTTTGTCCCGCTGCAATAGATCCCGCTGGACAGGTTTCCGCAGGGCAAGGTTCCGCTGGCATGGCGACCGCACGCTCGCCGCCGTCACCGGACTCGCCGCGCGCCTGTCGGCGCTGATCGTGCTGTTCATTGTCTTGTTCGTGCTGATGCGATCCTGGCCGGCGCTGGCTCAGGTCGGCGTCCTCCGCTTTGTCACCGATGGGGGCTGGTACCCCCAAGCGGCGGCGCAGGCTGGCCAGTTCAACCTGCTGCCGATGATCCTGGCCAGTCTGCTCAGCGCCGCCGGCGCCCTGGTGCTGGCGGGCCCACTGGGGTTGCTCGTCGCAGTGTTCCTGAGCGACTACGCGCCGCGTAACGCTGTAACGCCCCTGCGCGCCGGCGTCGAGCTGATGGCCGGCGTGCCCTCGGTGGTCTACGGCCTGTGGGGGCTGGTCACGCTGGTGCCGCTGATTGCCGCCTGGCAGCCGCCGGGGGCGAGTCTGCTCACGGGCATCCTGGTGCTCACCCTGATGCTGCTGCCAACCATGGCCCTGGCCGCGCACGCGGCGCTGATGGCGGTGCCCGACGAGTATCGCCTGGCGGCGGCGGGGCTGGGTTTCGGGCGCGCCGGCGCGCTGTGGACAGTGGTCATTCCAGCCGCGCGGAGTGGTCTCTGGGGCGCGCTGATCCTGTCGCTGGCGCGCGCCAGCGGCGAGACCATGGCGGTACTGATGGTCACCGGCAATGTCGCGCGCGTCCCCGACAGCCTGTTCGCGCCAGTGCGCACGCTGACCGCCAACATCGCACTGGAACTGGCCTACGCGACGGAGGTGCATCGCTCGGCGCTGTTTGTCAGCGGACTGGTGCTGGCGGGCGTGGTCGCGGTGCTGGTGCTGGTGGCGGAGCGCGCTGCCGGAGCGCCCCGCCGTGGGTGAGCGCTGGTCGCTGGCGGCAACCTGGGGTGCGGCATTGCTGGTGTTCGCGGTCGTCCTGTGGATGCTCGGGGATCTGCTGTGGCGCGGGCTGCCGGGATTGTCGCTTTCCTTTTTAATCGAGATGCCGCGCGACGCCGGCCGTGCCGGTGGTATCGCGCCGATTCTGGTCTCCACCCTGCTGATTCTGTTGGTGGCGATGGGTACCGCACTGCCGCTGGCCACGGCGACCGCAGTGTGGCTGTCGGAGTTCGCGCCACGGCGAGCACGGTTGCAACGGTGGGTGCGCCTGGCGCTGGACATGCTCGCCGGGGTGCCGTCGATTGTCTTCGGCCTGTTCGGCAACGCGGTGTTTGCGATCGCGTTGGGACTGGGATTCTCGATTCTCTCCGGCGGCCTGACCCTGGCCTGCATGGTGCTCCCGATTTTGATCCGCACCACGACTGACGGCCTGTGCGCGGTCCCGCAAGAGCTCAGGCTGGGAGGTGCGGCGCTGGGCATGTCGCAGCTGGCGATCGTGACTCGTCTGCTGCTGCCGGCGGCGCTGCCGGCACTGCTCGTCGGCAGCCTGCTCGGTAGCGGGCGCGCGCTGGCCGAGACTGCTGCCCTGGTGTTCACCAGTGGCTATGTGGATCGCTATGCGGGGTCCCTGTTCGATTCAGGGCGCGCGCTGTCGGTGCATATTTACGAGCTGTCGATGAACGTGCCGGGCGGGGAGTCCAATGCCTATGCTTCGGCTGCGGTATTGATCGGGCTCATCGTATTGATCAATCTCGCCACTCGCGCGCTCGGCCGACGCTGGCTCGGCGGCGCGCGGTGACAGCCCCACGAATACCGGTGACCATGAACGTACCTGTTGAAACATCTCTGAATGTGCCTCTCGCCGCGACCGATTTGAGCAGCGCCCATGCACCCGCAGTGCCTTTTTTGGAGATCCGCGATCTGCGCGTGCACTACGGTGCGCACTGTGCGCTCGGCGATGTGAACCTGCCGGTGCGCGGCCGGGCTATCACCGCCGTGATTGGCCCTTCCGGGTGCGGCAAGACCAGCCTGCTCAATGCGCTCAACCGCCTGAGCGAGATGATTCCCGGCTGCCGCGTCAGTGGTCAAGTGCTGATCGCGGGCACGCCGATGCTGACGCCCGCCACCGATCCCCGGGTTCTGCGCCGTCGCGTGGGCACCATCTTCCAGCGGCCCAATCCGTTTCCGTTCTCCATTTTCCGCAATCTCGATCTGCCCCTGCGCGAACGAGGTGTGCGCGCAGCCAGTGAGCGGGGGGCGCGCATCGAGCAGGCGCTGCGGGATGTGGGCCTGTGGCGCGAAGTCTGCGACCGCCTCCATAGCCCGGCGCTGGCGCTATCCGGTGGTCAGCGCCAGCGCCTGTGTATCGCCCGCGCCATCGTGCTGGAGCCGGAGATTTTGCTGATGGACGAACCCTGTAGCGCGCTCGACCCGCAGGCGAGTGCCGTCATCGAAGACCTGATCCTGGGCTGGCGCGGGCGCTACACCGTTATCGTCGTGACCCACAACCTGGCCCAGGCGCGCCGCGTGGCGGACGATGCCGCCATGTTCTGGACAAGGGATGGCTGCGGAGCGCTGGTGGAATGGGGCAGCGCCGCGCGGATCTTCCAGCGGCCGGCGAGTCCTGTCACTGCTGCCTATGTCGAGGGCCGTCGCGGTTGAGAACGCACTCGCGACAGTGTTCAGCGCCAGGGGATGGGCTGAGCTTTCAATGGGCTGAGCTTTCAATAGGTATCTGTGGTAGGCGCGACATCGCGCAGCGCGCGCGGAATCGCCGCCAGCAGCGCGCGGGTGTAGGGCTCGGCGGGGTGCGCCCACAGGGTTTCGGTGGCGCCGGTTTCGATGATGCGGCCCCGGTGCATGACCGCGACGCGATCGGCCAGATAGCGCACCACGGCCAGATCGTGGGAGATGAACAGCATCGTCAGCCGGTGCCGCGCGACCAGATCCAGCAGCAGTTCAAGAATCTGTGCCTGGATGGTGACATCCAGCGAAGACACCGGCTCGTCGGCGACGACGAACTCCGGCCGGGTCGCCAGCGCGCGGCCGATGGCGATGCGCTGGCGCTGGCCGCCGGAGAACTCGTGGGGGTACTTGCGCACATAGGCGCGCGCGAGGCCGACCTCGTCCAGCAGCTCGTGCACCTGCGCGGTCACCGTGCGCCGGGTCGCGAGACCGTGATACAGCAGGGGCTCGGCCAGGGTATCGAACACGCTCATGCGCGGATTCAGCGAGGCGTAGGGATCCTGGAAGATCATCTGCATGCGCCGCCGCAGCGGCTTCATCGCACTGGCCGCCAGGCCGGTGAGCTCCTGGCCGGCAAATTTCACCGACCCGGAGGCGACCGGCACCAGTTGCAGGATGGAGCGCCCGTGGCTGGATTTGCCGGAACCGGATTCGCCCACCAGACCCAGAATCTCGCCCGGTGCCAGTGCCAGCGACACCCCATCGACGGCGGTGTGGTATTTGGGTGCGCGGCGGGCCGCGCTGTAGTCGCGAAAGCGCGTGGTCAGCTGGCTGACCTCGAGCAGGGGGGCGGCGGTTGCCGCGATGGTGGCGGTAGCGGCCTTGGCGCCGTGGGTGATGGCGGCGAGCAGGGTGCGGGTATAGGGGTGCTGCGGCGAGCGGAACACGGTGGCGGTGGCGCCGGTCTCGACGATGCGGCCGCGGTGCATGACGGCGATGCGGTCGGCGACGCCGCTGACCACGGCGAGGTCGTGGCTGACCAGAATGACGCCGATGTTGCGCCGCTGTTGCAGCGCGCGGATCAGTTCGAGGATCTGCGCCTGGATAGTGACATCGAGCGCGGTCGTCGGCTCGTCGGCGATCAGCAGCTTGGGCTCCGCGATCAGCGCCATCGCGATCATCACACGCTGGCGCATGCCGCCGGAAAACTCGTGGGGGTAGCTATTGAAGCGCGCGCTCGGGTTGTGGATGCCGACTTCGTCAAGCATCGCCAGCGCGCGCGCGCGGGCGTCGGCGCGGCGCAGCTGGCGGTGGTATATCAAGGGCTCCAGCAACTGCTCGCCGATGGTCAGGAACGGGTTCAGGCAAGACATCGGGTCCTGAAACACGATGGCGATGTCGTTGCCGCGAATGCGCCGCAGCGCGGCGCGGTCGCACTGCAACAGATCGGTGCCATCGAAGCGCGCGGTGCCCTTCTCAATGCGGCCGGGCGGCTCCGGGATCAGCCGCAGCAGGCTGTAGCAGGCCACCGACTTGCCGGAGCCGGATTCGCCGACGATGGCCAGCGTCTCGCCGCGATCGACGCTGAAACTGATGTCGTCCACCGCGGTGATGATGCCGTTGCGGGTATGGAAGCGCGTGGTCAGGTGGCGGACATCGAGCAGGCTCATCAGTGTCGGTCCTTGGCGTCAATCCTTTGCGGCGCGCACATCGAGGGCATCGCGCAGGCCATCGCCGAGGAAATTCAGCGCGAACAGCGTGATCGACAGCGTGACGCCGGGGGCCACCAGCAGCCATGGATATTCCTCCATGGTATCGACGCCGGCCGCGATCAGCGAGCCCCAGGAGCTCTGCGGCGGCTGGATGCCGAGGCCCAGGAAGCTCAGAAATGCCTCCAGCAGGATCACGCTCGGGATCGTCAGCGTGGTGTACACGATGACCGGCCCCAGCGTGTTCGGAATCAGGTGGCGCACGATGATGCGCCAGCGCGACAGGCCCATGGCGACGGCGGCCTCGATGAACTCCTGCTGGCGCAGCGTCTGCACCTGGCCGCGCACGATGCGCGCCAGCGTCAGCCATTCGACGGCGCCGATGACCATGAACAGCAACAGGACGCTGCGCCCGAAAATGACCATCAGCAAAATGATGAAGATCATGAACGGCAGCGCATAGAGAATGTCCACCAGGCGCATCATCCAGGCGTCCACCCGCCCGCCGGCGAAACCGGCGACGGTGCCGTAGAGCACGCCGATCACCAGGGCGACGCCGGTGGCGATGGCGCCGACCATCAGCGATACCCGGCTGCCATAGAGGATGCGCGTGAGCAGGTCGCGGCCGAGGGTGTCGGTGCCGAGCCAGTGCGCCGCAGACGGCGGTGTGGCGCCCAATGCG
>CBDDRG010000077.1:0-8404 GCA_965232975.1 uncultured bacterium
ACCAGCGCAACAGGCGCTCGGCAAAGCTCTGCTCGGAGTCACTAACCGGGGCGATGCCGGTGCCGGGTTCGCCGCCGGTCACCGCGGGCTACTTCTTGTCCCGATTGAGGATTCCCTGCAACAGGTCGTTCAGGCCCTTGCCGGTGGATTCATCGAGCTTTTTGTCATCGATTTTTTGTTGCAGTTTGTCCTGAAGCTTCTCCATGACTTTGCCCTTGGCCAGCTCCTTGACCGCATCGCCATCGGGGCGGCAACTCTTGGCGCCCGCCCTGGCGAAGCTGTCCTTGCAGCGCAGCGCAATATCCTTGTCGCGAATGCTTTTGCTCTTGATGACGCAGCCGGTTGCGCTGGTGCGATCACCACTCAACCGGGCGATGGCGAGAATGTTGAAGGTCTCCTTGTTGGTATCGATGACGCCGCTGCCCTTGAGGCCGAGGTTGCCGACCCCGGTGGTGTAGCTATCGAGCACCAGGTCGTAGCCCGCGAGGTGAAAGGCGCTGTCGAAATCCTGCAGCGCCGTGCCTTGGGCCCATTCCTGCGTCAGCGTTGTACCCTCCACCAGGGCGGCGACCTCGCAGTAGGAGCGCTCGACGTTGACCGCAGTGATAACCGGCTTGGTGATATGCAGCGTGCCACTGCCGGCCAGATTTTTACGCAGCGCGTCGCTGGTCTCGCCCTGCGTGTTGCCGGTAATCGCAAGATCGAGGATGCCTTCCATGTTGGTGTCGGCGGCAAAGGCAGCGCCGGCCTTGGGAATGGCGATATCGCGAATCTGGCTGGTGAAGTTCACTTTTGGCTGGCTGCTGCTCATATCGATGGTGGCGGCCAGTTTGACTGCGCCGTCAAACACGTTGGCGGAGATCTCGCCGAGGTCGACCCGCTTGCCTCTGGCGGTCACGCCGACATGCAGCTTGTCCAGCTTATGCTTGTCAAGGACCAACGAATCCCACCGCATGTCGATCTTGCCGCTGCCGCCCTTGAGCCAGGCCAAGGCGCCCAGCACTGGCGCAAACACCGCCGTTGCCGCCTGCTGCTCTTTTTTGTCGCCGGCCGGGATGTAGTCGTCGAGATTGATCGAATCGCCTTTCAGTGCCAGGTCCAGGGTGCGGGTAGCACCGAGCCCGAGCGCGATGCGGCCGCTGATGTTGCTGTCGTCGAGACGCATTTCCAGCTTGTCCAGCACCAGTTCCCGCGCGCCGCTAATATCGGCGGATAGGCTCACCTGAGTCAGCGCGTCAATGCTCGGCAGGTAGGACAGGTCCAGGCCCCATTGCGTCGCTATGTCGCGCAAGTTGGTGGGCGCCAGCGTCAATTGGCCCTGAAATCTGGGTTTGAGCAGAATCTGTTGCGCTTCCAGTTTGCCGGTCAGCGTGGTGCCACCGCCAACGATTTTCAACTTGGGGAGCGCCAGGCTGCCATTGCCGTAATCCAGCTTGAGGTCGAACGCGGCCGAGAGCGACGATTTGTCGGTGGCCGGGGTGAGCGTCAACTCGGTATCGCTCAGCGTCAGCAACCGCTTGGCCTGGTCGGCGGCCACCTGGGCAGCGAGTTTCACACCCAGTTTTTTTCCCAGCGCCGGCGGCAGCTGACTGTCTTCGTAATCGAACGCCAATTCAATGCTGAAGGCGTCGCCGGCCAGATTCAGACCACTGCTGGTCAGCTCCAGGTTCGCGAGCACGCTGGGCGCCCGATCGCCGGTAATGGTGATGTGGCTGTCAGTGAGGGTAAAATTTTCGATCGCCACCGATAGGGGTGTCGTCGGGACGTCGGCATTGGTCGACGGCACCGCTTTGGGTGCGGTGCCCGGCGCGGGCGCCGTCGCCAATGGGGCTGCGGCCGCGGCCTTGGCCTGACCGGCGGTCTCGATGCGGATGTCGGCACCCTCGATAGCGGCGGCTTTCACGGCCAGATTGCCGCGCACGAGCTCCAGCAAACCCAATTCGAGATTGGCGCTGCGAAAGGACATAGTGGGAAAACGGCGCCGATGATCCTCGATCCGGGTTTCGCCGAGATGAATCCCGAGGCCGGGGAAAATGTCCCACGACAGATCGCCGGCGATGCTCAAGGCCACATCCTGTTCGGCGGCCAGCGCCTCCAGACGCGGCTTGTAGCGATTTGGATCGATGCCGAACAACGCGATTGCCACCGCGCCGAGCACCAAGAGGCCACTAACTAGCGCGGTTATCAGCGCCCATTTGAGCAATTTCATCAGCGACAGTTTCCCAACCCTAGGGCCGCCATTAGAGCCCGCTACGCCAAGGTGGTTCAACCTTACCTTGGCTCACCCCATGGTTCAGCCGGTGTCCAGCGCGCGAGCTGCCGGCAAGCGGTGGCCGCCGCGCCCGCCGCAAACCGCAACGGGCGCCCGCCAAGCGTCACTCGATCGCCGCGATCATCTCCTCGACCACCTTTTTGGCATCGCCGAACACCATCATGGTTTTGTCCATGTAGAACAGCTCATTGTCCAGGCCGGCGTAGCCCGCGGCCATGGAACGCTTGTTGACGATGACCGTTTTGGCTTTGTAGGCCTCGAGGATCGGCATACCGTAGATGGGGCTGCCCTTGGTTTGGGCGGCGGGGTTGACCACATCGTTGGCGCCAAGAATGATGGCCACGTCCGCCTGCCCGAATTCACCGTTGATCTCGGCCATCTCGAATACTTGGTCATAGGGCACCTCGGCTTCGGCCAACAGTACGTTCATATGGCCAGGCATGCGTCCGGCGACCGGGTGGATCGCATATTTGACGTTGATGCCGTGGTTGGCGAGCTTGACGCCGAGTTCCTTCACCGCGTGTTGGGCGCGCGCCACCGCCAGGCCATAGCCGGGGACGATGATCACCGTCTCGGCGTTGCTGAGCACGAAGGCGGCGTCGTCGGCACTGCCGCTCCTTACGGGACGCTGCTCGGCGCTCCCCGCGGCGGCCACCGCCTCGCCGCCAAACCCACCCAGAATCACGTTAAAGAAGGATCGATTCATCGCCTTGCACATGATGTAGCTGAGGATGGCGCCGGAGCTGCCAACCAGTGAGCCCGCCACGATCAGCATGGCGTTATTGAGACTGAAGCCGATACCCGCCGCCGCCCAACCGGAATAGCTGTTGAGCATGGACACCACGACCGGCATGTCGGCGCCGCCGATGGGGATGATGATCAACACCCCCATCGCGAAGGCCAGCGCCAACATGCCGAAGAAGGCGAGCCAGTTACCGGTAAACATGAACACCAGACCCAGGGCAATGGTCGCCAGCCCCAACAACAGGTTGAGTTGGTGCTGGCCGGCGAACTGCACGGGAGGGCCCTGGAACAGGCGAAACCGGTACTTGCCGCTCAGTTTGCCGAAAGCGATCACCGAGCCGCTGAAGGTGATGGCGCCGATGGCTGCGCCCAAAAAGAGTTCCAGGCGATTGCCGGCGGGTATGGCTTCGCCTTTGGCGACTATGCCAAAGGCGTGGGGTTCGGCCACTGCGGCGACGGCGATGAACACCGCGGCGAGGCCGATCATGCTGTGCATGAACGCGACCAGTTCTGGCATCTTGGTCATCTGGACGCGGCGCGCCATGGTGGCGCCCAGACCGCCGCCGACGACCAGCGCGGCCAGCACATAGGTGAGCCCTATCGGGTTGCCCGCGCTGAGTTTGAGAATCAACGCGGCCGTGGTCAGGATGGCCAAGGCCATGCCGGCCATACCGAAGAGATTGCCGCGAATGGAGGTCGTGGGATGGCTCAACCCCTTCAGCGCCTGGATGAAACAGACGCTCGCGACCAAGTAGAGGAGGGTGACCAGATTCATGCTCATCTATTTGGTCTCCGCGGCAACTTTGCGATCCTTTTTCTTGAACATCTCGAGCATGCGGCGAGTGACCAGAAAACCGCCAAAGACATTGACCGCCGTCAGTGCCACCGCCAGCACCCCCATGGTTTTGCCGAGAAGCGTCTCGGTGAGCGCCGCGGCGAGCATGGCGCCAACGATGACAATGGCGGAGATCGCATTGGTGACCGCCATCAGGGGCGTGTGCAGGGCCGGCGTGACGGTCCAGACAACGTGGTAGCCGACATAGATGGCGAGCACGAAGATGATCAGGTTGGTGACCGTTGGCGATAAAATGTCCAACTCGTACTCCCCGTTGGGTGTGCGTGGATCGGCAGGGTTGCGGGATCAGGGTCATGCGGGATCAGGGTCACGGGATCAGGGGATCAGGGTCAAGGGGATCAGGGTCACAAGGGGATCAGGGTCAGGTCTTGCGTTTGACGGTCCCGTCCTGGGTCATCAGGCAGGCAGCCACGATATCGTCGTCTGCAGGTACTATCAGCCAACCGTCCGCGTTGATGATGAGTTTGAGAAAATCGAGCAGGTTGCGGGCGTACAGCGCCGAGGCATCGGCCGCCATCAGCGACGGCAGGTTGGTTTCGCCAATCAGGGTCACGCCCTGCTTGACGACGGTTTTGTTGGCCTCCGTGAGCGGGCAGTTACCGCCCTGGGCGGCGGCAAGATCGACGATGACCGATCCCGGCTTCATGGCGCTGACCATGTCCGCGGTGATCAGTACCGGCGCCGGGCGACCTGGAATCAGGGCGGTGGTGATGACGATATCGGCGTTGGCGACGCGCTTTGCCACTTCTGTTTTTTGGCGGTCGAGCCAACCCTGGGGCATAGGGCGGGCGTAGCCGCCGACCCCTTCCGCGGCTGACTTCTCTTCGTCGGTTTCATAGGGGACGTCGATAAATTTCGCGCCCAGGCTTTCGACCTGTTCCTTGACCGCCGGGCGCACGTCGGAGGCTTCGATGACCGCCCCGAGTCGTTTCGCGGTGGCAATCGCCTGCAGGCCGGCAACTCCCACGCCGAGAATCACCACGCGCGCCGCTTTCACGGTGCCGGCGGCGGTCATCAGCATGGGGAAGAAGCGCTGGTAGGCGTTGGCTGCCATGACGACCGCCTTGTAACCCGCGATATTGGCTTGCGAGCTGAGGACATCCATACTTTGCGCACGGGTGGTGCGGGGCGCGGCCTCCAGCGCAAAACTGGTGAGCCCGGCGGCGGCCAGCCGCGCCAGGCCATCGCGATCGAAAGGGTTGAGCATGCCGACCAAAGCGCTGCCACTTTTCATCAACGCCAGTTCGTCGGGGCAGGGTGCTTGCACCTTGAGCACCAGTTCGCAACCAAAGGCGCCAGCGCGGTCGGTGATTTCCGCCCCCGCTCCCACATAGGCTTCGTCGGTGATGCTGGCGCGCACTCCAGCGCCGGCCTCTGTTCGCAACGTGTGGCCCGCGCCCTTGAGCTTTTTTGCCGTTTCAGGAGTGACCGATACGCGCGCTTCCCCGGCCGCTGTCTCCAGCGGCACTCCGATTAGCATGGGTGTCTCCTGCAGACGGTTCTGACCGCTAGCGATGGTGTTCTGATAGTTGGTGTCAACTGCGTCAGTGACGCCAATGCAGGCGCGAGCGCACTCCGGCGGGTTGGGGCTGAGAGGTTACGCACGCGGAAGACCCAAGGCGCCGCGCAGCGGAGGGTTGCCGACGCTTCCCGCCAACCCTTGCGCGCGTCAGCTACCGATGGCCATGTGCGGGCCGGCTCTGACGATGCTGTCGGCAACATCGAACTTCTTGAAGTTGTCGATAAACAAGCCGACCAATTTTGCCACATGGTCGTCGTAAGCAGTCTTGTCCGCCCAGGTATCTCGGGGACGTAGGTAGTGGTTGTCCACACCCGGTACCGCCACGGGGATATCGAGGTTCAGTACCGGTAGCTTTTCAGTGGCGACCTGCTCCAGTGCGCCATTTTGAATGGCGGCGATAATGGCGCGGGTGACCGGGATGGGGAAGCGCGAACCGTGCCCACCAGCGCCGCCGGGGCCACCGGTCCAACCGGTATTGACCAGGTACACGCGACTGGCGAAATCTTCGATGCGCGCCATCAACAGTTGGGCATAGACGCCCGCCGGGCGGGGCATGAAGGGCGCGCCAAAACAGGTTGAAAAGGTCGGATTGATACCGGCCTCGCCACCGAGTTCGGTGGAACCCACGCGCGCGGTATAACCACTCAAAAAGTGATAGGCCGCGGCTTCCTTCGATAAGATCGCGACGGGCGGCAGCACACCGCTGACGTCGCAGGTCAGGAAGATGATGTTTTTCGGCTCGCCCGCGCGGTTGTGGGCTGAGCGCATCACCACATGCTCGATGGGATAGCAGCAGCGTCCATTTTCGGTGAGCGAGGTATCGTCGTAATCCGCGCAGCGATTTTTATCGATAACGACATTCTCGATGATCGCGCCGAAGCGGATGGCGTCCCAGATTACGGGTTCGTTGTCGCGGCTCAAACGAATGGTTTTGGCGTAACAGCCACCTTCCAGATTGAATACCGCGCCCTTTGCCCAGCCGTGTTCGTCATCGCCGATCAAGTAGCGCTCGGGGTCGGCGGACAAGGTGGTCTTGCCGGTTCCAGACAGACCGAAAAACAGCGCGACGTCGCCATCCTTGCCCACGTTGGCGGCACAGTGCATCGGCATTACGTCTTTTTCCGGGAGCAAAAAATTCTGCACCGAGAACATGCTCTTCTTGAGCTCGCCGGCGTATTTCATGCCCGCGATCAACACCTTGCGGCGGGCAAAATCGATGATTACCGCGCCCTCGCTGTTGACCCCATCCCGGTGGGGATCGCAAACAAAATTGGCGGCATGCAAAACCCGCCAGCGCTCCTTGCCAGAGGGGTTGAACTTTTCCGGGCGGATGAACATATTGCGCGCGAACAAACAGTGCCAAGCCGTCGCAGCGGTCACCCGCACCGGAATGAAATGCTCGGGATCCTGGCCGACATGAAGGTGGGTGACGAAATGGTCAGCGCTCGCAACATGCGCCTCTACGCGCTCCCACAGCGCCTGAAATTTTTCGGCGGGGAAGGGCCGGTTGACGGCACCCCAGTGAATCGCGTCGGTGGTGCTGGGCTCATCGACGATAAACCGGTCCGCCGGAGAACGGCCGGTGTGGTGGCCGGTAACAGTTACCAATGCCCCGGTATCGCTAAGAACTCCCTCCCTGCGCTGGATAGCCAATTCAACCAATTCCGCAGTGCTCAAGTCGGTGAAAACACGCACAGCAGAGCCTTCGATTTGCGTCATCAGAGCCGATCCTGTCGGGGGTTGAACGGAGTGGTGGTGCGGGTCATCAAAACTCGATGGCGAGTATGCCACAAAGGGTTCTTATCGCGAAGAGGACTGAGCCAGATCACGCGACGGCCTAATAAGCCGGGCTTAATCGCTAGCCGCAATGGGGCGCGATGGGGCGAAACGGCGGTTCAATGCTAAACGAAAGCTGTCGGACGTCGTCGGGATCCTGTGCAGCGCTCAAAAGAACGCGACTTTGGCAGGCTCACCATGCCGTTCGCGCACCATTCGGGGAACCAGAAAGCCCGGTAGCCGGGCCTGCATTGCGCGCTGCAGGCTGCGCGCAGCGCTTTCGGACACGGCAAAATGGGCGGCACCCTGAACCGGGTCGAGCAGGTGCAGGTAGTAGGGCAGGGCGCCCGCTGCAAACAGGGTTTCGCTCAAGTCGATCAACGCTGCGGCGGTGTCGTTCACGCCGGCCAGCAACACCGCTTGGTTGAGGACCGTGACCCCCGCCGCCCTGAGCAGCCCCACGGCCTGTTTGACATCCCCATCGATCTCGTTGGCGTGATTGATGTGCAGCACGACAACGGTTTGCAGGCGGGTGCGGGTGAGCCAGGCGAGGCAATCGCGATCAATTCGCGCGGGGATCACCACGGGCAGCCGCGTGTGCACCCGCAGGCGCTTGACGTGGTCGATCGCGGCGATCGCCTCGGTCAGCCAGAGCAGTTGCCGATCACTCGTCGCCAGCGGATCGCCCCCGCTGTAAATGACTTCGTTGATGCGCGTATCCGCGCGGATGTAGTCGAGGGCGCGGTGCCATTGCGCGCGGCTCGGTTTGTTATCCGGGTAGGGGAAATGGCGGCGAAAGCAATAGCGGCAATTGATGGCGCAAATCGGACTGACAATGAGCAGTACGCGGCTGCCGTACTTGTGTACCAGCCCCGGTATTGGATTGGCGGCCTGTTCATTGAGGGGGTCGCGACTGTAGCCAGCCATCGGCAGCAACTCCTCCCCCAGGGGCAGTACCTGGCGGAGCAGTGGATCCTGCGGGTCGCCCTTGCGCATCCGCGCCAGGTAGGGCCGAGGTACGCGGAGCGCAAACTCGCCGTCGGCGCGGAGGCTGGCGGGGAGCTCTGCGCTGTTCAACTCCAGCAGTTCGAACAACTCGACGGGGCTGCGAATCACTTGCGCCAGCTCCTGCTGCCAGCGCGCCAAGGGCGCCTCGGCGGTGTGCCATCTGACGGCGGTGTGCGGTATCATGGCGGCCCTCAAAATGACGCTACCCGACGACGAGGCGCGAATG
>CBDDRG010000078.1:0-3337 GCA_965232975.1 uncultured bacterium
AGTTGCCCTTCGCGGTGCCCGATGATCCGATCCACGCGGCGCTTGCCGAGTGGATCGAGGCGGGCGGCGGCAACGCCTTTCGCGAACTCAGTCTGCCGGCGGCATCCCTGCGCCTCACCCAGGCCTGCGGCAGGCTTATCCGCGCCGAGACTGATACGGGAAGAATAACCATCCTCGACAGGCGGCTGCTGACCAGGGCCTACGGCCGCGATCTGTTGGCCGCGCTGCCGCCGTTCCGGCGCGAATTTGGCTGACGCGAGCGGAGTGGGCGCAACCGCCGCCGGCGGCTAGCTCCCGGTTGCCGCGACACTGACAGCGCCTTGGTCAGCGGGGACCTTGGGCCGCGGGCTTGGCGCTGTGCCGGGCAACAGTGCCAACCGCGCGCGAATAGCGTCTTCAATGCCAGCGGCGTCGAGGCCGGCGCGCGCCAATTGAGCCCCCGGGGCCTCGTGATCGAGAAAGCGGTCGGGCAGGCCCAGGTGGAGTAGCGGGACGACGGTTCCCCGCGCTGCCAGGTATTCGCCGACACCTGCGCCGGCACCACCGGCGACGACGTTTTCTTCCAGCGTCACCAACAGCTCGTGGCCGGCGGCCAATTCATCGATCAGCGTCTCGTCCAGGGGTTTCACGAAGCGCATGTCGGCGACGGTGGCGTCCACTGCCTCGGCGGCCTCCAGTGCCCGCGGCAGCAGTGCCCCGAAGCTGAGGATGGCGACGCGCTGGCCCCGGCGTTTGAGTACTCCCTTGCCAAGCGGCAGCGCGGTCATCTCGGCGGCGATGGCCGTGCCCGGGCCGGTGCCGCGCGGATAGCGCACGGCGGCGGGGCCAGCGTGGATAAAGCCGGTGTAGAGCATCTGCCGGGTTTCATTTTCATCCGACGGCGCCATCACCACCAGGTTCGGAATGCAACGCAGATAGCTGAGATCAAAGCTGCCGGCGTGGGTGGCGCCGTCCTCGCCGACCTGGCCGGCGCGGTCGATGGCGAACAGCACATCGAGATTCTGCAGCGCGACGTCGTGGATCAACTGGTCGTAGGCGCGTTGCAAAAAGGTCGAATAGATCGCCACCACGGGCTTCTGCCGCTCGCACGCGAGACCGGCGGCAAGGGTGACGGCGTGTTGCTCGGCAATGGCAACATCGTGGAAGCGGTCGGGAAACCGATTGGCGAACTCCACCATTCCCGAGCCTTCGCTCATCGCCGGCGTGATGCCGATCACGCGCGGGTCGGCCGCGGCGATGTCACACAGCCAGTCGCCGAACACCTGCTGATATTTGGGCTTCACCGCCGGTGGCGGCACTGGCACCGGCGCTACGCCGCGGGCGACGGGGTCGATCTTGTTGAGCGCGTGGTAGCCCACGGGATCCGCTTCGGCGGGCGCGAATCCCTTGCCCTTGCGGGTGATCACATGCAGCAGCACCGAGCCGCTGATCTGTTTGAGATTCTCCAGCGTGTGCACCAGCAGCGGCAGGTTGTGGCCGTCGATGGGGCCGATGTAGGTAAAGCCGAGCTCCTCAAAAATAATGCCCGGAGCGACCAGCGCCTTCATCAATTCTTCGGTCTTGCGCACGAAGGTGGAGGCGGAGGGGAGGGTTTTGAGCAGCCGCTTGCCCGCTTCGCGAATCAGGTTGTAGAGGCGGCTCGACCAGAGTTTGGAAAAGTAGGTCGCCAAACCGCCAACGTTGCGGGAGATCGACATGTTGTTGTCATTGAGCACGACCAGCATGTCGGCGCGCACGTGGGCGGCGTGATTCAGGGCCTCCATCGCCATGCCGGCGGTCATGGCGCCGTCGCCGATCACCGCCTCCGCGCGCCGATCCTCGCCGCGCATGCGCGCGGCGATCGCCATGCCCAGGGCGGCGCTGATCGAGGTGCTCGAATGGCCGACCCCGAAAGTGTCGTAGTCGCTCTCGCTGCGCTTGGGAAATCCGGATGGCCCCCCCGCCTGACGCACGCGGAGGAGGGCGTCGCGGCGGCCGGTCAGAATCTTGTGGGGATAGGTCTGATGGCCGACGTCCCACACCAGGCGGTCGTGGGGCGTGTTGAATACATAATGCAGGGCGATGGTGAGCTCGATGACGCCGAGACCGGCGCCGAAGTGGCCGCCGCTGCGACCGACGCTGTACAGCAGATAAGCGCGCAACTCATTGGCGAGTTGATTGAGCTGCCCGACCTCCAGTTGGCGCAGCTGCCGCGGGCAGTCGATGGTGTCCAACAGAGGGGTCGCGGGGCGACTGAGGGGGATGTCCGTGAACTGGGCGGTCATGGCGAGCGGCAACGGTGGACAGGGCGCAATCTTACACGAAAAAGCGATCCAGACTCTGGGTGCGGCCCGGCGCCCGTTGCCGTCCTGACCGCGGCAAACCTCTCGGCAATACCGCTCGCGGGCGTGTCAACCGGGCAGCAAATCACTCTCGAGTTCATCTTCACAGCAGTTGCGATATTGGCTCTTTCCGGCTGCTTCGTTGAACCTGTCGGGCATCACGATGGGCATCGCGACGATCACGGCGATGAGCATCGCGACGACCATCATCATTGACGTCGGAGCGAATGCGGGGGCCCTCACTCATCCTCATATGCCGTGAGCGGCGGGCACGCGCACATCAGGTTGCGGTCGCCGTACACGCTGTCGATGCGGTTCACGGTCGGCCAGACCTTGTGCTCTTTCAACCAGGGCGCCGGCCGCCCCGCGGTTTCGCGGTCGTAGGGCCGCTGCCAGGTGTCCGCCAGCAGGTCATCCAGTGTGTGTGGAGCGTTCTTCAGGGGATTGTCGATGCGATCCCATTCACCACTGGCCACGCGGGCGATTTCGCCGCGAATACGGATCATGGCATCGATGAAGCGATCCAGCTCGGCCTGGGATTCACTTTCGGTGGGCTCGATCATCAACGTGCCGGCGACCGGGAAGGACATCGTCGGCGCGTGGAAGCCGTAGTCCATCAACCGTTTGGCGATGTCCTCCTCGGTGATGCCGGTCGCCTCCTTGAGGGGCCGGATATCGATGATGCACTCGTGGGCGACGAAGCCGCCGCGCCCGGTGTAGAGCACCGGGTAGTGGGGGGCGAGTCGCTTTGCGATGTAGTTGGCGTTCAGCATCGCCACCTGGGTGGCCTTGGTCAGCCCGGCGCCGCCCATCATGCGGATGTACATCCAGGAGATCGGCAGGATCGATGCCGAGCCCCAGGGGGCTGCTGAAATCGCGATGCCACTGTCGCCGATCGCGGGCTCCAGCGGGTGGCCGGGCAGAAAGGGTTGGAGATGGGCGCGCACGCCGATCGGCCCCATGCCCGGGCCGCCACCGCCGTGGGGGATACAGAAGGTCTTGTGCAAATTGATGTG
>CBDDRG010000079.1:0-6050 GCA_965232975.1 uncultured bacterium
CGAGCAGGCCGACCTTGTCGAGGGCGGCGCGCACCCGCCGGCCGATTGCGCCGGGCTCGTGGCCCGCCACTTGTAGCGGCAGGGCAACGTTCGCGAACACCGAGCGATCGAACAACAGGTGGTGATCCTGGAACACCACGCCGACGCGGCGCCGATAGTGGGGTATCTGGCTGGTGTGCAGGCGGGTCAGGTTCTTGCCGTTGACCAGCAACTGGCCGCGGGTGGGCCGCTCCATCAGCATGATCAGTTTGAGCAAGGTGCTTTTGCCAGCCCCGGAGTGCCCGGTCAGAAACGCGAATTCGCCCGCGGCCAATTCAAGGCTGACTCCCAGCAGGGCATCGTGACCGCCGGGATAGCGTTTGCTGACATTGTCGAAACGGATCATGCCGCAGGTCAGTCCCGACCTTCCCGATCCCCGGGTCCACCCGCCAGCAGGCCGTCGACAAAGGCGTCGGCGGCAAACGGCTGCAAATCGTCGAGCCCTTCGCCGACGCCCACGTAGCGGAGCGGGATGCCGAAGCGCTGGCAGAGAGCAAAGGCCACGCCGCCCTTGGCGGTGCCGTCGAGCTTGGTCAGGACGATGCCGGTCACCCCGAGCGTATCCTTGAATTGCTGGGTCTGCACCAGCGCGTTCTGCCCGGTGCCGGCGTCCAGCACCAGCAGCACTTCGTGGGGTGCGGCCGGGTCGAGGCGACCGAGCACCCGCTTGATCTTGTGCAGCTCTTCCATCAGGTTGCTTTTGGTGTGCAGCCGCCCGGCAGTGTCGGCGATCAACAGTTGCAGTCCGCGCGCGCGCGCGGACTGCAAGGCGTCAAAAATCACCGAGGCGCTGTCGGCGCCGGTGTGCTGGGCGACCACGGGCACCTGGTTGCGCTCGCCCCACACCTGCAATTGCTCGACCGCGGCGGCGCGAAAGGTATCGCCGGCAGCCAGCATCACGCTCAGCCCCTGGCGTTGATAGCGATGCGCGAGCTTGCCGATGGTGGTGGTCTTGCCGACGCCGTTGACGCCCACCACCAGCACCACGAAGGGCCGGCCGCCGGCGACGCTGAGGGCTTGTTCACAGGGCCGCAGAATATCCCGCAGCACGGCGCGCAGCTCGGCGCGCAGCGCCTCGCTATCGCTGAGCTGGCGGCGCTTCACCCGCTCGGTCAGCGTCGCGATGATGGCGCCGCTGACAGCGACACCCACGTCGGCCTGCACCAGCAGGGTTTCGAGTTCGTCAAACAGCGCGGCGTCGATGGCCTTGTGGCCGAGAAACAGATTGCCGAGGCCGGCACCGGTGCGAGCGAGGGCGCGGCGCAACAAACCGCTGCGGGCGGCGGCCGACTGCTCGTCGACGCCTGCCTCCGGTGACGGGAGCTCGGGAACCGGCGGCGCGTCGGGCGCAGGCTCCGTTGCGGTTTTGGCGCGGCGCCAGCGTGCAAAGAGCCCGGTTTTGCCCGGGGCATCGGCGTTGTGGCTGTGGTCGCTCGCCATGGCTGGATTGGTCGTCCCCGCGGAATCGCGTGTATCCTACCATTCCCGCCGCTATCGCTGCCGCCCCCATGTCATCCGCACGTCGGTCATCCGCACGCCGGCGCCCCGCCAGACCGCCTGCCGAGCCCGCTCCCGCTGGTCAGGTGCGCATCATCGGCGGGCGCTGGCGCAGCCGGCGCTTGCGGTTTCCCGCCGTTGACGGCCTCCGGCCCACCGGCGATCGGCTGCGCGAAACCCTGTTCAACTGGCTGCAACCGCACCTGCCCGGGGCCCGCTGCCTGGATCTGTTCGCCGGTTCGGGCGCGCTCGGCTTCGAGGCGGCGTCGCGGGGCGCCGGCGCCGTGGTGTTGGTGGATGCACAGCCAACGGTGGTGGAGGCACTGCGAGCAAATCGTGCGCTGCTCGCCGCCGAGGAGGCGGTCACAATCGTGCATGAGGATGCCCTGGAGTGGCTAGAGCGCGGCCCCTCCGCGACGCTGGCGCCCTTTGATTTGGTGTTTCTCGATCCGCCCTTTCAGGCCGCGGTTGTCGCGCTGGCCGCGACCCGGCTGGACGCGGGCGGCTGGCTGGCGCCCGCCGCCTGGGTCTATATAGAAACCGCCGTCGAGCACGCACCGGCTGCCTTGCCTGCACATTGGCACCTGCACCGCGACCAGTGCTCCGGCCGGGTCAACTGTCGCTTGTACCGCTGCATTTGAGGTCGGTGGGCGGATTGTTTACCATCCGCGCCGAGGTTGAGGAGGGGGTATGGCAAAAGTCGTGTATCCGGGGACATTCGACCCCATCACCAACGGCCACGTCGATCTGGTCGAGCGCGCTTGCAAGCTGTTTGATTGGGTCGTGGTCGGTATCGCGAGCAGCGAGCGCAAGGGGCCGCTGTTCAACCTCGACGAGCGCATCGAACTCGCGCGCAGCGCGCTGGCGCACCTGCCCAACGTCGAGGTGCGGGGTTTCGACTACCTGTTGATCAACTTCGTGCGCGATTGCGGGGGCGCGGCAATCCTGCGCGGTTTGCGGGCGGTGTCGGATTTCGAGTACGAGTTTCAACTCGCCAACATGAACCGCGCGCTGTCGCCGGAGATCGAGAGCCTGTTCCTGACGCCATCCGAACATCACTCCTACATTTCGTCGACGCTGGTGCGCGAGATCGCCTCGCTGTCCGGCAACATTTCGCCCTTCGTACCCCCGGTGGTCGCCCAGGCGCTGGCGGAGAAATTCCACAAATAACAGGTGTCCAACCGGCTCTCCGCGGCTAACGGCGCCACCGTCGACTGCGGCCAGTACTTGGACATTCGTCAGCGCTGCGGCGGTGGGTGGCGCGTTGCGCCGGCAGGGCTGCTCAGCAGCGGCGGCCTCAACCCTTGCGGGCGCCAAATACCAGCAGCAGGCCCCCGGCGACGATGGCGCCAACGCCAGCCCACACCGGCACCGCAAACGTTTCCCGCTCATCTACACGCAGCTCAAGTGGGCCGATTTTGGCTTCGTGAGTCTCCTTGGTATAGCTGAATTCCCGATACACCAGCGCGAGTACACCCGCGGCGATGAGCGCAATCGCAATGGCCCTGAGCATGTTCATGGCGTCCTCTTTCCGTTGCCGTGTCGCCGCAGTATGGCAGAGTGTGCCGCAAGTGCCCGCTGGCGATTATCGCCAGCGCGGCGACCGACAGGCTCCTAGGCAGACCGGGCGCCAGCCACTATTCTGGCGAGCCATGCCCGTCTGGCGAGCCATGCCCGCCGCGGCGGCGCCCCCAATGAGGATACCGGCTGTGCAGATGCCCGCCGCCGAACCGGCTATTCTGGCCCAACGCGAGGCCCTGCTCGCGGAGTTGCGCGCGCTGCTGCCGGTGGCGCGGGTGATCGCCGATGCCGCCGGGCTGCGCGCCTACGATTGCGATGCGCTGACCGCCTATCGGCAGGTGCCACTGGTCGCGGTGCTGCCCGACACGGTCGCGGAACTGGCCGGTGTGCTCGCGATCTGTCACCGGCGCAACGTCAAGGTGGTCGTGCGCGGCGCCGGCACCTCGCTGTCCGGCGGTGCGCTGCCGCTGGCCGATGCGGTGCTGATCGGGCTCGGGCGCTTCAACCGCATTCTCGATATCGACTACGCCAACCGCTGCCTGACCGCGCAGAGCGGGGTCACCAATCTGGCGCTGAGCGACGCGGTGGCCGCGCGCAATTTCTACTACGCGCCGGATCCGTCGAGCCAGATCGCCTGCACCATCGGCGGCAACGTCGCCGAAAATTCCGGCGGCGTGCACTGCCTGAAATACGGCATGACCACCAACAATCTGCTCGGCCTGGAGATGGTGCTGCTGGACGGCACGGTCGTGCGCCTGGGCGGCAAGCACATGGACGCCGACGGCTACGATCTGCTGGGTTTGCTGACCGGCTCCGAGGGCCTGCTCGGCGTCATCACCGAGGTGACGGTGCGCATCCTGCCGCGCCCGGAGACCGCGCGCGCGGCGCTGCTCGGCTTTGCCAGCAATGAGGACGCCGGTCGGGTAGTCGCCGCCATCATCGCCGCCGGCATCATTCCGGCGGGGCTCGAGATGATGGACAGATTCATCGTCGCCGCCACCGAAGCGTTCTGTCACCCCGGTTATCCGCTGGATGCCGAGGCGCTGCTGATCGTCGAGCTGGACGGCCCGGCGGCGGAAGTCGATCAGCTGCTGGCGCGCGTGGTCGCTATCGCCCGCGAGAGTGGCGCGACCTCGGTGCGCGCGAGTGCGAACGAGGCCGAGCGCCTCGCGTTCTGGCTCGGCCGCAAGTCCGCGTTTCCCGCGGTCGGCCGGCTATCGCCGGATTACCTGTGCATGGACGGCACCATCCCCCGCCACCAGTTGCCGCATGTGTTGCAGCGCATGGCCGAAATGAGTCTGAAATACGGCCTGCGCGTGACCAATGTGTTTCATGCCGGCGACGGCAACCTGCACCCGCTGATCCTCTACGACGCCAATGTGCCCGGCGAACTGGCGCGTGCCGAAGCCTTCGGCGCCGAGATTCTTGTGCTGTGCGTCGAAGTCGGCGGCGTGCTCACCGGCGAGCACGGCGCCGGCGTGGAGAAGCGCGATCTGATGGGCACCATGTTCGACACCGACGATCTCGCGCAGCAGATGCGGGTGAAATGCGCGTTCGATCCCGACGGCCGGCTCAACCCGGGCAAGGTGTTCCCGCAACTGCACCGCTGCGCCGAACTGGGCCACCTGCATGTGCATCGCGGGCAAATTCCGTTTCCGCATCTGCCCCGGCTGTAGCGGATTCGCCGATGGCAACCGTCTTCACCCCGAACCGTCCGGAGGAACTCCGCGAGATTCTGCGCTGGGCTGCCGCGAACGCCACGCCGCTCGCGGTCGTGGGCGGCGGCAGCAAAAGCGGTATCGGCCGGCCGGTGCCAGCGGAGCATGTACTCAGCCTCGCGGGTTTCAGCGGCGTCGGCCAGTACGAACCCAACGAGCTGGTGCTGACGGCGGGTGCCGGCACGCCACTCGCGGACATCGAAGCGCTGCTGGCACGGAACGGACAGATGCTGGCGTTCGAGCCGCCGGATCATACCCATCTGTTCGCCGCTTCGGCGACGGCGCCGATAGCGGGAGCGGCCCGGGCCGGCACCTTGGGCGGCGTGCTTGCCGCGAACAGTTCGGGCCCGCGGCGGTTTCTTGCCGGCGCCGCCCGCGACCACTTTCTGGGGTTCCGGGCCGTCAATGGCCGCGGCGAGCCGTTCAAGGCCGGTGGCCGCGTGGTCAAGAACGTCACGGGTTTTGATCTGCCGAAGCTGCTGGCCGGTTCCTGGGGAACGCTGGCCGCGCTCTGGGAAGTCACTGTGAAGGTGATGCCGGTGCCGGAGTTTTCCGGCGCGCTGCTGATTTTTGGCCTTGACGATACTGGCGCAAGTCGCCTGATGCGTACCGCCGCCGCGTCGGCCCATGTGGTGAGCGGCGCCGCGCATCTGCCGACAAGGGTTGCGGCGCGTTCCGCCGCGGTCAAAGCGGCGGGTCAATCGGTAACGGCACTGCGTGTGGAAGGCCCGGAGCTGTCGGTGCGCCATCGCGTCGCGGGTTTGAAAACGCTGCTCGTCGGCGGCGGTTATCTCGAAGGTGTTGACTGCGATGAACGCGATGGTCCGGCGGCGCTGGCGCTGTGGCGGGAAATCCGCGATCTGGCGCTGCTCGCCTCCGGAGATACGCGCGAGATCTGGCGGCTGTCGCTGGCGCCGGCAACCGCGCCCGCGGTGATCGCGCATATCGTCAACGGGGAACCCGAGGTCGAGTGGTTGCAGGATCAGGCCGGCGGCACGCTCTGGCTGTCCTGCCCGGCCGGCACTCCAGCCGAACAGATACGCAGTGCGTTGGCGCCGGACGGTGGTCACGCGACCCTGTGGCGCGCCAGCGCCGCGCGCCGTGCCGAGGTGGCCGTGTTCCAGCCCCAGCCGCCGGCGCTGGCGGCCTTGACGCGGCGGGTGAAGGCCAGCTTCGATCCCCGGGCCGTGCTCAATCCCGGCCGCATGTATTCCGATAGTTAGGCGCTCCCGATGCAGACCCACTTCACCGATTCGCAACGGACTGAGCCCGGCA
>CBDDRG010000080.1:0-4260 GCA_965232975.1 uncultured bacterium
GTGCAGCCCGCGATACCGCCACCGATCACCACCGCCTGTTGGCGTTTGTCGCGCGCGCGCTGGCGGGGCAGGTACCAGGGCGTCGGCGCACCCTGGTGCTTGCCTGCGTGAGCGGTGACCGCGGCCGGTGGGGCGCCCCCAAATGTGCCGCACAGCATGTCGCGCTTGCGGCCGAAGCCGGCGACCTTGGCGACCTCGAAACCCGCGTCCGCAAGACCGCGCCGCACGCTGCCGGCGGCGGTAAAGGTAGCGAAGGTAGTGTCCGGCGCACTGAGATCGGCGATGGTCGCGAACAATTCAGGCGTCCATAGATCGGGATTTTTCGCGGGGGCGAAGCCGTCGAGAAACCAGGCGTCGAGGTGCGGCCCGGTGCGGGCGAACTCGGGATGGTCGCTGTATTTCAGCGCCGTGAAAGCAGTGCTCGCGCCGTCGAACAGCAGCGTCAGCGCAATGCGCCCACCGGCCAGATACAGGCGATGCCAGCCCGGCACCAGGGGCGGATAAACATCGAGGAGCTGGTGCGCGAGGCCGGCGAGTTCGGGCCAGAGCGCGAGCGCCTGCGCCAGTTGGCCGTTATCGAGCGGATATTTTTCCGCGGATACGAAATCGAGGCGGGCGTCGCGCCGCGCGGTGCGCAGCCACAGCTCCGCCGCGCACAGAAAATTGAGGCCGGTGCCGAAGCCCGTCTCACCGATGGTGAAACGGGCGCCGGCCGGCAGCGCGCGCCAGCGTGTCGCCAAGTGGTTGTGGCGCAGAAACACATGCTCGGTTTCGGCGCGGCCGTCGAGCCGCGAAAAGTACGGATCCTGAAATTGAGTCGAAAACGGCTGGCCGTTCCGCCAGGCGATGGCCGCCGTGGTCAGAGGCAATGGTGTGGTCACGGGCCGCTCGCGGCCGCGGCATCCAGCAGGCCGATAAAGGCGCGTGCGGCGTTCGACAATGTGCGCTCGCGGTGATGGATATAGCCGAGCCGGCGGCTGAGGGCGAGGCCCGGGCATTGCAACGGTCGCAAACTGGCATCGACCAGCGTGGCCGGCAACAGGCTCCAGCCCAAGCCCACCGAGACCATCATCTTGATGGTCTCCAGATAATTGGTGGCCATGGTCGCGTTCAGACGCTGGCCGTGCCGTTCAAAAAACGCCTCGATCATGCGCCCGGTGTAGGTGCCGAGACCCGGCAATATGGCCGGATACTGGCTGAGCAGCGCCAGACTGACATTCTCGCCGCGCGCGGCCAGCGCGTGATCGGGCGCCACCACCAGTTGCAGCGGGTCGGGCCAGATCGGCCGCGCCAGTATGCGCGGGTGGGGTTCCGGCGCCAGCGTGATCACGGCGACCTCGAAGCGCCCCTGCAGAATCGCGCCATAGGCGACCTCGGAATCCATGAAATCGGCCGCCAGGACGACATCGCGGTGGCTCTGCGCAAAGGCTTTCAATACCGGTGGCAGCCGGTGCAGACCGATGTGATGGCTGATGGCGATGCGCAGGTGCCCGGACACGCTGCCGGACAGGTCGCGGATCAGTTGCCGCGTGTCGGCGACCTCGCGCTGGATGGCGCGCGCGCGGGGCAGCAGCGCCAAACCGGCATCGGTCAGCTTGATATTGCGCGCGATGCGGTCGAACAGCCGGCAGCCGAGCTGGTCTTCGAGCAGTGCGATGCGCTTGCTGACGGCGGGTTGGGTGAGGTGGATGCGCTCGGCCGCGACCGAAAAAGAGGCGGTTTCGGCAACGGCGACAAAGGCTTCGAGCAACTGGGTGTCCATGGTCGCAAGGTAGCAAATTGAATTCGATTCTGGAATCAAAACAATAAAAATTATGAATTTGTTTTATTGGATGCCGCTGACTAAACTGCTGCGGTGAACTTGAAACCTGGCGGGAAGCCTTGCGGGAGAGTGCCATGTCGGTCATTGATCAGTCGCCAAAAACCCTGTACGACAAGCTGTGGGATGCCCATTTGGTCGTGGAGCGCGCCGACGGCTCGGCGCTGCTGTACATCGACCGCCATCTGCTGCACGAGGTGACCTCGCCGCAGGCCTTTGAAGGCCTGCGCCTCGCCGGTCGTCGCCCCTGGCGCGTCGACGCCAATCTGGCCACCGCCGACCACAATGTGCCGACGGACACCCGGGAGCGCGCGGGCGGCAACGCCGCCATCGCCGACAGGGTATCGCGCATCCAGGTGCAGACGCTGGACGACAACTGCGCTGAATACGGCATCGTCGAGCACGGCATCAACGACCCGGGGCAGGGCATCGTCCACGTCATCGGCCCCGAACAGGGCGCGACGCTGCCGGGCATGACCGTGGTGTGCGGCGATTCCCACACCGCGACTCATGGCGCGCTGGGCGCGCTGGCCCACGGCATCGGCACCTCGGAGGTCGAGCATGGGCTCGCCAGCCAGTGTCTGGTGGCGCAGAAGATGAAGAACATGCTGGTGCGCGTCGTCGGCCGGCTCGGCTTCGGCGTCACCGCCAAGGATGTGATCCTCGCCATCATCGGCAAGATCGGCACCGCCGGCGGCACCGGCTGCGCCATCGAATTCGCCGGCCAAGTGTTTCGCGACCTGTCGATGGAGGGACGCATGACGGTCTGCAACATGGCCATCGAGGCCGGCGCCCGCGTCGGCATGATCGCCGTCGATGACACCACCATCGCCTACGTCAAAGGCCGCACGTATGCCCCCGTGGGTGACGACTGGGAGCGCGCGGTCGCCTACTGGCGCACCTTGCACAGTGACGACGGCGCGGTGTTCGACAAGGTCGTCGAGCTGCGCGGCGAGGATATCCTGCCCCAGGTGAGCTGGGGCACCTCGCCGGAAATGGTACTGCCGGTCAGCGGCCGGGTGCCGAACCCGGAGCAGATCGCCGACCCCCAGCGGCGCGACGCCGTGGTGCGCGCCTTGCGCTACATGGGCCTGACGGCCGATATGCCGCTGACCGAGATTCCGGTGGACCGGGTGTTCATCGGCTCCTGCACCAATTCGCGCATCGAGGATCTGCGCGCGGCCGCCGCCATCGCCAACGGCCGCCGCGTGGCGGCGTCGGTCCGGCAGGTGCTGATCGTGCCGGGATCGCAGGCGGTGAAAGCGCAGGCCGAGGCCGAGGGTCTCGACCGCATCTTCACAGCCGCCGGCATGGAGTGGCGCGAACCCGGCTGCTCCATGTGCCTGGCGATGAACGCCGACAAACTGGAGCCCGGCGAGCACTGCGCGTCCACCTCCAACCGCAATTTCGAGGGTCGCCAGGGCAACGGCGGGCGCACCCACCTGGTCAGTCCGGCCATGGCCGCCGCGGCCGCGATCGCCGGGCATTTTGTCGATGTGCGCGACTTTATCCGTTGATCTGGACTATCCGTTGATCTGGACTATCCGTTGAACAGGCTGCGCCGAGGAAGCACCCATGAAAAGTTTCACCACGCACACCGGGCTGGTCGCGCCGATGGATCGCGCCAATGTCGATACCGACATGATCATCCCCAAGCAATTCCTGAAATCCATCAAGCGCAGCGGCTTCGGCCCCAACCTGTTCGACGAGCTGCGCTATCTGGATCAGGGTCTGCCCGATCAGGACAACAGCGGCCGCCCGCAAAACCCGGATTTTCCGCTGAACTGGCCGCGCTACCGGGGCGCCTCGATCCTGCTCGCGCGCGCCAACTTCGGCTGCGGGTCGAGCCGCGAGCACGCGCCCTGGGCGCTGGAAGACTATGGTTTTCGGGTCGTCATCGCGCCCAGCTTTGCCGATATATTTTTCAATAACTGCATCAAGAATGGGCTGCTGCCTATTGTTCTTGATGAGCTTGTCGTCGATCAGCTGTTCACCGAAGTGGCCGCCACCGAGGGCTACCAGCTGACGGTGGATCTGGCGGCCCAGACCGTGCGCAAGCCCGATGGTCGCGATATCCGCTTCGCCATCGACCGCTTCCATCAGCACTGCCTGCTGAACGGCCTGGACGAGATCGGCCTGACGCTGGAGGACGCCGACGCCATCCGCGCCTTCGAGCGCAACTGGCAGCGGCAGTGTCCCTGGTTATTCAATGCCATTCGTTAAAAAACAAAATATTGGCGCAACAATCAAGATTCACATGGATCGATAAACCGATGCACAAGAACATTCTGATTCTGCCCGGCGACGGCATCGGCCCCGAGATCGTGGCCGAAGCGGTCAAGGTATTGAACGTGGTCAACCGCCGCTTTGGCCTTGGGCTGGTGCTGGAACATGGCTTGCTGGGCGGCTGCGCCATCGACGCCACCGGCGTGCCCTTTCCG
>CBDDRG010000081.1:0-19687 GCA_965232975.1 uncultured bacterium
CTCGGTGGTGGTGGCGGTGTTCACGTTCGATCTGCTGCTGATCGACAGCCGCCTGCTTCGCAGCCGAGGGCGCAGCTTTCTCGCGGTGATCGCGTACGCCGCGCCGCCGGCGGCGGTGGTGATCATCTACGAAAACAGCAACCGCTACCTGACCGTCACCTCGGTCATCGTCGGCATCCTGTTAACCATCGGCATGATCGGCGTCATCGTGGTGCTGCTCGCCGAGGCCCACGAGTGGGCCGAAGCCCTGTGGCTGCGCGAACACCGGCGCCTGTTTCGCCCCACGGAAGTGCCGGACGCCGAGCTGCCCATGGTTTCCGTACATGTGCCGGCCTACAACGAGCCGGCGGCGATGATGATCGAGACGCTGGATGCCCTGGCCGCGCTCGACTACCCCAATTTTGAAGTGCTGGTCATCGACAACAACACCAAGGACGAGGCGGTGTGGCGGCCGGTCGAGGCGCACTGCGCCAAGCTGGGGCCCCGGTTCCGCTTCTTTCACGTCGCGCCGCTCGCCGGTTTCAAGGCCGGCGCGCTGAACTTCGCGCTGCGCGAGACCCACCCCGACGCGAGCGTCGTCGCCGTCATCGACAGCGACTACAGGGTTCACCCGCGCTGGCTGCGCGATCTCGCCCCCCAGACCCTGAACAACAATATCGCCATCGTGCAGGCGCCCCAGGATTACCGCGACGCCCATGAAAACCTGTTCAAGGCGATGATCTATGCCGAGTACCGGGGCTTTTTCTACATCGGCATGATCACCCGCAACGAGCGCAACGCCATCATCCAGCACGGCACCATGACCATGGTGCGCAAAGCCGCACTCGCCCAGGTCGGCGGCTGGGCCGAGTGGTGCATCACCGAGGACGCCGAACTCGGCCTGCGCATCTTTGAAGAGGGCGGCGATGCAACCTACATCCCCAAAAGCTACGGCCGCGGGCTGATGCCGGACACCTTTCTCGATTTCAAGAAGCAGCGCCTGCGCTGGGCATTCGGCGCCATGCAGATTCTGCGCCGCCACACCGGCTCGCTGTTGCGCGGCAACCAGAAGCGCCTGACCCTCGGCCAGCGCTACCACTTTGTCGCCGGTTGGCTGCCCTGGATCGCCGACGGCGTCAATGTAGTGTTCAATCTGGCGGCGCTGGCCTGGTCCGCCGCCATGCTGATGGCGCCGACCAAGGTCGATCCGCCGCTGCTGATTTTTTCCGTGCTGCCGTTGACCCTGTTTGTGTTCAAGCTCGGCAAGCTGGCGTACCTGTACGGCACGCGGGTCGGCGCCACCTTCATGCAGACGCTCTCCGCCGCGGTTGCCGGACTGGCGCTGACCCACACCATCGGGCTCGCGGTATTGTCCGGCTTCGTGGTCAAGGACAAGCCCTTTTTCCGCACCCCCAAACAGGCCAGCACCCAGGCGCTGGTGCAAGCATTGACGGCCGCGCGCGAGGAGACGCTGTTCCTGGTGGCGCTGTTGCTGGCGGCGGGTTGCATGATCGCGGTGTTCGGCACCGAAACGCTGGACCAATTGTTGTGGGCGGTGATGCTGCTGATGCAGGCCATCCCCTACGCCTGTTCGCTGCTGGTCTCGATCATCAGCGCGCTGCCCAGGCTGCCCGCGCGTCTGGTCGGCGAGACCGGCAGCATGAAGGAGGCGGCGCAGCAACTGCTGGCGCCGACGTCGCCCGCGCCCGAACTGGCCACCGACAGCAAGCGGGGGTGATGCCGGTCTGCTGTCTGCCAGCTAGCAGAACCTGACGGCGCCCGTTGCAACCCGGATGATGCCCGCCAGCTCGGCGACCAGGCGATCGCCGTTCTGTAGGGGGCCGACGCCCTGCGGCGTGCCGGTCAGCACCAGATCCCCGGGTTGCAGCGTGAAGAATTGGCTGATGTAGCAGATCAGCGGAATCACCGGGGTCAGCATGTCGGCGCTGTTGCCGTCCTGGCGCAGCTCGCCGTTCTGGTACAGGCGCAGTTGCACCTTTTGCAGGTCAGCCACCAACGCCGGCTTGACAAAGGGCGAGACCGCGCAGGCGCCGTCCCAGCCCTTGGCCTTTTCCCACGGCTGGCCAGCCTTTTTCAGCGCGCTTTGCAGTGTGCGCAGCGTCAGGTCCAGCGCCACGCCGACCCCGGCGATGGCGGCGACGGCCGCGGCGGTGTCGCAGCGGGTCAGCGAGGCGCCGATCAGCACCGCCAGCTCGGTCTCGAAGTGGCAGTCTCCCCGACCTGCCGGCACCGCGATCTCGCCATCCAGTGCGGTCAGCGCGGTGGCCGGCTTGATGAACAGAATCGGCTCGGCGCTGGGCGCGCTGCCCATCTCGGCGACGTGGGCCGCGTAATTGAGGCCGACGCAGACGGCCTTGCCGGCGGGCAGGGGGCAGGGCGAGCCATCGAGATAGCGGTGGATATAGGGCATGGCAATCTGTTCCTGAAAATGGTCTCGCTGATAATGGGCTCGCTGAAAATGGCGTGGTTGAGCTAAGCGAAGATCTTGCCCGGATTCAGGATGCCGTTGGGATCGAACACCTCCTTGACGGCGCGCATCAGGCGAATCTCCTCGACGCTGCGGCTGTGGTGCAGATAGTCTTTCTTCAACAGTCCGATGCCGTGCTCGGCGGACACGCTGCCGCCGAACCGCGCGACCAGTTCCGCGACTTCGGTGCTAACGGCACTACAGTGAGCGTCAAACTCGGCGACGGCCAGCGCATCCGGTTTCAGGATGTTGAGGTGCAGGTTGCCGTCGCCGATATGGCCGTACCAGACCACCTCGAAATCCGGGTAGCGCGCCGCCACCAGGTTTTCCACGGCTTCGATGAATTCCGCCATCCGCGCCACGCCGACCGCGATGTCGTTCTTGTAGGGCTGGTGGACGGCCAGCGTCTCCGAAATATCTTCGCGCAGGCGCCACAGGTTGCGCGCCTGCGCCAGGCTCTCGCTGACCACGCCGTCCACCGCCCAGCCGCGCTCCACACCGGTCGCGCACAACGCCGCCGCGGTGTCGAGGCTGGCGGCGCCAGCGTCTTCACCGGCATCGTCGAATTCGATCAACGCATAGAAGGGTGCGCGCCGTGCCAGCGGCGCCGGCAAGTTGTGCCGCGCCATCACTTTGGCGAGCGCCAGGTCCGAGAAAAACTCGAACGCCGACAAATGCAGTTGCCGCGCAAACAGTTGCAGCACCTCGACGATGGCGGCAAAGCTGGTCGCCCCCAGTACCAGCACCCGCGACGGTGGTGGTGGCGCGGTCAGCCGCAAGGTTGCCGCGCAGATGATCCCCAGCGTGCCCTCGGAGCCGATGAACAAATGGCGGAAGTCGTAGCCGGTGTTGTTCTTGATCAGGCCGCGATTGAGTTCGAGCACTTCGCCGCCGCCGGTAACCACGGTCAAACCCAGCACCCAGTCCCGCGTCATGCCGTGGCGGATCACGCGGATGCCGCCGGCGTTGGTGGCGATATTGCCGCCGATCTGGCTCGACCCCGCAGACGCGAAATCGACCGGGTAGCACAGGCCGTGGGCGCTGGCGCAATCCTGCACGGCCCGCGTCGTGACGCCAGCCTGACAGCGCAAGGTGCGCGCGGCGGGATCGAGTTCGAGCACCCGGTTCATGCGCTCCAGCGCCAGCACCAGTTCGCCGCTGGCCGCGACCGCGCCGCCGCTGAGGCCGGTGCGGCCGCCCGATGGCACGATCGCCAGGCGCTCCCGATTGGCCAGGCGCACCAGCGCCTGCACCTCCGCGACGCTGCCCGGCAACACCACCGCAACCGGCGCGGGCGGCCACCGCGTGGTGCGATCGACGCCGTAGCGGGCAAGGCTGTCGGCATCGGTCGATACCCAACGGGCGCCGACGATGGCGCCCAGTTGCCCGATCAGCGCAGACATGGCGACGGCGCTCAGGGCCCCAGGCCGGCGGCTTCGCGCAGCAGCGCGGTGACGCCGGCGAGGGCGCCCTGGTCGAGGTTGCGCGCATTCGCATTGGCGAGCGGCGCGTCAAACACCGCGCGCCCGCTGCGGTGGCCGAGCTTGCGGTAGCTCTCGAACTGGGCGTCGTCAAACCATTGGTCGGCGGTCGACTGGTGCGGGAAGTCCGGGCAGGTGCGCTGGTAATTTTGCAGATCCGCCGGCTCGTCACCGCGCAGCGTCGGCTTGATATACACCAGCGTGCCCGCGGGCGCGTCCGGGTAGAGGATGCGACCGATGGCGGCATAGTCGGATTGCAGCTTGTCGGTGCGAATGTCGATGGTGACGCCGAAATCGGCGTAGCAGCGGCGCACCGCGTTGCCGAGATCGTCAAACGCGCGCGTGCCGTCCTGCGCCGCGTCCACCGCGACGATGGTGGCGCAGCGGCGGCGCACCAGCTCATAGATGCCGAGGTTCTCGAAATGGCCGCCGTCCGACAGATACACATAGGGCGACAGATAGTCGGTGAGGCCCAGCAGCTCGCGGATCAGATAGCTGCCGCCATAGGCGGGGCCGTCGGAGCGCCAGGCGTGGGCGTGTGCCGGGTTGCCGCTCCAGTGGCCGAGGCGGACATTGAACAGCGTCATCAAAAACGTCAGCGCGGGGGAGCTGTGATAGCCCATGTTGGGGCTGGCGGCGGCGCCGGACATCGCGATCGCCGAGCCGAGGCAAAGTCCGCCCAGGTATCCTGCGGTGGGCCGGAAATGTTCGACCTGCTGGCCCTTTTCATCCGGCAGCACGAAGCCGTAGCCACAAAACAGCGGGCTGAGGGCGAAGGCCGCGGCGCGGCGATCCTGCCAGGCCAACTGTTTGCCGGCGACCAGGTTCAGCGCCGTGTTGTGTATCGGATACGGGCGCTGGCACTGCACGCCGCCATCCGTGGTATCGGCCAGCGTGGCCAGCGGCAGATCGTCGGCCGGGTCGAAGCCGGTGAACGGGTGGGGCGACCGCGCCTGCGCGCGCGACGCGCCCAGATAGCAGCGCGTCAGCCGCAGGCGATAAAAGTGATAGATCGAAAACAGGTTGACGTCGATGCGCCGCGCCAGCACGGCCGCGAGCAGCAGGCTGCCCGCGCACAGCGCCGCCAGCAGGCCGATACCGGGGCGCTGAAAATATTCGGCCTCGGCGGCCAGAATCTGTCTGAACCCGGCATCGGCAAAATGGCCGTGCAGCGCGCAGTTGCCGCAGGCCAGCGCCAGCAACAGCAGATGCAGGCAAAACGACAGCAGCCCGAGCAGGCCGATGACAAACACATAGGGCATGAATTTGGCGATGGCGTCGCGCCAGTTGTTCTCGCCGTCGGTAGCCGACTTGGGGCTGCGGCCGAGGACTACACCGGTCGCGGTGGAGGTCAGCCAAGCCAGCAGACCCGAGCCCAGCAGCCACTGCGGCGCTGCATAAAACACCGCCGGCGCCAGGTACACCGCGGCAAACAGCGTTGCCCACACCAGCGCACACAGCAACAGCCAGCCGCCGAGGCGCGACCACCACTCCCGGGTTTCGTTGGAGAACCCGCGCCCCATCAGGCCGATATGGGCGACCACGGTCAGCGAATAGAATTCGAGCAACAGCGCGCAGGAAAGCGCCGAGGCGATCCAGGCGCCGCTATAGCCCTGCTCCTGCACCACCACCGAGAGGCGCGCGAAGCCGGCCAGCAGCACGCCGCCAAGCGCTCCCGCGAACGCGGCGTAAGCGATCATGCCCACCAATTGCATCGGCCTGAACCGGGGCCGATCGGCGAACTTGCGATCCAGCCAGCGCCCCAGCCACCAACCCAGTGCCCAGGGGCAGACGTAGACCACCATGCCTATCCCAAGCCACTGCCCGATGCCGATCGACGCCATCTCCGCCGCCGCGCCGTAAAAGCCGAAGCTGACCAGCCAGGCCGACAACAGCGTGGGCGCCACCACCAGCACCAGCACCCAGCCCTGGCGCGTGTACCAGGGTGGGGTCTTGGACGCCGTCGCCATGCAACTCAGATTGAGGCCGATAAACACCATCGCGAACAGGATCAGCACCAGGCCACCGCCCACCAGCAGCTGCCAGTGGTGCGGTGCGAACGGCGCGACATGACCCCAGCCGGCGAGCCATACCAGCAGCCGCGGCACCAGCAGCACGCCGCCGAGCGCGAGCAACAGCAGCGTGAGGTTCAACACCAGATTGCGCACATAGGTCGCGATCGCCGTCAGCGAATCGGCCGCCAGCAGGCTCGCCTTGGGCGTCAGATAATTGCTGTAGCTGCGCAAAAAGCGAATCGCCGGGCTTTCGGCGCCACCCGTCTGAAGCTGTGCCTCGGCGACCTCGACTTGGCCTCCGCACTGGCGGTGAATGAACGCGGACAGCCAGCCGGCGATGTAGCCGCCGCCCGATACACTCGACAGATAGTCGAATTGGCCCAGCAGCCTGAGTTCGGCCAGCGCCTGCAAAATGCCGAGACAGAAAGTGGCGCTGCGAATGCCACCGCCCGAGAACGCCAGCCCCGCCTGCGGCTGCCCGTCGGCCAGGGGCTTGCCATCGAGCCGGCGGATCGACTCGCGTTCGCGCCGGTGCACCGTCGGAAAATCGGGTTTTGCTGGATCCACGAACGCTCCCCTCGCGAGCCTTTTGCCGCCGCCGAGTGTGCCCGGATCGGCGGCACCCGCGCAACGGCAGGGCGCCGACAATCAACGTCTCGCCGCTGCCCGGCCTGCTTCCGGCGCGCGCCGGGCGGTGCCCACCGAAGCCCGCCGAAGCCCGCGACCGAAGCCCGCGTTGAGGGCGGGACGCCTTTCTGATAGCCTGAGCCCCCATCTTCAGGCAGGTTCACGGCCCTGAATCGACCAGTCGGGGACGGCCTTGCCATGTTCCTGGCGACCAGTATCTCGCAAGGGCTCCCATGACGCGTTTTATCTTCGTTACCGGCGGCGTTGTGTCCTCGCTCGGCAAGGGCATCGCCGCCGCGTCCCTGGGCGCAGTTTTGGAGGCCCGGGGGCTGAAAATCACCGTGCTCAAGCTCGATCCCTATCTGAACGTCGATCCGGGCACCATGAGCCCGTTCCAGCACGGTGAGGTCTTTGTCACCGAGGACGGCGCCGAGACCGATCTCGACCTCGGCCATTACGAGCGCTTTCTGAACTCGCGGATGACCAGGGCCAACAATTTCACCACCGGCCAGATCTACGAGACCATTCTCAAGCGGGAGCGGCGCGGCGACTACCTGGGCGGCACCGTGCAGGTGATCCCCCATGTCACCGACGAGATCAAGCGCCGTATCCTCGAGGGCGGGGCCGATGCCGATATCGCGCTGGTGGAGATCGGCGGCACCGTCGGCGACATCGAATCCCAGCCGTTTCTGGAGGCGATCCGCCAGCTCCGCGTCGAACTGGGATCGCTGCGCTCGCTGCTGATCCACTTGACGCTGGTGCCCTACATCGCCACCGCCGGGGAGACCAAGACCAAGCCGACCCAGCACTCGGTGAAGGAGCTGCGCTCCATCGGCCTGCAGCCGGATGTGCTGATCTGCCGCTCGGATTTCCCCATCGACGACAGCTCGCGCAAGAAGATCGCGCTCTTTACCAGCGTCGAGGAGCGCGCCGTGGTGCCGCTGATGGACATGCCGAGCATCTATACCATTCCGCGCCACCTGCACGCATGGAATCTCGACGGCATCGTGCTGGAGAAATTCCATCTCGACTGCCCGCCGGCAGACCTGAGCCAGTGGGATCTGGTGGTCGAGAACCAGCACAGCCCGACAGCCCAGGTGACCATCGCCATGGTCGGCAAGTACATGGATCTGCTCGACGCCTACAAATCGCTGACCGAGGCGCTCGAACACGCCGGCATCCACAATCTGGCACAGGTGAAAGTCCGCTATATCGACTCCGAAAACCTGATGGACGACATGGCGCTGCTCGCCGATTGCCACGGCATTCTGGTGCCCGGCGGCTTTGGCGAGCGCGGCGTCGAGGGCAAGATCAAGGCCGTGCGCCACGCCCGCGAGCAGGGTATTCCGTATCTCGGCATCTGTTTGGGCATGCAGGTCGCGGTGATCGAGTTCGCCCGCAATGTGCTTGGGCTCGACGGCGCCAACAGCACCGAGTTCGACCGCCGCACGCCGCACCCGGTCATCGGCCTGATCACCGAGTGGCGCGACGACAGCGGCCGCGTCGAAACCCGCTCCACGGCGTCGGATCTGGGCGGCAGCATGCGCCTCGGCGCCCAGCAGTGCGCGCTGGTGCCGGGCTCGCGGGCGCGGGCAATCTACGGCCGCGATGTCATTCTGGAGCGCCATCGCCACCGCTACGAAGTCAACAACGGCTATGTGGAGCGGTTGCAAGCCGCGGGGCTCAAGGTCGGCGGCTGGTCGGCCGGCCAATCCCTGGTCGAGACCGTCGAGATCGCCGACCACCCCTGGTTCTTCGCCTGCCAGTTTCACCCCGAATTCACCTCCACGCCGCGCACGGGCCACCCGCTGTTCTCGGGCTTTGTGCGCGCGGCGCTGGCACATGCCGAGCACGCTGAACGAGCACGCTGAAAAAGTACCCCGATGACCACGACGATCGCCATCCCCGGCCCCATGGGCGACCTGAAAATCGCCAATGACCGCCCCTTCGTGCTGTTCGGTGGCATCAATGTGCTCGAATCCCGCGACCTCACGCTGCGCGTCGCCGAGCACTATGTCGAAGTCACCCGCAAGCTCGGCATTCCCTATGTGTTCAAGGCGTCGTTCGACAAGGCCAACCGCTCATCGATCCACTCCTTCCGCGGCCCCGGGCTCGATGCCGGGCTCGCGATGCTCGCCGACGTCAAGCGCACCTTCGGCGTGCCACTGCTGACCGATGTGCATGAACCCCAGCAAGCGGCCGCCGTCGCCGAAGTTTGCGAGGTCCTGCAACTGCCGGCGTTTCTGGCGCGCCAGACCGATCTGGTGGCGGCGCTGGCCGCGACCGGCGCCGTCATCCACGTCAAGAAGCCCCAGTTCATGAGTCCGTCCCAGGTCGGCCATGTCGTCGCCAAGTTCCGCGAGTGCGGCAATGCGCAGGTGATGCTGTGCGAGCGCGGCGCCAATTTTGGCTACGACAATCTGGTGGTGGACATGCTCGGCTTCGCGACCATGAAACAGGTCAGCGGCGGCCTGCCGGTGACCTTCGATGTCACCCATGCGCTGCAATGTCGCGATCCGCTGCAAGCCGCCTCCGGCGGCCGCCGCGCCCAGGTTGCCGAACTCGCCCGCGCCGGCCTCGCCGTCGGCATCGCCGGGTTGTTTCTGGAAGCCTATCCCGATCCCGAGCGCGCGCCCTGCGACGGCCCGAGCGCGCTGCGGCTAGATCGGCTGGAGGCCTTTCTGACGCAAATGAAAGCAGTGGACGACCTGATCAAAGGCTTGCCCACGCTCGATACCGCCTAGCCAAGGGCGCCCCTGCCCACCCAGGATTCCACCCGATTTGCCGAGGAGAACCGCCACCAATGACTGCCATTGCCGACATCAAAGCCTACGAAGTGCTGGATTCGCGCGGCAACCCCACCGTCAATGCCGATGTCATCCTCGCCGACGGCACCTGCGGCAGTGCCTGCGCGCCCTCGGGCGCCTCGACCGGTTCCCGCGAGGCGCTCGAACTGCGCGACGGCGACCCCAGCCGCTATCTGGGTAAAGGTGTGCGCAAGGCCGTCGGCAATGTGAACGCGCAAATCCGCGAACTGCTGCTCGGCAAGGACGTCACCGACCAGCGCGAGCTGGACCGGTTGATGATCGAAGCCGATGGCACCGACAACAAGGCCAACCTGGGCGCCAATGCCATTCTCGCGGTATCCCTTGCCGCCGCCAAGGCCGCCGCGATCGCGCGGGGGGTGCCGCTGTATCGCCACATCGCCGACCTCAATGGCACGCCCAACCGCTTTTCGCTGCCGGTGCCGATGATGAACATCATCAACGGCGGCGAACACGCCGACAACAACGTCGATATCCAGGAGTTCATGATCCAGCCGGTCAGCGCGACGTCCTTTGCCGAGGCGCTGCGCCAAGGCGCCGAGATTTTCCACCACCTGAAGAAGGTGCTGGGCAGTCGCGGCCTTGCCACGTCGGTAGGCGACGAGGGCGGCTTCGCGCCCAACCTCCCGTCGAACGAAGCCGCCCTCGAGGTCATCGCCGAAGCTGTCGCCAACGCTGGTTATCGCCTGGGCGAAGACATCACGCTCGCGCTCGACTGCGCGGCGTCCGAGTTCTACCGCGACGGTCGCTATCAATTGCGCGGCGAGGGCAAGTCGTTTACGGCCAACGAATTCGCGGGCTATCTCGGCGATCTCGCCAACCGCCACCCGATCCTGTCGATCGAGGACGGCATGGACGAGAGCGACTGGGACGGCTGGGCCGAACTGACCCGGCGCCTGGGCGCTAAAATCCAACTGGTAGGTGATGATCTGTTCGTGACCAACACCAAAATTTTGCAGCGCGGCATCGCCAACGGCATCGCCAACTCGATCCTGATCAAGTTCAATCAAATCGGCACGCTGTCGGAAACCCTGGACGCGATCCAGATGGCCAAAGCCGCCGTCTACACGGCGGTGATCTCGCACCGCTCCGGGGAGACCGAGGACACCTGCATCGCCGATCTCGCCGTCGCCACCTCGGCCGGGCAGATCAAGACCGGCTCGCTGTGCCGCTCCGACCGGGTCGCCAAATACAACCGCCTGCTGCGCATCGAGGCCGAACTCGACGGCATCGCGCCCTATCGCGGGCGCGCCGAGTTCCGGTCCTGAAGGCCAGTGCGGCGCTGCGGGGACAGATGGCGCGCTGGCTGGCCGGTGCCCTGATCGTCGCGCTGGCGCTGCTGCAGTACCGGCTGTGGCGCGGCGACGGCAGCTTCGCGCAGAAAGCCGCCCTCGAACACAATGTGCGCGAGCAGCAACAGGAGAACGCAAGACTCCGGCAGCGCAATGAGGAAATCGCGGCCGAAGTGGCCGACCTCAAGAGCGGCCTCGACAGCATTGAAGAGCGCGCCCGCAACGACCTCGGCATGGTCAAGGACGGCGAGACCTTTTACATGATCATCGACCGGGACAAGCCGGGCGCCGCCCCATGACCCACTGGGTGGTAGTGCCCGCCGCCGGCATCGGTCGCCGCTTCGGCGGCGCAGTGCCCAAGCAGTACCAAACCCTCATCGACCGCACCGTCGCCGCCACCACGCTCGGCCGCCTGCTCGCGGTGCCCGACATCACCGCCATCGTCGTCGCCATCAACCCGCACGATCGCCATTGGCGCCAACTGCCGGTCGCCGGCGCTCCCCGCGTGCGCACCGTCACCGGCGGCATGGAGCGTGCCGAGTCCGTCCAATTGGCGCTCACCGCGATCGCCGATGAAGCCGCGCCTGACGACTGGGTACTGGTGCACGATCTGGTGCGCCCCTGCGTGCGGGTCGCCGATATCGCCAAGCTGATGACCGAACTCGCGACCGATCCGGTCGGCGGCATTCTGGCGACGCCGGTGCGCGATACCCTCAAGCAGGTGGCCGGTGACGCGCGCGGCAGCTGCATCCAGCACACCGTCCCCCGCGCCGACCTGTGGGCCGCGCTGACACCGCAGATGTTCCGCTATGGCCTGCTGTGCCGGGCGCTCGCCAGCGCCGCTGCGGCCGGCATCCTGCCCACCGACGAGGCGGCGGCGATCGAGCACCTGGGGCTGCGCCCGCGCGTGGTCGCCGGGCGTGCCGACAACATCAAGATCACCACGGCGGACGACTTGGGCATCGCCGCCGCCATCCTGCGCCAGCAGCAGGCGGAGCCCTGATGCGCATCGGCCACGGCTTCGACGTCCACGCCTTCGGCCCCGGCGATCACCTCGTCGTCGGCGGCGTGACCATCGGCTTCGCGCGCGGCGTCGTCGCCCACTCGGATGGCGATGTGTTGATCCACGCGCTGTGCGATGCGCTGCTCGGCGCCGCCGCCCTTGGCGACATCGGCACGCACTTTCCCGATAGCGACCCCCAATACCGGGGCATCGACAGTCGGCAACTGCTGCGCGGGGTTGTCGCGCTGCTCGCCGCGCGTGGTTGGCGCCTCGGCAACGCCGATCTCACGCTGGTGGCCCAGGCACCGCGCATGGCGCCCCATATCGCGGCTATGGTGGCGTTGCTCAGCGCCGATCTCGGCTGCGCCACCGATCGGCTCAACATCAAGGCGACCACCACGGAGCGCCTCGGCTACCTCGGCCGCGGCGAGGGCATCGCCTGTCACGCGGTGGTGCTGCTGGAATCTGCCGGGAAGACATAGGTCGAGCAGTCGCGGGGGTGCTTTCAGGCCGGGGATTGGCTATGCTCCCGCATGATTACAGGCTATGCACCACATAACTCAACTTGAGGAATCACCCATGAGTACGAGCGCCAATTCATCGGCGGCGTCCGCCATTACCAATCCCGGCCTCGATATCGACGCGCTGCGCCGAAAATACCGGCAGGAGCGCGACAAGCGGCTGCGCACCGACGGCCTCGCCCAGTATCAAAAGGCGGCCGGTGACTTCTCCAAGTACATCGACGATCCCTATGTCGAGCCCGGTTTCACCCGTGCACCCCTGACCGACGAAGTCGAAATCGCCATCGTCGGCGGCGGCTTCGGCGGCCTGCTGGCCGGTGCGCGCCTGCGCGAAGCCGGTTTTGACGATATCCGCGTCATCGACAACGCCGGCGACTTTGGCGGCACCTGGTACTGGAACCGCTACCCGGGCGCGCAGTGCGATGTCGAGGCCTACATCTACCTGCCGCTGCTCGAAGAGCTGGGCTATATCCCGCAGGAAAAATACTCGTTCCAGCCCGAAATTTTCGCCCACGCCAAGGCCATTGCGCGCAAGTACGACCTGTACCGCAACTCCTGCCTGCAAACCCAGATCACCGAATTGCGCTGGGACGAAAGCCTGAGCCGCTGGATCATCTCGACCAATCGCGGCGACCGGATGCGGGCGAAGTTCGTCGCCATGGCCAACGGTCTGCTGACCCGGCCCAAGCTGCCCGGCATTCCCGGCATCGATCAATTTAAGGGCCACACCTTCCACACCAGCCGCTGGGATTACGAATACACCGGTGGCGACGCCAGCGGCAATCTGTCCGGCCTGCTCGACAAGCGCGTCGGCATCATCGGCACCGGCGCCACCTCGATTCAGGCGGTGCCCTTTCTGGGCCAGGCGTCACAGCATCTGTATGTATTCCAGCGCACGCCAAGCTCCGTCGATTACCGCAACAACCAGCCGACCGATCCAGCCTGGGCGAAAACCCTGGGGCCCGGCTGGCAGCGCCACCGCATGGAAAACTTCAATATCATCTCCACCGGCGGCTACCAGGAGGTGGATCTGATCAGCGACGGCTGGACCGACATCTTCCGCAACCTGCAGACGATTCTCGCCAGCGGCAGCGCCAGCGACATGTCCGACGCAGAGCGCGCACTGGCGATGGAAATCGCCGACTTCCAGAAGATGGAACAGGTGCGCAAGCGTGCCGCTGCGGTCGTCAAGGACCCGGCCACCGCCGAAGCGCTAAAGCCCTACTTCCGCCAGTTCTGCAAACGCCCCTGCTTCAACGATGAATACCTGGAGACCTTCAACCGACCCAATGTCACGCTGGTCGATACCCAGGGCCAAGGCGTCGATCGCATCACCGAAAAGGGTGTGGTGGTTGCAGGCAAGGAGTACGAACTGGACTGCCTGATCTTCGCCACCGGCTTCGAGGTGGGCACCAACTACACCAGCCAGTCCGGCTACGATGTCATCGGCCGCGACGGCGTCGTGCTCAGTCAAAAATGGGCGAAAGGCTTATCGACCTTCCACGGCCTGCACAGCCATGGCTTCCCCAACTGCTTCTTCATGGGCTTCACGCAGACCGGCTACACCGCCAACGTGCCCCATGCGCTCGATGAGCAGGCCAAGCACATGGCTTATATCCTCAAACACAGCCGCGACCAGGGCGTGCGCGTATTTGAAGCAACGGCGGCAGCCGAGGCCGACTGGGTGGCGACCATCCGCAGCCTGGCGCTCGGCTTGCAGAGCTACTACGCCGAGTGCACGCCCGGCTACTACAACAACGAGGGCAAAGGCCTCGACGACAACGGCAACGGCTTTCTGTCGGGCCAGTACGGCGCCGGACCGGTCGAGTTCTTCAAGCTGCTGGCGGACTGGCGTGCGCAAGGCACGTTGCCGGGTCTCGCGGTCACCAAGTAGCGGCCCGTGCCGAGCGGGAAGCCTGCGGCTCCCCGCTCGGCATCACATCCTTTGAGGAGAGAGCACCGTGGCGAACGCCAATGGATTCGCGCAACCAACCGTTCTCGGCTTCGACCCCGACGCGCTGCGCCGCAAGTACCGCGAGGAGCGCGACAAGCGGCTGCGCCCCGACGGCAACCGCCAGTACCAGGAGGCGGCCGGGGAGTTTTCCCACTATGTCGATGATCCCTACACGGAGCCTTTTATCCGTGAGCCGCTGACCGATGACGTCGATGTCGTCGTCATCGGCGGCGGCTTCGGCGGCCTGCTCGCCGGCGCGCGCCTGCGCGAAGCGGGCGTGAAACGCATTCGCGTCATTGAAAAGGGCGGCGATTTCGGCGGCACCTGGTACTGGAACCGCTACCCCGGCGCCCAGTGCGACATCGAGGCCTACATCTATCTGCCGCTGCTAGAAGAGCTCGGCTATGTGCCCTCGGAGCGCTATGCCCACGCGCCCGAAATGCTCGCCCACTCCCAGGCCATCGCGCGCAAGTACGATCTGTACACCGACGCCTGCCTGCAAACCCAGGTCACCGAAATCCAGTGGGACGAGGCCGCCCAACGCTGGCTCATCGCCACCACCCGCGGCGACCGCATGCGGGCGCGCTTTGTGGCGATGTCGAACGGGCCGCTGAACCGGCCCAAGCTCGCCGGCATACCGGGCATCGCCAGCTTCCAGGGCCACACCTTCCACACCAGTCGCTGGGATTACGCCTACACCGGCGGCAGTGCGGCGGGTGGCCTGACCGGCCTCGCCGACAAGCGCGTCGGCATCATCGGCACCGGCGCGACGGCGGTGCAGTGCATCCCCCATCTGGGTGCGGCCGCCAAGCACCTGTATGTGTTCCAGCGCACGCCGTCGTCCGTCGATGTGCGCGACAACCGCCCCACCGACCCGGCCTGGGCGCAGAGTCTGCAACCGGGCTGGCACCGCGAGCGCATGGACAACTTCAATGTGCTGGTCAGCGGCGGCCATCAGGAGCGGGACCTCGTCGGCGACGGCTGGACCGAGATCTTCCGCAAGCTCGGCAATGTGCTGCCCAAGGAACACTATGGCAACATTTCGTCCAGCGAGCGCGCGGCGCTGGTCGAGATCGCCGATTTTCAGAAGATGGAACAGGTGCGCGCCCGCGTCGATGCCGTCGTCAAGGACCCGGCCACCGCCGCGGCGCTGAAACCCTGGTACCGCCAGTTCTGCAAGCGGCCCTGCTTCCACGATGAATACCTGGCCACCTACAACCGGCCCAATGTGACCCTGGTCGATACCGCCGGTCGGGGCGTCGATCGCATCACGCCCAAGGGCGTCGTGGTCGGCGAGCACGAGTACGAGGTCGATTGCCTGATCTTTGCGACCGGCTTCGAGGTCGGCACCAACTACACCCGCCAGTGCGGCTACGACCTGATCGGCCGCGGCGGCAACAAGCTCAGCGAGAAATGGGCGAAGGGCCTGGCGACCTACCACGGCCTGTTCAGCCACGGCTTTCCGAACTGCTTCTTCATGGGCATGACCCAGACCGCGCTCACCGCCAACTTCACCCATATGCTCGACGAGCAGGCCAGGCACATCGCCTATGTCGTCAAAGCCGGCATGGAGCAGGGCATCGCCGTGCTGGACGCCGCGGCGGAGGCCGAAGCCGACTGGGTGGACACCATCCACAAACTGGCGCGCTACGGCCAGCGCTACTACGCCGAGTGCACGCCCGGCTACTACAACAACGAGGGCAAGACCGGCGAGGGCAACGGCGTTTTGACCGGCCAGTATGGCCGCGGGCCGGTGGAGTTTTTCCAGATCCTCGCCGACTGGCGCGCCGAGGGCAAATTGCGCGGGATCGAGACCACTCCCGACAACGAGCGCTAAATAACTTTGGCGAAGTCGTGTAGCCGCACGCACGCTTTGGCGAAGAACAACGTACCCCGTTGAGGACGGCTCGCCGCCCAGGCCGGTGCGCAAGGGCGACACCTCTGTGCCAATTCCCTGAGCCTGGCTTTCTTCCTGCTGTTTGCCATGCCGTTCGCTTTGCCTCTGCTCGGCAGTTGGGAACTCGCGGTCGCAGAGGCGCTCATAGCCGGCAGAGCTCCACTGACGCTGGCAGAACATCTGCTCGCTGCCCAGTTCTGGTTTGAATCCCTACAGAACTGGCAGGGCGAGTTCCTGTCGGTGCTGGCGCTCGCCGTGTTGTCGATTTGGCTTCCACAGGAACACTCTCCGTCGAAACCGGTGGCGGCGCCCCACGGCCAGACTGGTCCAGACTGGTGTAGCAGCCGCGCGCAACCGGCGCAGGCCACCTACGCGACGGCCGCTGTCTGGACCCCAGGATATCGGGATGGCTCCGGTGGAACGCTCGGCATTGGTCATCATCGATATGATGAATCCTTTGATTTTCCCCGCGGCACGCAGCTTGGCTTCGAACAGCTCATCGCCATTGCTCGCAGCCGTCGGCGCTCGGCGCGGACATCGCCCGTCAACTGCGTCCGGATACAAGAATGGCCTTGGGTTTCGAGTCGCGAGTTAATACGTCTACCGGATTCAGTTGGGCAAACGAGCTGTGGAGGAACGAGACGTCATGACCTTCCGGGCCGGGCACTGTGCTGTCGTGCTGTATTCCGGGGCGGCGGATGAGCCCGCCTCCCACGAAACGGTAACGCGAGCCGCACTCGCCGCCCAAATAGCGGCACTCGGCGACGCCGATTACCTCGGCGAATACGACCCGGGGCGCCGTTACTCCGGTCGCCTGTACTTTGTGCCTGCGCAAACGCTGTTGGCGAGCGAAGCGCAGACGCTCGGCATCCAGTCCGAGCGCGACCTCTTCGGCGGCGTGGTGCCGCACCCGTTTGTCGCCACCAAAACCATCACCCACCCCCTCGTCGATCCGCACGCGTTCGCGCCAGTGGGGTGGTCGCACGCCTTCGGCGCCGCGATCTCCAAGGTCGTCCTGCAGGGTTTTTCGGTGTTCACCGCGGCCGATGCGCGCGTCGCAGCGCAGCGGCTGCTCCCGCAGGGCAAAGTGCGCATAAAACCCGCGCGCGGCATCGGCGGCAATGGCCAGTCGGCAATTGGCACCATCGCCGAGCTGGACGCAGTGCTCGCCGCCATGGACCCCGTCGAGCTGACGGATCACGGCGTCGTCGTTGAAGAAAATCTCGCTGACGTCATCACCTACAGCGTGGGGCAGGTGCGAATCGCCGATATCTGTCTCAGCTATCACGGTACACAACGACTGACCCCCAATCATCGGGGCGCAGAGGTTTACGGCGGTTCGGAGCTGACCGTCATTCAGGGCCAATTCGACGCGCTCCTTGAACTCGACCTGACCCCGGAAACCAGCGTAGCGATCGCGCAGGCGCGATGCTATGACGACGCTACTCGCGCTTTCCCCGGTTTTATCGCGTCGCGCCGCAACTATGACATCGCCCAGGGCCGCGACGGCACCGGCCGGCTGCGCATTGGTGTGCTCGAGCAATCCTGGCGCATTGGCGGCGCGAGTGCAGCGGAAATCGCTGCGCTGGCGGCGTTCGCGGCCGATCCGCAACTGCACGCGGTGCGCGCTTCGTCGTGGGAGTTTTTTGGCGACGCCACGCCACCGCCCCATGCCAGCATCCACTACCGCGGCATCGACCACCGCGTCGGCCCCCTGACCAAATACAGTGTCCTTGACCCCCTGTGAAAACACGGCTTGAGTCGATTGAAATCGCGGTTGACGGCGACAGCGTCAGCGGCACGTTATTGGCGCCGGCGACGGCGCTCCCCGGGGTGCTGTTCGTGCACGGTTGGGGCGGCAGTCAGGAGCAGGATCTAGAGCGCGCGCGCGAAGCGGCAGGGCTGGGATGTGTGTGTGTCACTTTTGACTTGCGCGGCCACGAGCGCAGCGCGCGGCTGCGCGAGTCGGTGTCGCGCGAACAGAATCTGCGCGACGTTATCGCCGCCTACGACTGGCTGGCCCAGCAGCGCAACGTCGAGCCAGCTGCGATCGCCGTGGTGGGCACGAGCTACGGTGGCTACCTGGCCGCGATCCTCACTTCGTTGCGGGCAGTGCGCTGGCTCGCCCTGAGAGTGCCGGCGCTTTATAAAGACGAGGATTGGCACCTGCCCAAGCGCCAACTCCACGCCGAGGTCGAGCTGCGAGCTTATCGCCACCGCCGTCTGTCGTGGCAGCAAAACCGCGCGTTGGCCGCATGCGCCAAGTTCCGGGGCGACGCGCTCATCATCGAATCCGAACACGACCAATTGGTGCCCCATCAGGTCATTGAGAATTACGTCACCGCCTTCACCAAGGCCAAATCGATGACATCGCGGATGCTTTCGGGCGCCGACCATGCCCTGTCGGGGCCGACTGCGCAACAGGGCTACACCGCCCTGCTAATGAAGTGGCTGACCGAAATGGTGGTCGGCGCCCGCGCCGATGCCGCTGAGTCAGAAGTGGCCAATCGGCGAAGCGAGCGGCCTGACCCCGGCTAATGGTGATCTGCGCACGGCGTGGCTAAAGCAGCAGCGCCTGCTGCGCCGTCTGCCGGCCCTCCCGAAAATTCGCGAGACCCGACACCCAGGAGGCGATACCGCGTGTGTGCGGGCAGTGCGACGCGTGCGCACAGGCCGAGTGCGCATCAACTTCAAATGTGCTGATCAGCGTCGCTGCGAGCTGTGCGGCCTGGACATCACCCGCGCCGACCCGGGGTAGCTCGACCGCCGCGGCGCTCGGCGCTAGGAGATATCCGCAACAAGGTACAAATCGAACGCGGGCTCCTCGTAGGGGTGCGCGGCCCTCAGCGCGCTGACGACGGCCGCCACCAGAGCGTCGGCGCAGACCATTTCCACGCGGTATTCAGCGACCCGTTGAATCTGGTCGAGCGTGCCCAGATGAGGCTGGCTGCCCGCCAGGGGCCGGAACTGGCCCTCGCCCAGCACCTGCCAGCAGCAGTGGTCGTAGTTGCCGATGCGACCGGCACCGGCCGCGAAAACGGCGGCTTTCACCGCTTCGAGGTGGCTCGCGGGGACATAAAAGCAGAGTTTGTGCACGCCACCGCCACCCGCTGGCTGGCTCGCCGGATCAATGCAGCAGCGTAAACAACTTGCGCTGGAACTCGACCGCCAGCTTGTCGCCCTTGCCGAGCGCCGCCAGCACGTCCAGAAACAGCTTTTTCGCGGCGCCATCCTGAAAATTGACGTTTTTCTGCAACACGCCGAGCAGCAGTTCGAGCGCATCGCGGTGATGTTTGTGTTCGGCGTACTGGGCGGCGAGCTGGCAGGCCAGGTCGAGGTCGTCCGGCGCCAGCGCCAGCCGCGCTTCGAGCGCGGCGATGGCTGGCGACTTGGCCGCGACCCGTTTCAGTTCGAGTTGCGCCAGCAACTGCTGGTAACCGGCGTCGCGCGCGGCGAAGGGGATCGCGTTCAGCAGCGGCTCGGCGTCTTCGACCCGGCCCAGTTCGAGATAGACATGGGCGAGCGCCAGCGCCACCGGCGGTACCCGGCCGCTCTCCTCGTAGCCCTGGCGCACCAGCGGCAGCGCGCCAACAAAATCGCCGGCC
>CBDDRG010000082.1:0-11971 GCA_965232975.1 uncultured bacterium
CGCGTGTACACCGCCCATGATGTCGCGACTGCGGTGGCGCTGTGCGCGGCCCACCAACCGGCGCGGGCGATCGTCAATCTGAAGCTCGAACACAGCTCCGGACTGCATTTGATCGGCCAGTTGCGGGCCGTGGCGCCCGCCATTGCCATCGTGATCCTGACCGGCTATTCGAGCATTTCGACGACGGTCGATGCGATCAAGCTCGGCGCCACCAACTATCTGTGCAAACCCGCCAGCAGCGAGGAAATTGTCGCCGCCTTTACGGCCACCGCCGGCGCTGAGCTGGATATGGAGCGGGTGCCGCCATCCGTGGGCCGGCTGGAATGGGAGCATATCCAGCGCGTATTGAATGAACACAACGGCAACATCTCGGCGACTGCGCGGGCGCTGGGCATGCACCGGCGCACGCTGCAGCGCAAGCTCGGCAAGCGCCCGGTGCGGAACTGAGCAGGCGGCTCGCCATCGAGCCGAACCGGCACGTCGTCCGTCAAGTTGATGCGTCTCCGGGTGCACGCACGGAAAGCAACAGGAACAGGCTCTCGCTAACTGGGGGCGGGGACAGACTCCAGCGTGTAATAAAGCAGCCCGCCTTGGTCTTCCGCGCGCACATGGCCGCCGTCTTCCAGCATGTCGAGATGGCCCATGACCTCGGAGATGACCGCGTACATCTGATCCTCCCACGCCTTCGGGAACAGGCGCTTGCCGACATCCACCGGCGTCAGCGCGCCGTGCTCGCTGAGGATGCGGGAGATCTTCAACAGCCGGCGCTCGGTGGACAGCCGATAGGACGAAATCAGCGCCAGATGGTCCTGAAACACATCGCCATGGCTGGGGTAGACGGCCTTGGCGGCATAGGGCTTCACCTTGTCGGCGGACTGGTAGTACTGCACTAGGGTGCGGGTGCGCGGGCCGTCGGGCGTCGCCGGAATATTCAACAGACAGACCGGCGTGATATCGGGCAGCAGGTGGTCGCCCGAGAACATCTGCCGGGTTTCGGCCTGCCAGTACACGACCTCCTCCGGGCAGTGGCCGGGGGTGTGGATCAGTTGCAGGTCGAAACCGGGAATCGCGACCATCTCGCCATCTTTCAACAGGCGGTCGGGCGTGCACGGCCGCATGATGTTCTTGATGCCGGGGCGGTAGGAATAGGTGCGGTCGTAGAGTTCGCGGGTAAAGCCGAGGCGGGCGAGAAATTGGCGTTCGACCTCGACCCGTGCGGGGTCCGGCGAGTAGCGGCCGATGGTCATGTTGAGATCTTCGTGGCCCCATATTTCACAGCCGGAGGCATCGCGGATGCGCGCCGCCTGACCGAAGTGGTCGGTGTGGGCGTGGGTCAGCAACAGGAGTTTGATGTCCTCGATGGCAAAGCCGAACTCGGCGAGCCCCTTGCCGAGGGTGACCCAGGCGTCCTCGGAGCCGATGCCGGTGTCGATCAGCACCAGGTTGTCGTCGCCTTTTTCCGGCAGGATCACATAACTGTTGATGTCGCCGACGCCAAAGCCGGTCGCAGTCGGGATGCGCGCGATGCGGCCGTAGTTTTTGACGCCCAGGCGCTCGCCCATGTCAGTGCTCTCCCCGACGCAGACGAAGAAGCGCCATCACTCGCCACCGTCCGTGCCGATGAGGTCGGCGGATCTAGGCTTGTAGTACAGCGGATAGTCCTGCTGCACCACCGGGCTGTCGCTCGCCCAGGTGTAGCAGCCGTTGAGCATGAAGGGCGTAGCGCCCGCGGCGTCGCCGACGATCTTGCCGCGCTCACCGGTCGCCATGCCCATCAGCTCCTTGGCGTAATCGCCCGAGAGGGTCTGAAAGGTGACGGTCGCGAGCGGCCCCAGCAGTTCGGCGAGGTGGGTGCAGCCCTCGACGCCGCCGACCGCCTCGCGCACCCTGCGGTTCCAGCCGGGGCCGACCTTGACGCCGATCAGGCGCTTGAAATTGGGCGTGATATCCGAGCACAGCGTGTACGGCTGCACATCCATGATCGCCTCGATATCGACCACCACGCGGTCGCGATCCAGCGTCAGGCGCAGCGACATGTCGTGCACCGGGTGGCCGGCGGGCACGGTGCCGCGCCAGCGGCTCTCGTAGGAATAGGTTTTCACATCGGCAAAGTGGGCTTCGATGTCCCACAGGCCGTCATCGCGGTAATAGCCGCGCAGATCGATGCTGCGGGTGTGCAAAAGGCGTCTGGCCTTGGGCATGGACAATGGCATGACAACTAAACCTCGTTGGGACGCGATGCGTTACGGTGTGAGCACGACCCGACCCTGAATCTTGCCGGCGTGGAGCCGCGCCACCACGTCGTTGATCGCGGCCAGCGGCTGGCGCTCGATATGGGGCGTGATCCGCCCCTGACGCGCCAGTTCGAGCACCTCCTTGAGCTCCTGGCGGCTGCCCCAGATGCTGGTGGTGACTTCACACTCCAGCGGCACTGACCAGAACGAGAACGGCAGCGTGCCGCCAGCAATACCGACCACGATGATCTTACCTGCCACACCCGCGCTCGCAACGGCATTTTTGAGCGTGGCCTCCGCACCGACGAAATCGATGACCGCATCCGCACCTTCGCCGCCGGTCGCAGCTTTGACCGCCGCGCCGACATCACCGCGGCCGTCGATGACATGGTCGGCGCCCAGTTGTTTGGCGTGGGCGAGTTTGTCGTCGCTGACATCGATGGCGATCAGCCGCGCCGCCGGCGCCATCGCCTTGGCGATCTGCAAGGCCATGTGGCCGAGCCCGCCGATACCGATCACCGCCAGCGTGCGCCCGGGCGTCAGCAGATGCAGCGCCTTCTTGACCGCGCGGTAGGGGGTCAGCGCCGCATCGGTCATGGGCGCGGCGATGATCGGATCCAGCCCATTCAGCTTGACCAGATTGCGCGGGTGCGGCACGCCGATCTTTTCGGCCCAGCCGCCATCGACCATGACGCCGGGAAATACCGGCTTCAGACACAGGTTTTCCTGATCGAAACTGCACGGGCGGCAGTCGCCGCAGCCCCAGGCGCCGAACACGGCCACGCCGTCGCCCACCGCGAGTTCGGTGACCTGGCTGCCGACCGCCTCGACGACACCGGCATTCTCGTGGCCGAGCGTAATCGGCAGACTGCGCACATTGACCTCGCCGTCGATGACGTGGAGGTCGGAGTGGCAGACACCGGCGCCGGCCACGCGCACCAGTACGCCGGTCGGCCCGATCACGGGCTCGGGGACATTCTCGACGCGCAACGGCTGTTTGGCACCGTAGAAGCGGACCGCTTGCATCGGGTTCTCCTTAAAATTTGCTTGTTGTTCAGCGAAATAAAGCCGGGTTACCCGTCGTCCGCCATCAACACTCCAGCTTGTAGCTGCCGCCGTCGGGCACGATGTAACCGGCGGTCGGCGGCGCGAAGTGGGTGCCGATGACCAGCACCGGCTTGTTGGCGTACTTGGCGTAGAAATCCCAGCGCGTGCGCCGCGCCTGCGGCGCGTCGTAGTCGGCGTAGCACTGCCAGTCCGGGCGCGCGAGCTGGCAGGGGTGGTGGGTCATGTCGCCGGTGATCACCGCATCCTCGCCACCCGAGCCGATGCGCACGCTGATGTGGCCGGCGGTGTGCCCCGGCGTCGGTTCGAACCAGACTTCGTCGTTGATGCGGTGGCCGCTATCGACCAGATCGGCCAGACCGGCGTCGATGATCGGCCGCACCGAGTCGGCGATGACCGGGCCGAAGTGGTCCTCGTCGGGCGCGTCCCGCCACGACTCCCATTCGCCGCGATCGAACAGATAGCGCGCATTGGGGAAGGTGGGCAGCCACTTGCCATCGACGAGCATGGTGTTCCAGCCGACGTGATCGACGTGCAGGTGGGTGCACACCACATAGTCGATGCTCTCGCGGGGAAAGCCGGCGGCGGCGAGATCGGCCAGAAACGGCCCCGTGCGCATGGCCCAGGCCTTGGTGGTGCGCTGCTTGTCGTTGCCGAGGCAGGTGTCCACCATGATGCGCACGCCCTGGGACTCGATGATCAGCGCGTGGATGCTCATCTTGAGCCAGCCGCGCTCGGTGATGAAATGGGGCGCCAGCCAGGGAATGCCCTGCACCTGTTCCGGCGTGGCGTCGGGCAGCACGAACTTGCCCGGCACCGGGCTGTCCTCCTCGATCACCTTGGTGACGGTGACCTCGCCGATATGCCATTTATTCGTCATTTTGGTGCCCCCGTCGAGTGGCCTTAAGCGTTGCGCACCATGACGCCGCCATCGACCGGCAGCACGGTGCCGGTGATGAATGACGCCGCCGGCAGCGCGAAGTTGAGGGTGGCGTGCGCCACTTCTTCCGGGTCGCCGTAGCGGCGCAGCACGGTGCGGCGGCGCGCGAAGGTCTCGCGCTCGGCCTCCGGAATCTTGGTGGTGAGGCCGGTCAGAATCGGGCCGGGGCAGATGCAGTTGACGGTGATCGCCTCGCGGCCCAATTCTACCGACAGCGTGCGCGTCAGGCCGACGACACCGTGCTTGGCCACGGTGTAGGGGCTGGCGCCCTCGCTGGCGCCCAGGCCCTCGGTGGACGAGATATTTATGATGCGCCCGTGCGCGGACTTGCGGATCAGCGGCAGCGAGGCGCGAATCAGGCGCACCAGCGAGGTCAGCAGTACGTCCATGCCGAGCGCCCAGCGCTCCTCGTAGCGGTCGCTGTCGATGGGCGCGAACACGCCGATGCCGGCGTTGTTGACCAAGATGTCGAGGCCGCCGAAGGTCTCGCCGATCTCGTTCGTGACCTGAATGATGCGCGCGGGATCGGTGACATCCAGCGCCCAGGCCTGGGCGGTGCCACCGGCGGCGCGAATCTCGGCGGCGACCGCCTCGACCTCGGCGGCGTGGCGGTCGGTGAGCGCGACCTTGGCGCCCTCGTCGGCAAAGAGTATCGCCGTCGCCCGCCCCATGCCGCTGGCGGCGCCGGTGACGTGCACCACGCTGCCCGCCACCGAGCGGCTGAACTTGCTCAATCTTGCCATTGCTAATTCCCCCTGTAAGCCAACTGGTGTGATTTGTCTGTTGCGTCCAGGCCTGTCGCCGGTTCGGCAGGTGCCCGCCAGGCACCTGTGGAGCCCATGACCCAGCGCTTCCCAATGGCCCCCGCTGGCAGCCCCGCAGCCGCCTCAGCGCCTCGCCTTTCCGGGCGAAAGCCACTATATTGGCGGCGATTCAGGTGCTCACAAAACCGATACGGGGGGCGCTGAAGCTCGTTAGCCTAATCGAAAAACCGACAGCAGGAAAACAGATCATGGGAAATCTCGACGGGAAAGTAGCGCTGATCACCGGCGCAGCGCGGGGCCAGGGTGCCGCCGAGGCGCGTCTCTTCGCCAGCAGGGGCGCCAAAGTCATGTTGTGCGACGTGCTCGATGAAGAGGGCGCCAAGGTCGCCAAAGAGATCGGCGCCGCCGCCGATTATGTGCGTCTCGACGTCACTGACGAAAAGGCCTGGACCGAGGTGGTTGCCAAGACCGTCGCGCGCTTCGGCAAATTGAACGTGCTGGTCAACAACGCCGGCATCATCCACCAGGTGAAACCGCTGACCGATACCTCGGTCGACGACTACATGCGCATTGTCCGCGTCAACCAGCTCGGCGTCTTCCTCGGTATGCGCAGCGTCGCGGCGGCGATGAAAGCGGCCGGTGGCGGCTCCATCGTCAACATCTCGTCCATTGACGGCCTGATCGGCATGTGGGGCGCCACCGCCTACGTCGCTAGCAAGTTCGCCGTGCGCGGCATGACCAAGGTGGCGGCACTGGAACTCGGCCGCGACAACATTCGCGTCAACTCGGTACACCCGGGCGGCGTGCTGACCAAGATCCTCGACGACACCGGTCTCACCGAGGCGGACGCCGTCAAGGCCTTCACCGCGATTCCGCTCGGCCGCATCGGCCAGCCCGAAGAGCTGGCCGCGCTGGTCGCCTATCTGGCGTCGGACGACAGCTCCTACTCCACCGGCTCCGAGTTCATCGCCGATGGCGGCCTGACCTGCGGCTTTGCGCTCGAAGCCAAATAGCGAGTCGGAATATCCCCACCGGTGCGCTGACGCCCAACCGCTCAATCCGGCGCGCCAAAAGAGGAGCCCGCCCCATCAGGGGCGGGCTTTTTTGTTGCCTGACGCCTGTCGAACTCCGCACCATCCGGCCTCCGGCCGCTTAACCCCAAGGTTTTCTCGCGCCGCTAGCGGCCGCGTTGCGGAGTCCGCCTATCCCCCGGATTTTTGCCAATCCGTTATTCAACCGTGATTTTCCCCATCCAGGTCGCGCGTAGATTGCCCCCAGGCGGCGTTGCCCCGTACGTGGGCACGGTGCCGTGTTCGCCGCGCCGGCCGGTCTTAACGCAAGGCTTCCAATAACCGAGACCTGCGCCAGCGCATCGCCAATAAACGATGCCCATCACCAAAAATGGAGTTTTCACCATGGCTACTGACAATAAACTCGCCGCCGACACGCGCGGCAAAGGCACATTTACTATCGAAGGCCGCATTCAACGGGAACAGGCCGATTGCCAGCAGGGCGATATGCAGCTCGCGGTCTACGCCTACGACAAGGCCGGCACCAGTCTCGGCAAGACCGAAGTGGACGCCGAGGGCAACTACCAGCTGGCGCTGCGCCTGCGCCAGCCACAGGACGTCGTGGTACTGGTCGCCCCACCCGGCGACGCCCAGCAGATTCGGCACTCCAGTGCTTTCCGCAAGACCTTTGCTGCCAAATCCTGGGAGGCTAGGGAGGGCAGTTTCCGGCTGCGCCACGACGCCCTGCTGCCGCTCGATGTGTGGCGGCCCTGGTGGCCGTTACGCATCTGCATCAGCGGCCATGTGCGCAAGCTCAGCCATCATGACGGCATCACCGACATCTGCCCGGTGCCTTTCGTCAAGGTCGAAATCTTCGACGTCGATCGCGAATCCTGCCTGTGGCCGCTGTTGCAGCCGCGCCTGCCAGAGCTCGTGGATCGCCCCGTGATCCGCCTTCCCGAGTTGATCGAGGAACCGCGCTTCCCGCGCGATCCCATCCCCGGCCCCGATCCGGCGCCCTTTCAGCGCTTCAACCGGGTAGCGCTGAACCCGCAGCCGCTGCCGCCCAAGGCCGCCGGGTTTATGAGCCCGACGGCGGAGGTTGCGTTCAACCCGCAGCCCGATCCGCCGCGCTTTGCGGCCCTCGCACCCAGCTTTGCCCGGGTGGGGGAGGTCGCGCAGCTCGACAACGCCCTAGCCGCGAGCCTGGATGAGCTGACGGTGACGTCAAAAATCGCGCCCTGGCTGATTTTTCCCCACTGCTTTTACAGCAAGGCCGAGGTGTGTCAGACCACCACCGATTGCAGTGGCTATTTCAGCTGTTGCTTCAACTGGTATCCGTTCCACTTCCGCCGTGGCCGCCTGCGCTTCGACAGCCGCCCGGACATCATCATCAAGGTCACCCAGGTCATCAACGGCGTGCCCACGGTGATTTACTTGGATCCCTACACCAGCACCCGCTGGAACTCCGGCAACGCCCATATCGACTTGTTCCTCGACAACGAAGAAGTGCGCTGCGGTAGCGGCTGCACGCCGCAACCCGAGGGCGCGGCGACTTTCTTCACGCTGGTGGGTCACGACGAGGTCTACAAAATCGATCAGGCGAGCGGCAAGTTCGGCAGTGGCAGCTATGCCAACTGGGCCTACGGCGGCAGCCTGCTGCTGTGCGGCGTATTCGGTGACACGCTGAGCAGCGGCGCGCCCAAGCGTTACTACCGGCTGTCCTACAAGAGCGGTCTGGCCCCTGCCGACCCCAACGACAACGCGGACTTTGTGCCCATCGTCTATCCCTTGTCGGACACCCGGGTCAACAAGGTGACCTTTGACGCGGAAGACGAAATGATCGGCCCCAAGACCGTCAACAGCGTCGGCAATCTGTACGAGATCCGCAACACCGACGACTACTACTGGTACAACCCGGACAAGATCGGCTGGTGGACGACGGAGGAGCTCGGCCTAGCCGACGGCCTCTACACCGTCCGGCTGGAAGTGTTCAACGAACTGGGAGTCAAGCTGACCTCGGCCGCGGTCAACTACCGGGATGGCACCCAGGACCCGGTGGTAGCGATGACCAACCGCTGCGATCTGGTGATGCTGGTGGACAACAAGCACCCCGTGCTCGGCCTGAACGTGCCCGGTGCCAGCGGTACTTGCGGCGTGGTGCCGTTCAGCGCGGTGCCGGGCTTGACCGTCCATATCAGCGTCGATCAGGCCCACGACCGTCTGCGCTCCTGGGGTCTCAGCTTCGTGAAGGGCATCACCGGTGGCTCCGGCAGCCTGGGTGGAGACGCCGATAACGGCGGCATTCTGCCGGTGCCGGTGGTGGAGTCGATTCCGGCGACGCTGATGACCGAGGGCCTGACCGGCACCTGCGCGTTCGCACTGACGCTGGGCGCCTGGCCACTGGTGCGCAATGGCTTCGGCGCGATTCACCATGCGTCGAAAACCATCGCCGTCGCCATCGAAAAATGCGCGCCCTGCGAGGCCTGCGATTAATCCGCCTCTGACGGTCTGAACCGCCATCCACCCGCTACCCGCGCTGGGCAGCGGGTACCCCGCCAACCGCGCCGTGGTAGCACTTCCAACAGGCCACTGAAAAACACTTTTCAATAGCCTGTTAAAGCAAGCCAAGGATGGCTTGCACGAAGATCAGGCACGCTAAGTGCTTGATCTTCGACGCTGTGGGGTGAGCAACGGGAGCGGGTTGGGCTCTGAGGTGGAGAAACGCCGGGCTGGACTCGAATTCCTACGATGCGTACCACAGCTGCGCATCATCCCTGGCATCCGCCAGCAGGCAACGGATGCCGGCGGCCTGTGCCGTGCGCAGCAGCGCATCCTTGAGTGAGGCCTGACCCATGCCTTTGCGCTGATGCTCCTTAATTCACTGCGCGCCGGGCCAAGACATTGACCGGTACAGGTGACGCGCCAGCCCCTTCATCACTCTCAACGGCGCGGCGTCGGAACCGACACTGCTGACGGCGAGACTGTAGAAGCCGACCGCCACGCCATCGTGGCAGCAGACGCAAGTCTGCGCGCTGTTGGCCTTCTGGTTGACGAGCGCGTGGCGGGGCAGGAACTTGTTCAGGGCGGCCGGGCTGCATTCGAAAGCATCGATCCGATCCGTTGCCGCTAGCTTGCGACCGGGTACGTAGCCGTTATAGCTGTTGCCGAGGTGGGCTCGATTAACCCGGCTCAACTGGGCTCCCGCTGGAAAGCACACTCAGCGCAAAAGACGGCGGCCGGGTCCGCTTCGAGACGTTTGGCTTCCAGCTCGTCCAGACACTCACAGAATATGCCGAAGCGGTCAGAGGCAATCCTACTAGCGCAGCTTCAAGCTTTCGCTTGCGAAGCTGCAAGCGGCTCTGAAACCCGATGGCCATCGCTTGCTGCTGGATCGCATCAATGCGCGAAACTCGGCCAATACTGGACTGATCCAGTTCAACCGTTGCAGCGGAATCTGCCGCTTGAACGAGAGAAGTCACCAGGGTATCGAGCTCCGTGCGCAGGAGTTTTTCGAATATTGCAATGTCCATGGAGTGCTTTTCGGCGTCAACGAAGTAAAAGCGTTGGAATCCTTGCTGAGCGTAGCAAATCCGATGTCTTGCTTCCAAGGAAAAGGCTGCGGAGTGGTGAATGGCCGTACGCGCCCATGATGAGGATATCGATGCCCTGATCGTGCACGGCCTTGGCTATCACGCTTTCTGCGTCGCCGGGGGTCAGAGATGACGTTGCGTCAAACCCCGCTGTCGCCAAGGAATTCTTCGCCCATTCGAGCTGTTTGGGCGCTTCGCGGCTTTCCTTGCCGGACATCAGCAGATGCATTGGCAAGCTTTTGAACAGAGGGCTTGCAGCGACCATTTCGACACCTCTGCGGGTCACGATGCCGCCATCGAACGCAATCATCACGCGCTTGGGCTCGGTGAAGCCATCGGTAACCGTCAGAATCGGCTTGTGCAAGCTGCGGACCACCCGCTCAAGGTTGCGTCCGAGGTCGCGTTGCGTATGTTCTGCGGACTCGCCGCGCCGTCCGAGCACGAATAGACGAACCTTGTTTTCTTGTTCCGCGAGTGTCTCTTCCAGGTGTCCATGGCGCTGCCGAACATCCGGTGCATGCACCCCGGCTGCCACGGCGCGCTCACGCAATCGGTTCAGAAAGATGCGGCCTTGCTCGCGCGCTGCCTTGCTTCGCGATTCGTCTTCATTCGACAGTGCGCTCAATAGCCGCTCTTGCGCATCGATGCCGATCGCGCCGCTGTGATCCTTGCTGCTGGCCGTCTCCGGATGGCGATCAAGGATGTGGAGCAGCTCAAGTGGCGCGTCCATGCGCCGCGCGGCCCAGGCAGCGTAATCAGCGACATGGTCGGCAAAGCGCGATTGGTCGACGCAGCCCAGGACCTTGTTTTCGTTTTTCATGTTCGTTTCTTTCTCAGTGGCCCATAAGAACGTCGTCGGCACCGTCTTTGTCATGCACGGCGAACTTGTCCACCATCGTTGCGCTGGCCTCGTTCAGACCAATCACCTCGACTTCGGTACCCTCCCGGCGAAATTTCAGAACCACCTTGTCCAGCGCGCTCACGGCGGTAATGTCCCAGAAATGAGCCCGGCTGACGTCGATCTGCACCTTCTCGATGACTTCCCGGTAATCAAAGGCGCTGATGAAGCGATCGGCGCTGGCGAAAAACACCTGCCCGAACACTGTGTAGGTGCGAGTGCGGCCCTCATCCTGCGCAAGCGAACGGATGCGCAGGATCTGCCCTACCTTGTGCGCAAAGAAGAAGCCAGCGAGCAGCACACCGGTCAGCACGCCCATGGCCAGGTCATGCGTGGCGACGGTGACCGCGACCGTGGCGATCATGACGACACTGGAGCTCTTGGGGTGCTCCCGCAAGTTTCTGATGGAGCTCCAGTTGAAGGTGCCGATCGCCACCATGATGATCACGGCGACGAGCGCAGCCATCGGAATTTGACTGACCCACTCGCCGAGGAACACAACCATCAACAGCAGGAAGATACCGGCAGCGAATGTCGACAGTCGGCCACGACCACCGGATTTCACGTTGATCACCGACTGACCAATCATCGCGCAGCCGGCCATGCCGCCAACGAAACCGGATGCGATGTTGGCGACGCCCTGGCCGACGCATTCACGATTCTTGTCACTCTTGGTGTCAGTCAGGTCGTCGACGATGGTTGCCGTCATCAGCGATTCGAGCAGGCCCACGACCATCAGGGTCAGCGAGTAAGGGAAGATGATGGCCAAGGTTTCGAAATTGAACGGGATATCGGGAATCAGGAACACCGGGAGACTGTCGGGCAATGCACCCATGTCACCCACAGTGCGGATGTCCAGGTCGATGAAGAGCGCCACTGCGGTCAACACCAGGATGGTCACGAGTGGTGAAGGGATCGCCTTGGTGATGTAGGGAAAGCCATAGATGATGGCCAGTCCCGCCGCTGTCATGGCGTAGACGTGCCAGGTCACATTGGTCAGTTCCGGGAGCTGGGCCATGAAGATCAAAATGGCCAGCGCATTGACGAAGCCGGTGACCACTGAGCGTGATACGAAGCGCATCAGCGTTCCGAGGCGCATCCAGCCGGCAACGATCTGAAGAATGCCGGCGAGCACCGTCGCAGCAATCAGGTACTGAAGACCGTGATCCTTGACCAAGGTCACCATCAGCAGAGCCATGGCGCCGGTGGCTGCCGAGATCATGCCTGGACGGCCGCCCACGAAGGCGATCACCACAGCAATGCAGAAGGAAGCGTAGAGGCCGACCTTGGGGTCAACACCTGCAATGATCGAGAAGGCGATTGCTTCGGGGATCAGAGCCAGCGCGACGACCAGGCCGGCCAGCAAATCGTTTCGGACGTTCGAGAACCAGTCCTGTTTCATGGAATTCATCAAATGTCGTATTCCGGTGTCGTGGCCGACCATGCCGGCGGCGATGAGAGAAGACG
>CBDDRG010000083.1:0-13372 GCA_965232975.1 uncultured bacterium
GCGCACGGTGAAGGTGGGATAGCCAAAACGCCTGCCGTGGGGAGTTTCCTGATTTGGACATGAGCGCTTCTCCGGAATGAAAAGCGCAGCATCATCACTTCACGGAAGCGCTACAAGATGTGCTTGGTGGATCGCTTACGCGGAGCCTAACTCTTCCCGATAGTTCAAGATTTCAAAGATTGTCCGTAAAGCCCCGCCCGTTGCAAGTATTCTGATGGCTTCAAGCAGGGTCGACTTACCGGAATTGTTTTTTCCGGTAATGAGGTTGATCTTGCCGAACGAATCAATTCGCAGGTCTGCCAGCGCCCTAAATCCATCAATTTCAAGACTGCTAATAAACGGTGTCATGGTTGGAATCTCCGATACTCCAAATTGCGATTATCTTCAAAAGTGCGGATGGTCGGCGTTCTCGGCGCAGGTGTAGCACCAGCTTTGCCAGGTTTTGCGCGCGCTGGCAATGTTGATCGCCTCCAGCGGCAGGGCGACTTCGATGAGTTTTTTCTTGTAGGTCATGGTTCTCGGCGTCGGCTCGGGTTAGGGGGCTGCAAACAACTTGGCGAGACCTTGATGAACGGTTCGCGCGTCGGCCTCGGCCAGCTTGCCGAGCTGGCCGCGCACCAGACGATGGTCGAGCGTGAACAGCTTGAAGCGCACCTTGGAGGGCGCCGGCAGGCCGGCGGCGGCGAGATCCGCCAGCGGACAGTCAAGCGGCCAGGGTGGGTTGGACTCGGAGGTAATCATCGCCATCACCGAATGGCCGGCCGGGGTGTTGAAGCCCACTGGATCGGAAAGCACCAGCGCCGGGCGATTCTTGGCGGCGTTGCGGTCGGTGAAGGGGAACGGCACGCGCACGACCGCGAAGCGCTCAAAGCTCACGATAGGCCTCTTCATCCGCGCTGCCGGCCCATTCGGACAGTGTGCCTTCGACGGCGCGCAGGTAGTCAATGTCCATAGGCTGCACCCGACGCACGGTCGCCGTGCCGTCGGCGCCGACTTCCCAGGCGATGAAGTCGCCCGCCTCAACGTGCAGCGCGGCGCGCACATCCTGGGGAATAGTGGTTTGGCCTTTGGCGGTGATCTTGGCGACGGCTCGCATATTGTCCTCCTGTAAGGATGGCATTACTTCCTTACTTTACAGCGGGCATTTGTACGGTTCAAGCAGTAAACCGCTGGCCGTGACGGACGGATTTCTCGCGCGCGCTGGCGATGTTGATCGCTTCGAGCGGCAGGGCGACTTCGATGAGTTTTTTCTTGGAGGTCATGGGTTTTTGGCCAGGTAATAGCGGCGTTGCGGGTCGCGTGGTCCGGTGCCGATTTCGCGCACCAGACCGCGTTCGATCAGGGCGATGAGGCGGCTGCGGGTGGCGCGCGGCGTACGCCCGATGTGGCGCGCGATGGCGGCCGTTGCATGGCCGGCATGGTCCGCCAGCAGGTCGAGAATGGCTTGATCGAGAGCTTCGATCTTCGGCTCGCCGACCAGCGCGGTACGCAGAGTAACCCGGAAGCGCAGGCCGACTTCCTCCAGTTCCGGCTCGGCCAGGCCGGCCTCGCGACAGGCAGCGGTCATGCGCTGTATGCCGCTGCCCCACTGCTCGATCAGCCCGAGTTCGTGGAACACGCGGCCGATGACGCGATTGCGCAGCCGGGAGATGCCCTGCCGCAAGTCGTCGACGACCAGGCCGAAGGGCAGCAGGCCGGGGCTTTCGATCTCCAGCCGGTCGTCGTAGAGCGCCACGCGGATCGGCGCGCCACGCTGGGCGTAATCGGCATGCGCCACCGCATTGATGACCGCTTCGCGTACGGCGATTGGCGGCAGGGTCCAGCGATCGGTGCGGCGCACGGCGCCAATGTCGGCACTGCGCTGCATGTGCCGCTGGATGAAGGCAATGGCCGCCTCGATGGCGGCGACCGGATGCAGGGTCAGTTCGGCATGGTCGAGAATGCGGGTCTTGTCGGTGCCGGCAAAGCGCCCGACCTGAATCCAGGCATCGGGAAAACGTGCGAGTCGGTGGCCGCCGAACAGCAACAGGCCGCCGACGGTCGGCACGACGCGGCCTTGATGCGGGGTCACCAGGCGCAGGGTGGCAAGGTCGCCGCGCTTGAGCTTGCGCACGGCAGCGAACGACTCGGAAGCCGCTCGGAAGTCGATGGCTTCCGAGTCGAGATCGGGCAGCGGCTGCTCGTCGAAGCTTTCGCCCACCGCGTAGCGGCGCATCTCGGCGATAAGCTCAGTATCGGCGCGGCGGTTGGTGGAACCCACGCGCACGTAAGTGCCGTTCGCGGCACCCTCGCGGGCGAGATGGTGCGGCCGGTTCTGGCTCGGGAAAACCGTTACCGCGACCACATGGGTGTGCCGCCAGGGCAGGATTTCAAGGTCCGGAACGAGCCGGGGTTCAATGGCGTCGGAAATCAGGTTGGCGAGGCGCTCTTCGAGCGCCAGCGGTTCAGCCACGCCGCATACGGCGCGCGTGCCGTCCTCGACGCCGATCAGCAAGGTGCCGCCGGCGGTATTGGCGAAGGCCACCAAGGCTCGCAAGACGCCGGTCGGCGAATCGAGATTGCGCTTGAATTCGAGGGTCTTGCCCTCGGTGGCGCGGAGCAGTTGGTGGATGTTCATTACTGCGAAATTTACTCTGAAGCAGGCGGGGATCAAACGTCGGGTTGCATGGCCCTGCAGCTTATTGCGGCAGGCCCGCGCGCGCGATGAGTTCAGCAAAGTCGTAGTTGACGCTGGTCACGCCGAAATCCGGCTCCCGGGTGAAGGGCTGGCGCAGGTAACGCACCCGGTGCGTCTCGGCGTCGAGGAATTCGACGATGGCGAGGATGAAGTCCTCGGGCTTGTTCAGCGAATAAAGGATCTCGTTGCGCGTCACGGTGATGGTCGGGGCGCCCGACACGCGGCCCTTGACCTCGACGAAGCGCAGCCTGCCGCTGCCCGGAATGCGGCTTTCGATGTCGTAGCCGAGCCGCTCGAATTCGCGGTCGATCGGCTCGAAGCCCAAACCGCGCTCGATGTCCATGACGATGGCGCGGGCGCGGGCGGCGCTGGCTTGGGTATCCGCCGACGAGGTGGGGCAGCCTGCGTCGTGCCCGCTGATGGCCCGGATCAAGCCGAGCGGCACCACCAGCAGGCCGCCCAATATCACCGGCGGCAGCGGTGAGAACTGGGCTTCGAGCTTCAGCTCTTCGAGCCGCTTTTGCAGGCGGCCCTGCAGCAGGTCGGCGCGCTTGCGGGCCTCGCTGGAGTTGAGTCGGGCATTGAGCTTGCCGGCCTGCTCCTGGAGTTTGAGCTGTTCGGCGCGGTGGTCCCAGTAGGTGATTTCCTTGGTCAGCCGATCCTTTACCGCCGCTTCGGTCTTGGCGATCAATTCCAGCTTTCGTGCGCGCACGTCGGCCAGATGCTCCGGCACGACCTGGGCGATGGCATAACCCTGCGCTTTTTGTTCAATGGATGCGGGTGGGACGCCCGCGTTCCTATCGATCCACTGGCACTCGGGCCGGTGGAGGATGGCGTCGATACCGGGTTCGTCGGCGGCCAACGGGCGGTAATCGAGATAGGGTGCGTACTGGACGTGGCGGGCGGTGCCGGCGGCATCCTGCTCCACATAAAGCATGCGTTTGGACACCACCCGGCGCTCGCCGACGCGGGTGAGGCTGGCGTCCTGAATCGCGTGCTCCAGATAGAACAGCACGCGCGGGACGGTGCCGGAGTCGCGTTCGTCCACCAGCAGGGTGCCGCGTTTGAGCAGGTCGCGGTTGCGCTCCAGCGTGAGATCGATAACCGCATCGAGCAGCGGATGGCCGGGACAGACGAACGCGGCCAAGGGCTGGCCCTGCGGCGCGATCAGGGCTTTGTCGAAGGCAATGCGCTCGCAGCGCGGCAGCACCGGCTCGCCAGTGCCGATGAGGCGGTCGCGGTTGCGCACCGGCGCGGGCACGTGGGTGATCTCGTAACGGCGGGTTTCGCGCTGTTTGACGCTGCCGCCGAGCTGTTTGAAGGCTTCGTGGAAGAAGGATTCGATGTAGTGCGGTTACAGGCGGCGCGCGTCGGCGCGCTCCATATCCGCGCGGATGCGCTGCACCTTGGTGGCGTCCATGGCGTCGTGGGCCAACGCCCGCTCGTCGAGCAGGCTTTGCAGGTGGCCGGTATCGAGCGCGGTGTCGAGCACGGTGGTGAGGAAGGCTTTGACCTCGGGCTTTTCGCCGTGGCGAACGGCTTCGATGAGCAATTCGCGCAGCGACATGACCTTGCCGACGGATTCGAAGGCGAGCTTGCCGAGCACGTCGAAAACCTGTCCTCCCAGTGCCTGGCGGGCCTGATCCAGCTTTTCCAGCAGCTTGCGGTAGACATCGCCTTCGCGCGTATCGTCCGCCACCAGATTCCACAGGTGGCACACCTCGGTCTGGCCGATGCGGTGAATGCGGCCAAAGCGCTGTTCCAGACGGTTGGGGTTCCAGGGCAGGTCGTAATTGACCATCAAGTGGGCGCGCTGCAGGTTGATGCCTTCGCCGGCGGCGTCGGTAGCCAGCAGCACCTGCACTTCGTGGTCGTGCCGGAAAGCTTCCTGCACCTTGAGGCGCTCTTCGCGGCCGATACCGCCGTGGATGATGACCACCGCTTCGCCGCGACCAAGTCTGTCGGCAATGCGTCCAGCAAGGTAGTTCAGTGTGTCGCGGTGTTCGGTGAAGATCACCAGTTTCTGATGTGACGACGGCACCGGTGGTGGAATGGTGCCGGAGCCGTAGGGCGCGTCAGCTTCAGCCACCCGATGGGCCGAATCAGCGGTAAGGAAAATTGCGTCGAGCAGACTGGCGAGTTCGCGCCGCTTGGTGTCGGTGCCGCTGCGACGCACCGCCAGGGCCTGGCCTTCCAGGCCTTTGAGGGTGTCGATTTCGCTGCGCAGCTCGGCGATGGAACGGGCGGCAGTGGCCTGATCGAGGATTTCCTCCTCGGTGGCTTCAACTTCGCTGTCGGGGGCTTCGTCGAGGTCCTCCACGTCTTCGGCATCGAGTTCGAAGAATGCGGGCGACACCGCCGCACCGCCAGCGCCACGCTGGCGCACTTCCAGTTCGCGCAGGCGGGACTCCAGCCGTTCGCGACGGCGGCGCAGGGATTGGTGGATCGCTTCGGGCGAGGCCGCCAGGCGCCGCTGCAGAATGGTCAGCGCGAAGCCGACGGTGCCGGCGCGCTTGTTGTTTTCGAGGGCTTCGGCGCGGTTGAATTCTTCGCGCACATAGTCGGTGACGGCCTTGTAGAGCGCGGCTTCGGCGGCCGACAGAAGGTAGGGCACCGTGTAGGCGATGCGCTCGGGGAACAGCGGCGTGCCATCGAACTTGAGCAGGCTCTCCTTGACCATGCGGCGCATGAGGTCGGAGACGTCCGCGCTATGCACGCCATCGCGCAAGCGCCGCTCGAAGCGGTCGCCGTCCAGCAGCGCCATGAACAACTGGAAATCGACTTCCTTGCCGTTGTGCGGCGTGGCCGACATGAGCAGGAAGTGCCGCGTCAGCGTCGACAGCAGTTGCCCGAGGCGATAGCGCTTGGTGTATTTGGTCTCGCCGCCGAACACGGTGGCCGACATCTTGTGCGCTTCGTCGCACACCACCAGATCCCAGCCGCAGTCGGGCGCTTGCAGCTTGTGCTGCACGTCTTCGTTGCGCGCGAGCTTGTCGAGGCGGGCGATGACGAGGTTGGTTTCGAGGAACCAGTTGCCCGTGCGCGCGGCTTCGAGCTTGTCGTTGGTGAGAATCTCGAACGGCAAGTGAAAGCGCCGGTAGAGTTCGTCCTGCCACTGCTCGGCCAGGCTGCCGGGACAGACGATCAGGCAACGCTGCAAATCGCCGCGCGCGATCAATTCCTTGATGAGCAGCCCGGCCATGATGGTCTTGCCGGCGCCGGGATCGTCGGCCAGCAGAAACCGTAGCGGCTGGCGCGGCAGCATCTGCTCATAGACGGCCGTTATCTGATGCGGCAGCGGATCGACCAGCGAGGTATGCACCGCCAGCAGCGGGTCGAACAGGTGCGCCAGGCGGATGCGCTGGGCTTCGGACACCAGGCGAAACAGCGCGCCATCGCCATCGAAACTCCAGGGACGGCCCTACTCGACGAGTTCGAGACGCGGCTCGTCGTGCCGATAGAGGATCTCCTGGCCCAGCCGGCCGGCGGCGGTCTTGTAGGTCAGCTCTAGCGCTTCGGAGCCGAACCACTGTGCGCCGACCACGGTAATCAGCGCGTCCGGCTGGACGCCGCGCACGGCGGCGTTCGGCAGCAGGTCTTCGAGGCGGATCACCGCTGTGCTGCCCAGCTCGGGTTTGCAGCGGTCGCTCTGCCACTGGTGGTACCTGCCGTTGACCCGTCCACTTTCGGTCTGCTCCCGCAGTTATTGGCAGCGGTCCGGTCTCGATCAACGCTGCCGCTGTTGAGCCAATCCGGCGCTGCCCGCGCGGCGCGCAAGCCCCGGAACTCCGCGCGCAAGCGAGATCATACGCGAAGCATCCGTGCGTGCATCTGCGCTGGCTGTTCGCTATCGAACGCCTTTGTTAAGCTGCCCCGGTTACCCCATAACAACCACTGATCGGCGCACCCCGCCGCCACCCGTTCGGGAGGACGTATGAAACTCGGTTTAATGGCCGGCTATTCTGGCGGCAACATCAAGAGCCCACTGGAACAGATCAAACTCGCCGAGAGCCTCGGCTATGAGTCGGTGTGGACGGCGGAGGCCTACGGCTCCGACGCCGTCACCACGGCGACCTGGATTCTCGCCCACACCAGCAGGATCAAGGTCGGCACCGCGATCATGCAGATGCCGGCGCGCTCGCCGGCGATGGCGGCGATGACGGCGATGTCGCTGGCGCAACTGTCGGGCAATCGCTTCATCGTCGGCCTGGGCGCGTCCGGCCCGCAGGTGGTCGAGGGCTGGCACGGCGTGCCCTACGGCGCGCCGGTGACGCGGCTGAAGGAATACATCGCGATCATGCGCAAGATCTTCGAGCGCCGCGAGCCAGTCACCTTCGACGGCAAGATGTACCAGTTGCCCTACGCCGGGCCGGGCGCCACCGGTCTCGGCAAGCCGCTGAAAAGCATCCTGCACTGCGAGCAGCGGATTCCGATCTACGCCGCGACCATCACCCCCGCCGGCGTGCAGGCGGCGGCCGAAGTCGCCGATGGCTTTTTCCCGGTGTGGATGGATCCGGAGAAGTATCAGGTGTTTGCCGAACCCGTCAGCAAGGGCCTGGCGCTCGCCGGCGGCGGCAAGGCACTGTCTGACTTTGACATCGCGCCCTTTGTCCGCGTGGTCGTCGGCGACGACATCCAGGCCTGCATGAAGCCGCTCAAGGACAATCTGGCGCTGTACATCGGCGGCATGGGCGCGCGCAGCAAGAACTTCTACAACGACTACGCCAAGCGTCTCGGCTATGAAGAAGCGGCGATCAAAATCCAGGATCTGTATCTGGCCGGCAAGAAGGACGCGGCCGCGGCGGCGGTGCCCGATGCGCTGGTGGACGCCGCCCATCTGGTGGGGCCGGCAGCGCGCATTCGCGAGCGCGCGCAGCGCTGGCGCGATGCCGGCAACAAGGGCCAGGTATCGACGCTGCTGCTGGGGGATATCAGCCCGCAGGTGATCGAGCTGATGGCGGATATTTTTCTCTGACGCCAGTGCGGTAGCGGCGCCGCTGGCGCCGGGGCGCGTGCCTCGGCGCCATTTTTATGGGCGCTAGGAGCCTGTCGGACTTGAGCGTCCGTAGCGAGGGAAAGTCCGATTTGAGGCAGATTTTGGGCAAATTTGCGGCGAATAATGGGGATTATTCAACAAAAATTTGCGCAAAATATGACCAAATTCGGCTTTTCCGCAGTAGGACAGTCTCAAGTCCGACAGGCTCCTAGCCCCGCTCCTGCGCGATGGCCCAGGCGCGGCCGACCCGGTTGCGGCACTCGTCCTTGTATTCGAGCGCGTTGGTGGAGCTGGCATTGCCGTCCAGCCCGCGCTTGTACACGCCCTGCACGATGGCGCCGGAGCGGAACAGGTTGTAGACGACGTAGAAATGCCAGTTGTCGATGCGCTCGCGGCCGGCGAAGCGGCAGTAGTCGGCGACAAACTCCTCGACCGATGGAATGCCCAGATCGGCGAGATCGGGCCGGCGCAGCGTGACCTCGCCGTAGAAGTCGGCGTAGTACTCCATGCACACATAGCCGACATCGGCGAAGGGGTGACCGAGCGTGGACAGCTCCCAGTCGAGCACCGCAACGAGGCGCGGCTCGGTCGGGTGGATCATCAGGTTGCCCATGCGATAGTCGCCGTGGGCGATGCAGGTTTCGTCCGACGGCGGGATGTGTTTGGGCACCCACTCCAGCAGCGCATCCATCGCCGGGATTTTTTCGAGCTGGGCGGCGAGGTACTGCTTGCTCCAGCGCGAGACCTGGCGCTCGTAGTAGTTGCCGGGGCGGCCGAAATCCTCGAGGCCGATGGCCTTGTAGTCGACGCGGTGCAGTTCGGCGAGCACGCGGGCGATGTCCCGGTAGACGGCGCGGCGGTCGGCCGGGGACATGTCGGGCAGTAGAGGCTCCTTGAAGATGCGGCCCTCGACCATCTCCATGACATAGAATTTGGTGCCGATGACGCTGGGGTCTTCGCACAGTGCGTACATTTTCGGCACCGGCACCGGGGTGTCGCGCAGCGCGTGCATGATGCGGTATTCGCGATCGACCTGGTGGGCCGATGGCAACAGCTGCCCCGGCGGCTGCTTGCGCAGCACATAGTTGCCGGAAGCCGCCTCCAGCTTGAAGGTGGGGTTGCTCTGGCCGCCGTCGAATTGCAACACCCTGAGCGGGCCTGCGAAGCCCTCGACATGGGTTTGCAAGTAGCGCAGCAGGGCCGCTTCGTCGATCTCGTGACCCGCCCGCACGGCGGTCAATTCAGGCGCGGCGCTCATAAAATCTCCCCATTTCTGTTATCGGGCAAGCATACAGGCTGGGTCAAAACAGCGCAAAATCAGGCCTGCACAGATCAGACCGGAGCCGCCCCATGATCCCCAGTCGCCGCATTGCCGTGACCCTGCCCGCCGGCCCCCGCGTGGCGGCGACGCTCGCGCGGGTGCGCGAAGCCGAGGCGCGAGGCTACACCGATGCCTGGTTCGCCGATGCCGGCGCGCCCGACGCGCTGACGCTGGCGGCCGCGCTTGCCAGCGAAACCCGGCGGCTGCGCATCGGCGTCGCTGTCACCCCGGTGTACACGCGCACACCGGCGGTGCTCGCCGCCACCGCCAGCACCTTGGGGCAACTGCTGCCCGGCCGCTTCGTGCTGGGGCTGGGGGCGTCGAGCCAGACCATCATCGAACAGTGGCATGGGCTGGCGCTGACCCGGCCAGTTGCCCGGGTGCGCAACACCGCGCTGCTGGTGCGCGCCATGCTGAACGGCGAAAAATCGGCGTTTGACCGCGATGGCCTGCGCAGCCACGGCTACCGCCAGGAGGCGATCGAGCAGCCGCCACCGATCTTCATCGCCGCGCTGCGCCCGCGGATGATCGAAACCGCGGCCGAGGTGGGCGATGGCGTCATTTTCAACCTGTGGCCGGCGCCGGCGCTGGCGCGCATGCTGGATCACGTGCGTATTGGCGCCGAGCGCGCCGGCAAGGACTGGCGCGAGATCGAGATCGTCAACCGCGCCATGGTGCTGGTCGTTCCCGATACAGCCGCCGACAAGGCCGCCGCCCGCGACCTGTTCCGCGCCGCTTTCGCGCCCTATTACGCCACCCCGGTGTACAACCAGTTTCTCATCTGGGCGGGTTTTGCCGCTGCCGCCGCCGGGGTATCTGAAGGCTGGGCCGCCAAAAACCGGGCCCAAACGGCGCATGCGCTCAGCGACGAACTCGTGGACCAGATCGCGATTATCGGCACCGCCGACGAGTGCCGCGCGCGCATCCGCGCCGGCATGGCCGCAGGCATCCACACCCAGATCATCGCGCCGCTGGCCGGTGCCTCCGAGCCGGACACCGAGGCGACCTTCGCCGCCTTTGCCGCCGACCGGTTCGCGCTGGCGGGTTAAACTCGAATTCCTCAGCGGAGACATCGACTCTCCACAGGAGCATTGACATGGCCATCGGCGTCGGTCTCGGGCTCGCCCGCTTTCCCTTTCAGGCGGTCGCCAATTTTTGGCGCTGGGTCGAACTGTGCGAAACCAGCGGCATCGATTCGCTGTGGCAGACCGACCGCCTGGTGTCGAAGGAGCCCTTTCTCGAATGTCTGACGGCGCTCGCCGCCATCGCCGGCGCGACCAAGCGTCTCAAGTTCGGCATGAATGTGGCGTCGGTCGCGCTGCGCGATCCGCTGGTGCTGGCCAAGCAGTGCGCGACCATCGACTTTCTCAGCGACGGCCGGCTGCTGCCGGCCTTTGGCATCGGCAGCGACGTCGCGCCGGAGTGGGCGGCGACCGGGCGCGGCACCGGCGGCCGCGGCGCGCGCACCGACGAGGCGCTGGCCATTATTTCCGGGCTCTGGCGCGGCGAAGCCGTGACCTTGGAGGGCGCCCACTACCGATATAAAGACGCCGTTATCTGTCCGCTGCCGGTACAGCGGCCGCTGCCGCTGTGGATCGGCGGCTCCAGCCCGGCCGCGATCGGCCGCACCGCGCGCTTTGGCACCGGCTGGCAGGCGGGCTTCGAATCGCCCACCGAGGCCGGCCGGGCGCGCACCGCGATCATCGCGGCACTCGCCGAGACCGGCCGCAGCATCGATCCCGATCACTATGGCGCCGGGTTTTTCTTTCATTTCGGCGACCGCGACGATGCGGTGTGCCAGCGCGAACTGCGCCATCTGGCGCGCGCGGTGCCCGGCCGCGATCTGACTCACGCGATCGCCGTGGGCGCCGACGAAATTCTGGCCCGCATTCACGCCTACGCGGCCGAGGGCATCGCCAAGCTGATTCTGCGGCCCTTGGCGGACGACGATGCGGGCCTTCTCGACCAAACCCGGCGGCTGGTGGCGGACGTGCTGCCGCGAATCGGTGCTCAGTAGCCGGTGCGAATGAACCGAACCACGGGAATCGCCCCATGAAAGCAGCCTGGTACGAACGCTTTGGCACAGCCCGCGAGGTGCTGATCGTTGGCGAGCGGCCGGACCCGGTGCCCGGGCCGGGCGAAGTGTTGGTCCGCCTGCGGTATTCGGCGGTGAACCCGTCGGATGTCAAGAAGCGCGCCGGTCGCAATGATCCCGACCTGCTCGCCCAGGGGCCGATCACGCCCCATAGCGACGGCGCCGGTATCATCGCAGCGGTCGGCGCCGGCGTGGCCGACGCGCGCATCGGCGAGCGGGTGTGGATTCACAACGCCCAGCACGAGCGCCCGGCGGGCAGCGCCGCCGAGCTCATTGCACTGCCGGCCGAACTCGCCATCCCGCTGCCCGCGGGCGTCGATCTCGCGATCGGCGCCTGCCTCGGCATTCCGGCGATGACCGCGCACCGCAGCGTCACCATCGCGGGCCCGGTGGCCGGCAAAACGCTGCTGATCACCGGTGGCGCCGGGCGCGTCGGCCACTATGCGATCCAGTGGGCGAAACTCAAGGGCGCGACCGCGATCGCCACCGCCGGCAACCCCGCCAGCGGCGAGCAGTGCCGGGCCGCGGGCGCCGATTGGGTGGTGCCGCATTTGAGCGTGGCCAGCGTCGCCGAAATTCTCGATCGCACCGACGGCAAGGGTGTCGATCAGGTCGTCGATGGCGATTTCGGCGCCAATCTGCCGTTCACGCTGCAGGTGGTGCGCATGGGCGGCCAGATCGCGAGCTATGCGTCGATGCGCGAGCCCAATCCCCAGCTGCCGTTCTACGCGCTGATGTATCGCGACCTCAGCCTGCATCTGGTGTTTGTCTATGCGATGCCGGCGGCGGCCAAACGGGCGGCGGTCGCGGACATTACGGCGGCGCTGGCGGCCAACCGGTTGCGGCACCGGATCGCGCGGCAGCTCCCGCTGGCGCAGATCGCCGCCGCCCACGAACTGATCGAAAGCGGCGCGCCGACGGGCTGTGTGCTGGTGACCCTGCCCTGAGACTGATCGAGGTCGCGAGACCCGTTCGATCGCCTGATGGCTGGGCCGCATCTATTACCGGAATTTCCGGCGATGGTTCGACTCATAGCCTGCAACCGAGTACAAAGGTCGCCCCCGTTTTGGGTATATTGCGCAGTTCCGCCGTCCAGTGCGCCGCAGTCCCGGCTCCCGCGTTCGACGGCACGGCAAGGGTAGTCATGTCTCAGCGTCTCTTATTCCTGATTTCATCTCGTTGTGGTGCCCCCGTGCGAGTCAGCCGGCGCTGGCGGGCGTATGCGCTGATGGCGGCGCTCGCGCTGGTGACCGGCTGTGCAAGCAAGCCGCCGGATACCAGCGGCCTGTCGCACGATGGCATCGATCTGGCGGTGCGGATGTCCGCCAACGTGTTCCTGCCGCCGGTCAGCAAGCCCGTGCCGGACACCAGGAAGCGCGTCTATCTGGCCGGCACCAACACCTCCAGTGCGCTGAATGCCAACGCCAATCTGCACCCGCTGTTGGCCGCTTCGCTGTCACAGCGCGGCTACCAGGTGGTCGATGATCCGGCGTCCGCGCACTACGTGCTGCTGTACAACGTGCTGTATGTGGGCAAGGAAGTGACCGATCTGAGCACGGTCACCGCGGTCGCGTCGGGGATCGGCGGCGCCGCCGTCGCCGCCGCCACGGCCGGCAACGATGTCGTCCGCGACGCCGGTATCGGGGGGCTGGTCGGCACGCTGGCGGGCGCAGTGACGGGCGGCTACTTCGAAACCCGCACCTATGAGATCGTCGTCAATGTGCAGCTCAGCGAGCGCCTGCCCACCCCGCCACCGACGATCAGCGCGTCGGAGACGACGCGGCGGCGCATCGAGGCGGCGATCCGCGATGTCAACAAGACGCTGAAGTATGTGGAAACGGCGGAGGCGGTCACGACGCCTGCGGCTAGGCCGGCGCCTGTTGCCGACACCGCGTCCTGGCAGATATACAACACCCAGGTCGCCGGCTTCGCCAGCGACCTGCGGTTGGAATTCGCCAAGGCCGAGCCGCTGTTGTTCAACGTCATCGCGCGCGAGATAGCGGGCGTGTTCTGGGATATTTCGGGTTAGAGCCTGTTCAAGGTCTCGTCGAAGAGCGCAACGCGGCGTTAAAACCGGCCTCAAGATGCTCTCACATACGCCTGTGCACGCCGCGCTTTCTCGGTCAGTTTTGCCTCAAGCCCGACAGGCTCCTAAGGGCGCGGATTCTCGGCAGTGCCGCGGCCACCGCGCTGTTGCTTCATCTTGGCGACGGCTTGAGCTTGGGCGCTGGCCACCTGCTCGGCCGTCAGGGCCTCGGCCAGCGCGTCGCGCAGACGCACCAC
>CBDDRG010000084.1:0-6267 GCA_965232975.1 uncultured bacterium
CATCAAGCGCTTTTACCGCAGCATCGAAGCCAAAATGGCGGTCGGCGAGCGCATCGCCCCAGGGCTTGTCGACGCCGCACGGCTCATTTTCGGCAGCCTGGTCGCCACCGGCAAGATCTTTGTCGTCGGCAGCGGACGCGCGGCCCCGCTGGCGACAATCTTCACCGACAACCTGGTGGGAGGGTTTCGCCTGGAACGCCCAAGCCTGCCCGCCCTCGCGCTGACCGGTGATTCCGCCAGCCAACTGCGCGCGCTGGCGAGCCCCGCCGACGTGTTGGTGGCAATCGGCGCAGGGAACCATCCCGCCCCGCTGCTTGCAGCCATCGCCACCGCCCACGCCAGCGGTATGGGGGTGGTGGCGCTCACCGGTGCCGACGACGGCGCGCTAGCGGCGGCGCTGGTGCCCACCGACGTGGGGCTTCCCATTGCCAACGACGACCAGACCCTAACCCTGGAAATCCAACTATTGGCCTTATTCTCCCTGGGTGAATTAATTGAACAACAACTGTTTGGAGGACATGACTCATGGTGAAACTGTGGCCCGCGCTGCTGGCTTGCGGCGTACTGATGCTAAGCGGCTGTACCAGCACGCTAAATGCGATTACCGAACGGCCAATTGCACCGGATCCCGGGCGCACCTCCATCGGCACCGACATTGACGACTTGCAGTTGCGTACTTTGATCGGCGTCAACATCAAGAAGGCCAGCCCGCTGTTGGAGCTCGCCCACATCAATGTCACCGTTTTCAACAAGGTCGTGCTATTGACCGGCGAGGCGCCGAGTGCGGAGTTACGAACCCTCGCCGGCACCACCGCGCGCAGCATGCGCGGAGTTCGCCAGGTGCACAACGAATTGCGGGTGAGGGGCTCTTCGTCCATCCAGGATCGCGCCAGTGACGGCTTGCTCACCACCCGGGTCAAGGTCAAGCTGCTGCTGGAGAAGAACGTGCCCTCCAGCCGCATCAAGGTCGTCACCGAAGGTGGCGTCGTCTATTTGCTGGGCCTGCTGCGCCGCGATGAGGCCAACCGCGCGGCGATCGCCGCCGCCAATGCCCGCGGCGCCACCAGTGTCGTCAAGGTGTTTGAATACATCGACTGATACCACTGCCGCCACGCATCGCAACAACCCGTGGCGGCACGGGAATTTGGGGAATGAAACCCAACAAAAAGGGCGGCTGGTTACCCAGCCGCCCTTTTTGTGCGGTAAATGATGCAGTTGACTCAACCGACCTTGGCTTGCGCCCAATCGTTTTTCAGCACCGGAATCACTTTCTCGCCGAACAATTGCATGCTCTTCTTGGCTTGATCGTAGGGCAGACCGGAGTAGCTGAAGGTGACGTTGAGGTCGATGTTGCCAACCAGATCCTCGATCGCCTTGATCTGCTGCAGGATCTGATCCGGGGTGCCATACACCTGGCAATCGGTGAACATCTTGCCCATGCCCTCGTCACCGATGGCGCGCATGGCCGCCGCTGAGTTGGCGTAGTGGTCGTATTTACCGCCGCCCTTGCCGGCGAAGTGATCGCCTTTCATCTCGTAGTGGTTCATGGCCGTCAGGAAGTAGCCGGCCATGTACTTGTGGGCGGTGTCGTGGGCGCGGCTGGTGTCGGTGTCGCAGTAGGCGATGACGTTGGCGACGGACGGCGGGGCCGGACGGTTCCACTCTTTTTCGAACAGATCGCGCCAGGTGTCGATGTCGGGCTTGCGCTTTTCCCAGGGCCCGATGGCGAAGGTCATCAGCGCGCCGCCCATTTTGGCGGCGTGGGGCACGGTGTCGGGGGACATGGACACGACGTAAGTGCGATCCTCAAACGACCGCAGCGGGCGTGGGCGAATTTCGCGGCGCTCCTGTTTGAAGAACTTGCCGTCGCCTTCCATGAAGCCGGTGTTGAGGCCCTGGAGAATCATCGCCGCCGCTTCGTTCATGCGGTCGCGGGATTCATCCATGGCGATGCCGAACCCGTCGTATTCGATCTGCGCCAGACCGCGGCCGAAGCCCGCCAGCGCACGCCCCTGGGACAGGTTGTCAAGCAACGCGAAATCGGTTGCCACGCGCAGCGGATCCTTGTGCCAGGGCAGAATCACCGCGGCGGTGCCCAGTTTCAGCTTCTTGGTGCGGCCAGCCATGTAGGCCAGGAATTCGATGATGTTGGGTGACAACAGATAATCGGTAAAGTGGTGCTCGGTACACCAGATGGAGTCAAAACCCAGGGGCTCGGACATATCGGCAACCTGGAGCTCATTGATATAGACCTCGGCGTCCGTCATCGGCAACCAGGGGTGGTTCTGGAAAAACATCAAATTACCAACTTGCATATCACACTCCTCTCATCACATCGGGATTAAAGCTTGGGGCTGACGCCGGAATCGAGTCCGTCCCAACAACACTGGCAGCGGCAACGCTCGCGGATTGGTCGCGGGCAGTTACCGGGTTCCACACGGGGGCGAGGCTGGCACTAGCGGGCGTAGCCTTGGCTTGGACTAGAAACCGCAGCCCCGCCCACAGGCGGCACCCGAGCGCGCGGGCGGGCCCATGGTAGCAGATGCGCCCGCAGCCAGCCGCTTCTATTTTGTCGCCGGATAGCACCCAGTCAGCAGAAGGTGGCCAGCAAATCCTGCCACTTGGCCGTCAGTTCGGCGCGGAAATCCGGATGGGCGATGGCGATCAACGCTTCCGCGCGCCGTTCGACGCTGAGATTGGACAGGCGCGCGCTGCCGTATTCGGTGACCACATAATCGATGTCGCTGCGCACTCCGGTCACCGGCGCACCCGTCAGCAGCGGCACGATCTTCGACAGCGTGCCGCCCTTGGCCGTCGCGTTCAGCGCGATGATGCTGCGCCCGCCGCGGCTCGCCCGCGCGCCGCGCAAAAAATCCACCAGCCCGCCGCCGCCGCCGATCTGCCGACCACCCAGGGTTTCGCTATTGATCTGGCCGAACAGGTCGATTTCGAGCGTGGTGTTGATGGCGACCAGGCGTTCGAGCTGGGCGAGCACGCCGGCGTCGTGGGTGTAGCTCACCGGCCGCAGGCGCAGATCGCCGCGGCCCGCACACCAGCGGTAGAACGCCCGGCTGCCGGCGACGATGCCGGTGGTGACCTTGCCGGTATCGATATTCTTGCGCCGACCATTGATGGCGCCGGTCTCCATCAGGGGCATGACGGCTTCCGTCAGCAACCCGGTGTGCACCCCGAGATCCCTCTTGGCACCCAACTTGCCCAGAATGGACACCGGCAGCGAGCCGATACCCAGTTGCAGGCAATCGCCGTCTTCCACCAGTGCGCTGATGTGATCGGCAATCGCGAGATCCGTGGCCGAGGCCGCGCCAACGCCGTATTCCAGCAGTTCGCGATCGCTGTCAACGGCATAAGTAATGCGGGCGAGTGGAATTTTGAGCGCATCGTCGATGTAGGGCATGCGCGCATTGATCTCGGCGATCACCACGTCGGCCTTTGTCAGCATGGCCTCGGCGTAGTCGGCATGCAGGCCGACGCTGCACAGCCCCGCCGCATCGGGCGGCGAGACCATGATCAGCACAATGCCGATGGCGTATTCATCCGCCAGCGCGCGGTAGCGGGCGGAGTGATACGCGGGCACGAAATCGACGCGGCCCTGGGCGTGGAAGGCGCGGTAGGGCGGCAGCAGGAATCCGGTGTTGAGCACAGCCGCGCGCGAAATGGCGTCCGGATTCAGCGCGGTCATGGTCGGCACCGAGCAGTCGATGACACGCACCCGAGTGGTGAGCTCGGCGGCGGCTACCATCGCCAACAGGGCGTCGGGTTGGCCGCAACCGCCGGCAACAAAGATATTGGCGCCGTCGACAAAGGTCTCGTGCACCAGGGTTGGCGTCAAACGGGAGGGATGCTGCAATTCAGCCATGGCGCCAATCCGTCATGAGAGGTGAAAGAGGTGCATGAGGTGGTAGTAAGCGCATCTCGGCGGCAATCTACCATGGCCCCGCAGGATCGGTCATCCGTGTCATTTACGTCCTGGCCGCGGCCTGGGAGCCTGTCGGACGCTACTCGGACACAAACGGCACCTCATTCATGCGCTCGCCCCAACCCAAAAAACAACAGCATGGCGGATTGTATAATCCGCGGCTTCCCACCGGATGGTTCTGTCACCCATGCGCACCGCGCTGCAACGCTGTTTCAACGTCGCCGATTTCCGCCGCCTGGCCCAGCGCCGGCTGCCCGCGCCGCTGTTTCACTATATCGACGGCGCCGCCGACGACGAGTACAGCAAACACAACAACACCGCTGCCTTCGCGCACTGGGAGCTGGTGCCGCGCTGTCTGGCGGATGTCACCCATATCGACATGCGCACGCGGGTGCTGGGTGTCGACATCGATTGGCCGGTCATGCTCGCGCCCACCGGCATGTCGCGCTTCTTTCACCATGAAGGCGAACTTGCCGTGGCGCGCGCCGCGCATCGGGCCGGCACGCTGTATTCGCTGTCCACGGTGTCCACCACCACCATTGAGGACGTGGCGGCCTGCACACCTGGGCCAAAAATGTTTCAGCTGTATGTGCTGCGCGACCCTGGCATCAACCACGAGCTGATCGATCGCTGCCGCGCGGCAGGCTATAGCGCGCTGTGCCTGACGGTGGACACGGTGGTGCAGGGCAACCGCGAGCGCGATCTGCGCACCGGCATGACGGTGCCGCCCAAGCTGTCGGCGAAGAGCTTTGCCGGCTTCATGGCGCGGCCGGCCTGGTGTTATCGCTACCTGACCAGCCCGAAGCTCGGCATGGCCAATCTCGCGCACCGCATCGCCGAGGGCAGCAGCCAGGTCAGTACGCTCGGCGCCTACATCAACGGCCAGTTCGATCGCGCGCTGAACTGGCGCTACGCCGAGGCCGTGATCGCGCGCTGGCAGGGGCCGTTCGCGATCAAGGGCATGCTGTCGGCGGCGGACGCGCGCCGCGCCGCCGACATCGGCGCCACGGCAGTGATTGTCTCCAACCACGGCGGGCGCCAACTGGACGGCGTGCCAGCGCCCATCGACGTCATTGCCGAAGTGGCGGATGCGGTTGGCGGGCGCGTCGAAATCATCCTCGACGGCGGCGTGCGCCGCGGCACCCATGTGCTGGAGGCGCTCGCGCGCGGCGCCACCGCGTGCATGATCGGGCGACCCTATCTGTATGGCCTCGCCGCCGGCGGCCAGCCCGGTGTTGCGCGAGTGCTGGAACTACTCAGAAGCGAAGTGGAACGGGGGATGATCCTCAGCGGTCGCGCCCGCATTGCCGATCTCGATGGCAGTCTGTTGCGGCCGGCGCGGCGGGCAGCGTCCGAATAGCGCCGACAGGCACGGCTCCGCTCAACTGATCAGCTTCAAGCCCTGCTGGAAGAATCGCTCGACGGTAAAGGCGAACTCCTCCCACATGGGGTCGATGCGCTGGCGCTTGCGGTGCAGGCGGATGTTCAGGCAGGCGATGCTGCCGAGCTGATACGCGGCCAGCGCCTGATACCAGTGGAGGTCATCGAATGACCTCCCCCTGCCCCGCTGGTAGATGTCGGCCAGTTCGGCCGGCGACACCGGCGCGGCAGGCTTGATGTTGTCGGTCCAGAAGCTCTGGTCGGCGCTGAACATCAGCCAGCCGATATCGATCAGCACCGCGCCGATGCGCACCAGCTCCCAGTCGATGATGCCAGTCAGTTTGCCGTCGGCGAACAGGCCGTTGCCGGGCTGATAGTCGCCGTGGACGATGCCCAGCTCGTGGCTTGCGGGCATGGTCTTCAGCAATTGCAGGCGCAGCGCGTCGGCGTGGCGGATCCACTCGGGCTCCAGCGCCTTGCCATAGATTTTCTCCCAGCGGTTGATCTCCTCGGCGAGCGGCCGCGGCGCCTCCCAGGTGGGCAGCTTGCGCTGCCAGTCGATGGCATGGATGGCGGGCAGCACCTCCGCCATCTGCCGCCACAATGGCGCGACCTTGGCGTCGGCCAGGTCGAACGACGGATGCGGATCCCAGATGAAGAACTCGCGGCCGGGCAGACAGGTCATGACGATATAGGGCACGCCGAATTCGTCCTCGTCCGGCGCCGCAAAGGGCACCGCCGGCACCGGCAGTCCGGCCTCGTGCAAGGTGCGCAGCAGCGGCGCGGTGCGATAGACGTCGGTGTTGCCCTCGCGGCGCACGCCCTTGGGCGCCAGCTTGATGATGTAGTCGCTGCGCTCTCCCGCCTCGATCACACCGAAGCCGAAGGTCAGCCCGGCGTGGCCGCCGAGCATGGGCCGCACCTCGGTAAGCACCGCCGACGCGCCGAAA
>CBDDRG010000085.1:0-4662 GCA_965232975.1 uncultured bacterium
AGGCGGAGCCAGTCTCGAATTTCAACGAAAGTGCCTACTACAATATCTACGACGCCAGGCAGAAGGTGGGCGGCTGGTTCCGCATCGGCAACCGGGTCAACGAGGGTTATGCCGAGGTATCGATCTGTGTCTATCTGCCCGACGGCAAGGTCGGCTTCATGTACCACCGCCCCACCATCACCAGCAATGCCGAACACTGCGCCGGCGGTGCGCGCTTCGAGATCATCGAGCCGTTCAAGCGCCTGCGGGTGACCTATCAGGGCAAGATCGCTGTGCTCGCCAATCCCAACGACATGATCAACCCCGGCCAGGCATTCAAGAACAACCCGATGATGGATTGCGACGTCGCCCTCGACTACGTCGGCCTGTCGCCCATGTACGGCGGTGAGCACTTCAACGCCGACGGCTCGCCGATCGAGCTCGACACCCAGACCGCGTTGGCGCGCGCCCACTTCGAGCAGCATGTCGCCGCGACCGGCCACATCCGCGTCGGCGACCAGACCTGGCAGATCGACGGCCTGGGCCTGCGCGACCACTCCTGGGGACCGCGCTACTGGCAGAACATCCACTGGTATCGCTGGTTGCCGATCAGCCTGGGCCGCGATTTCGGCGCCATGATCATGACCATGGGTACGCGCGATGGCGACTTCGACTGCGGTGGTATGGTGTTCGCCAACGGCCGCTACGACCTGATCATCGACGCCCGCGTCGAATCCGATTGGGACGAGAACTTCTACCAGACTGGCATGCGCGCCTGGTGTCGCACCGAGAGCGGTACGGAGTACAACATCACCGCCAAGGTCATCTCGCTGATTCCGCTGCGCAACCGCCGCGTCACCGACGACGGCAGGGAACTGGTCACCCGCATCACCGAGGCGATGACCGAATACAGATGCAATGGCCACGTCGGCTACGGCCTGTCGGAATATCTGGACCAGATCGAAGACGGCGTGCCGGTCGGGCAACAAATCGCTGCGGCGCGTTAGCTGGCGCTTTCACTGTTGTTCGGACTGGCGCTCACTGTCGGGGCGACCAGTCCGCGCCCTCGCCGGCGCGGCGATGTCCGGATCAGCAGCGCCGTACCAGCGCGACCGGCGGTGGGGTGAGCCGGGAAAAGTCATCGGCGAATAGTTGGAAAACGCGGCCTCGCCATGTCGACCGCCTCACTGGTTGCGGTGGTTGGCGCAAGCGCCCGGGTCAGTCAGAGCAGTTTGACTTTTTGCTTGCCACAGCGCGCGCACCGGTAGAGTGTGACCAATTTGCCCGCCTTGACATCAAATTGCTGGTGCTGGCAAATCGCCCATTTGTGTACGCCGTGCTGGCATAAACCCCGGCCGGCCGTTTTGGCCGGCCGCGAGGTTCTCGCAAAAGGGAGAAGGTCGCCCATGGCGCGATGATCCTGGCACCGTAATCCGGCTGCGCCGGGCGGGGTGCTTAAAAAACTGCTTTGCCGATGAAAAAGAAGTCTGCTTCGGTGCGATCGATTACCGATTGATCGACATTGTCTTCGGACAGAGACTGCGCGCTGACCGCCTGGATTTCGAAGGTTTTGCCGAATTTCGCCTTCAGCCGGACACCGACGTCGGTTATCGAGCGCTCTGATCCGTCCGGGCCACTGGCGTCTTCGAACTGGGCAGTGCCGTGTTCACCAAAAATCGAACCGGTCAGTTCGACTCCGCTGTATTTCCAGATGTACTCGAAATCGGTCTTGCCGTAATAGCCGGTGTCGCCGATCAGCACACCGGGCAGATAGGCGGCGATGGAATTCATGCCACCCAATACCCATTGCTGCTGTTCCGGCAGTTGATCCTGTGCGTATTGACCGGCGACCATGAGCCCGAATGACCCGTTTGGCAGAACCCGCCAGCGCGCCTCCGCTGCCGGCTTGAAGGCGATGAACTCGCTGGTGCGCTTGCCGATCGAAACCCCGGGCGCCGAGTCGTTGCTGCCGAGGGTGCCTTTATCGCCGGTCAGGCCGGCCTCGATCGAGCCCTTCAAGCTCCAATCCAGCCGCATTGAACCCAAATAGGATGCGTGCAGGTACTTGGCGCCGATCTCGGCGGTTGAATAGACCTCATCCAGGAGCATCAGTGAATCCGTGCTGTCGCTCACCTCGATCTGTGAATCGACATGTTCGATCCTTTGGAACAGGCTGAAGCGATAGTTGATATCGCCAGCCAGCACCTGCTCGCCGCTCAGGCCATAGCGCCGGATGTCGGCATCGAGGTCGATGTGGGTCCTGATCAGGGTCGGCGAGGAGGGCGTGTTTCCGCCCAGCAGGCCGGACAGCAGCGAGCCCACCGGCCCGAGCAGATCGACCAGCAGGTTTGAGCCCGGCGGGCCTTGAACCATGGTTTCGATATCGATGCCACGGCTGTACTGTGAGCGGCTGGCGTCCAACCCGTACAGACCGAACGAAAACGGCCGGTCGATCTTGAAACTGTAGCTGTCGTAATCCTCGCCATCACCGGACTCGCCGAGCTCGGGCAGCGCGGTTTGATAGCCCAGCGCGACGCGAGTGCCGTCGCTGAAATTGTGGGCCAGGCCGCCGTCGGCGAAATAGCGGCCGACAAAGCGGCTGCCCTCGTTGCCGAACTGCAGGGTTACATCAGTGGTGTCGGCGTCCTTGGCGGGAGTCTCGTTGAACACCAGCGTGACGAGCTTGGGGTCGGCGCGTTCGGTGGTCACCGTATAGTCCATTCCGCTGCGACTGCTGCGGAGATTGGCCATCACGCGGGCGCGGTCGAATTCGCCGGCGTCGAGATCCGGTTCTCCCACCAGGCCGGAAAAAAAGTGCGTGATCCCCGCCGGGCCCTTCAGCGCCGCGACCGAACCCTGTACCGCGTGAACATTGATGGTGTTTTGCACCGGCGATGCATAGAGCGTGGTGACCAGCAGATGGCCCCTGCGCGCGGTGTTGGCGTTGATCAGGATAATGGCCTCGGAGGGTGTTCGCGCTGTCTTGAAGATAGTGTCCAGGTCTTCTTTTGACAGATAGTGACTGCCGGTCACGCGCAGGTTAAACCCATTGACCGTGCCCGTGTAGGCTTCCGCCGCAGCGCTGTACGCGGCAATTTTGTCGGCACTTTCCAGCTGGGGTGGCAGCGCCTGGGGCAGATCTGTGGCCATGGTGTTCGGTCCTGTTCCGCTGGTTGGTTGCAGGTTTTACTCATAATGCTGCATTGATATAAAACCGGTTCCGATCCGGCTATTTTCGTCTGATCCCGGGCAGCTCCTGGCAGTTGCGGCGATGCTACGGGTTAACGTGGGTGCTGGGAAGATGTTAACGGGCGGCAGAAGTAACCTGGTGGCGGCCGTCGAATCGGATGCAGAGGCATGCCCTCGCTTGGCGGGAAGGGGCGGCGAAAGCCTGCGCTTGGCAGCGGCGTTCGGCCATCTGTCGGCTGGATCCGCACAGATGTCCAGGGCTGCTGTCGAGGCTTCCGGTGTCCGCGCAGGGTTCGATGGCCGCTGGCTTCACTGCTGGTCGACTTCCCGATCGAGAATATTCAACTCGGTACGCCGGTTGAGTGCTCGCCCCTCGGGGTTGTCCGTGCCATCTTCATGGGTATTGGGTGCGATCGGGCGGCGTTCCCCGAAATAGCGAAACACCAACCGCTTGGGGTCGATGCCATGGGCGATGAAATAGGTGTGCACCGCCTGGGCGCGGGATTTGGACAGCTTCATGTTGTAGGCGTCCGAGCCCTTGCTGTCGGTGTGGCCGTCAATGGCAACCGGCACGTCTGGCTGTGCTTTCAGCAGCTCCGTGGCCTGGTCCAGAATGACGTGAGATTCCGGCGTCAACGTGGCCTTGTCGAACTCGAAATTGACGCCGCGCAGAACCAGGCCCCGGTCTTTGGAGAGGTGGCAGCCGTTGGCGAGTACGGGGGTGTTCGGCGGGGTATCCGGGCATTCGTCGTCGGCGTCACAAACACCATCCTTGTCGCCGTCCGGACAACTGGTGGCTTCGGCGACCAGCAATTCGGTGCAATTGACGTCGGCGCAAGTGGCGGGTGCCGTGTCTTTGGGGGTCAGCAGATCGGGTCGGTCGTCCTCGTCGGCGATCGCGAGCGTTTCGCCACAGGCAACGCCGTCACAGCTGGCGTCCGGTTCTTCCGTGGGCGGCGCATTGAGAACGGCCACGCCGATCAGACCGCCTTGACCGGAATTGCCGGCATTAAGGGCGCCGATGGCGATCCCCTGATCGCTATTGCCCGAATTGTCATTGTTCAAAGCTGCTACGGCCAGGGTGTCGGCATTGCCCGCGTTGGCACCGTTTAACAAAGCAATGCCACCGAATCCGCCGTTACCGGCATTGTCGCCATTGAGCGCGGCGACACCGAGCAACCCGCCATTGCCGGAATTGTCCCCATTGAGCACGGCGGTACCGAGCAGCCCGCCATTGCCGGAATTGTCGCCGCTCAAAATGCCTATGCCGAGCCCCTGGGCGCTGTTGCCGGAGTTGTCGCCGCTCAGCAGTGAAAGGCCGACCAGGCTGCCGTTGCCCGAGTTGGGGCCCGCCAGCAGCGACAACCCGATCAAGCCGCCGATGCTGATATCCAGGCCGGCGCCCCCAGCAGTGCCGAGGAGGCCGTCGATGGTGGCCACCAGGGGTTCGATCACCGCGCCATCGGGGCCCAACAGGCTGCGCAGCAACAGCGC
>CBDDRG010000086.1:0-3058 GCA_965232975.1 uncultured bacterium
GCTGTTGCGGAGCAGTTGCCACAGACAGATCGCTGGAAGACGTTCCTGGACTACGTCGTGGCCAAAATTACTCGCCCGCTGCCGCCGTGGCTCCCGTCAGACCGGCTCACAGTGGCAGGGTAACTGCCGGATTTAGGTTGATTTTGAATTGTGCTGATTTTCTCCCACCACCGCGGATCGCCGGCGCCACCGTGAACGCGTGCGCCGGCGGCCGGGGCTGCCGCGTCGGCGTGCACGTGCACGTCGCTGAAGCCGCGACTACATCGCGTCTCCCATTGTCGACGAGCGTCTGAGTTTGACGATATTCTCAGTCGACCCACGCGACTCAGTGGGCTGCCCAGCCGACCGTACGTCCGGCGAGGCAGCGGAACCGCGTGGTGTGCTTGCCGCGCTCTGAATAAATCCAGGATGGACTTATTCAGAGCATCGCGCCGTTCGGTTTAGTCGCGTTTCTCCAGGGTCTCGATGCGCTGCTGCATCTGCTTGAGCATCTGCTTGAGCTGCTGTATCTCGCCGTTGTCGGCCGGCGCCGGTGCGACCGGCGCGCTGGTGGCGGGCGCGCGCTGACGCAGCAGTTCATCAATGCGCTGGTTCAAATCCCGCTCGATGACGCCCTGCCCTTTGGCACCCTGCCGACCGGGTTTACCGGTCTCGCCGTCGCGGCCGACTTTGCCACCGGGCACCCACTGGGTATTGCCGGACAGGGTTTGGCGAACAATGAAGTGGCCTTTGTCGCCCTTGCCGCCGCTGCCACCCGTCCCCGGGGCGCCCGGCTGGCCAGCAGTATCGACGATGGCGATGTGCTTGCCGATGTTGGTGTCACCGCCGCTGGCGGGCAGAAACCGGTAAAACAGCCGCACGTTGCCGCCGTTGCCGCCATCGCCGCCATCACCCCCGTTGCCGCCGTCACCACCGTTGCCACCTGCGCAGTTGTCGGCGAGGCCGCCGTCTTGACCCACGCCCCCCGCGCCACCCGCGCCGCCGGCACCGCCAGTTACATCGATGACCATATCGCCGAGCCGGACTATCCCCAGGGTCATGCTGAGGGTGGCGCCGGCGCCACCCGGGCCACCCGCTGCGCCCTCCCCGCCGTCCTTGCCCGGGCGACAGGGTTTGGCCCTGCCGCCGGGCGACGTGCCGCTCGCTCCATTAACGCCAGCCGCGCCGACGCCGACAATGCGCACTCCGCTGCCGATGCTGGCGCGATGGGCATCGATCCGCCACTGTTGCACCCCGGCGGGCAACACCAGCGCCGCGTTGTCTTCGAGGATCAGCTCGTCGAAGACGATATCGGCCTGGGTTTCGGGCAGCACATGGGTCTGCCCCGCCGCGACGTGCAATTGCTCGGCGGCCTGCGCGCCGGCCAGCATCAGGCTCGCGAGCACAGCCAGGCTCCAACGCCCGACGGGCGCACCAGAAACGGTTTTCATCGATGACTCCTTGTGGCGGAACGGACATGGGCGGGTCTGTGCCCGCCGTTGGCTAGGAGCCTGTCGGACTTGAGCGTCCGTAGCGAGGGAAAGTCGGCTTTTCCGCAGTAGGACAGTCTCAAGTCCGACAGGCTCCTAGGCGCCCTGGAGCGATCCTCCGGAGCAGGCGCCATTGTATACGGACAGAATGGGTATACGGACGGAATGGCGATGCCGCGGCCGCTACACCGCAATGTAGCGACGCACCTCGGCTTCGATCATGTCCGCGCCGAGCCCCGCCAATACCACCTCGCCGCGCTCCATCACGATGTAGTTGTCGGCGAGATCGCGGGCGAACTCGAAATATTGCTCGACCAGCAGAATGGCCATGTCGCCGCGATCGCGCAGCATCGCGATGACGCGCTGGATGTCCTTGATGATCGACGGCTGGATGCCCTCCGTGGGCTCGTCGAGGATCAGCAGCCGCGGTTTGGTGACCAGTGCGCGGGCGGTGGCGAGCTGCTGCTGCTGGCCGCCCGAGAGATCGCCGCCACGGCGTTTCAACATCTCCTTCAAAACCGGGAACAGCGCGAAAATCTCGTCGTCGATGCGCCGCGCCGCGCGCGGTAGCACGGCATAGCCCGTCTTCAGGTTTTCGAGCACGGTGAGCTGGGAGAACACATCGCGGCCCTGGGGCACATAGGCGATGCCGCGCCGGGCGCGCTCATGGGCGGGCAGGCCGCTGATGTCTTGATCCTCCCAGCGAATGGCGCCGGCCCTGATGCCCTGGTGGCCGGCCACCGCCCGCAGCAGCGATGTCTTGCCGACGCCGTTGCGGCCCATCACGCAGGCGACCTGGCCTTTGCGCGCCTGAAAACTGACACCCCGCAGCGCCTGGCTGGCGCCGTAAAACAGGTCGATCTGCTTGATCTCAAGCACGGTCAGCGCCCCAGATACACTTCGATGACGCGCTCGTTCTGCTGCACCTGCGCCAGCGTGCCCTCGGCGAGCTGATGGCCCTCGTGGAGCACGGTGACGTGGCAGTCGAGCGCGCGGATGAATTCCATGTCGTGTTCGACGACGACGACCGAGTGGTCGCCGCTGATGTCCCGCAGCAGCTTCGCGGTGAGTTCGGTTTCATGGTCGGTCATGCCGGCGGCGGGCTCATCGACCAGCAGCAATTCGGGTTCCTGGATGATCAACATGCCGATTTCGAGCCACTGCTTCTGGCCGTGGGAGAGCGCACCCGCGCGCGCGCTACTGCGCTCCACCAGCCCCACCAGCGCGAGAATCTCGCGCACGCGCCGCTGCTGGGCCGCGCCACGCCGGTAAAACAGCGTCCGCAGCACCTGGCGGCTGCCGGCGAGCGCCAGATCCAGGTTGTCCTCGACGCTCAGGCTCTCGATCACGGTCGGTTTCTGGAACTTGCGGCCGATGCCGAGGTTGGCGATCTCCGCCTCGTCGTGCTTGGTCAGATCGATGGTATCGCGGAAAAAGACATCGCCGGTGGTGGGTTGCACCTTGCCGGTGATGACGTCCATCATGGTCGTCTTGCCGGCGCCGTTGGGGCCGATGAGGAAGCGCAGCTCGCCGCGGTCGACCGAGAGGCTGAGGTGGTCGAGCACGCGGAAGCCGTCGAACGACACGAC
>CBDDRG010000087.1:0-8075 GCA_965232975.1 uncultured bacterium
GCTGTTGCGGAGCAGTTGCCACAGACAGATCGCTGGAAGACGTTCCTGGACTACGTCGTGGCCAAAATTACTCGCCCGCTGCCGCCGTGGCTCCCGTCAGACCGGCTCACAGTGGCAGGGTAACTGCCGGATTTAGGATAATAAGAGGTTACCGATGACGCGCATTGATGTGGCAGCTTCCGCCGACGTGCGGGAAAACGAACTCCTGGCCGCGCGGGCCGACGGCATTGCCGTACTGCTCACCCGCGTGGGGGGCCGCGCTTACGCGATTGAAAACAAGTGCGCCCACCTCGGCTGGTCGATGGCGCGGGGCAGCATTCAGGGCGCTACCCTGCAATGTCCCTGGCACGGTGCCAAATACGACGTATGCACCGGCAGAAGCCTCGATTGGGTCAACGGCGTGGTCGGCATGTCGCTGCCGCAATGGACGCATCGGCTGATCGCGCTGGGCAAAGGCCCGGCGCCGGTGCGCACCTTCGCAATTTTTGAAGAGGGTGGGCGGGTGTTCGTGGAATTGCCGGGCTGAGGCCACTGCGGGCAGACCCCGCGGCGGCAAGCGGCGCATCCGCAATGCCCTTGATCTTTGGAGGCCGTCGCGGGCGCGTACCGCGACTAGCAGAATGTTGAAAAAGGGCAGGAAAGCCCTTTTTCAACATTCTGCTAGTCGGACTTGCCTTTGGGGGCAATGGTGGTGAAGGGAAAGGGCATCACATTGCCACCCTTGACTTCGGTGATCTTGCACGCCCCTTCCTTCTCCACCTCGTCGATGCGAATGATCGAGTGCATCGGAACGAAGCTGCGGGTAATCGACGAGAATTCGTTTTTGAGGCGTTCCTCGGCGGGATCGACGATGAGCTGGGAGCGTTCGCCAAACACGAACTCTTCGATTTCAAGAAAGCCCATCAAATCACTCTGATAGACATGGCGGGCATAGATCTCGTACACCTGCCCCTGATTGAAGAAGATGACCTTGTAAATGGGTTCGCTGGCCATGGGTTGACGTGGGCCTCTGTCCGCGCAAAGAAAGCGGCGCAGGATAGCACAACGCCGGGCGCGAAGCCGGGCCCCTGTGGCCGGACAGGGATCACCCGGCAGGCGGCTGTACCCAGGGCGTGGAGCGGCCTTGAAGCCCCTGCTGGTCGAGGATTTGCGCCGAGGTTCACCCGCCTGCAGCACCTGTATCCTCCAGGCGGCCGGGTGTAGACTCCGCGCCGGCTGGATCAGACGATTTCCACACCTAAGGGGAGAAGCGCTCAACATGAAAACGATGAAGGCTGTGGTTGCCCACGCGTTGAACGAATTCAGCGTCGAAACCGTGACCCTGGATGCCCCCAAGGCGGGTGAAATCCTGGTCAAGATGAAAGCGACCGGTATCTGCCACTCGGATCTGTCGGTGATCAACGGCACCATCCCGACCAAATTGCCGATGGTTCTCGGTCACGAAGGCGCCGGCATCGTCGAAGCCCTGGGCGCGGGCGTCACCAACGTCAAGGTCGGCGACCATGTGACCATGTCGTTCGTGCCCCAGTGCGGCGACTGTTACCACTGCCTGCGCAGCGAACCCTACCTGTGTCTGGCGAGTGTGCCCACCGGCCTGATGCTCGACGGCACCAGCCGCGTCCGGCTCGGGGGCAAGGAACTCTTCGTGATGCAATTTCTCGGCAACATGGCCGAATACGCCGTGGTGCCGGCCATGTGTGTGGTCGCCATCGACAAGACCATCGATTTCAAGGCCGCCGCGCTGGTCGGCTGCGGTGTCACCACCGGGGTCGGGGCGGCGCTCAAAACCGCGCAGGTCAAACCCGGTAGCACGGTCGCGGTATTCGGCGCCGGCGGCGTCGGCCTGTCGATCATCCAGGGTGCCCGCATTGCGGGTGCGGCGCAGATTTTTGCCGTCGATCTGTCGGCGGAGAAGCTCGCGCTGGCCGGTGAGCTGGGCGCGACCGATCTGATCAATGCGGCCGATGACCCCGTGCGCACCATCATGGAGATGACCGGCGGCATCGGCGTCGACTACGGTTTCGAGGCCATCGGCATCCCGGCGGTGGTCGATCAGGCCCAGAAGGCCACCCGGCGCGGCGGCACCATGACCGTGGTTGGGGTCGGCAAGGTCACCCAGAAGCTGGAGCTCAACGCGCTGATGTTTCCGCTGACATCGAAGACGTTCAAAGGCTCGATGTACGGCGGCGCCGAATTCCGCGTGGATTTTCCGAAGTATCTGAAGCTGTACCAGAACGGCAAGCTCGATCTGGACCGCATGGTGACCCACACCTACAGTATCGACGAAGCGCCGCAAGCGTTCGCCGACCTGGAAGCCGGGCGCAATGCCCGCGGCGTCATCGTCTACCCATGATCGGCCAGCCTGCGACCGACCATCTCGCGCCGGATGGTCAGTCGCAACCGCAGCCCTCCAGGCCCTGATCCATTTTTTCCGCCGGATCACCCGCTTCCCGCGTCGTACCGACCACCTTGGCGGGGACGCCGGCGACTATGGCATGGGGCGGCACTTCGGTGAGCACGACACTGGCCGCCGCGATTTTCGCGCCCTCGCCGACGTGAATGTTGCCGAGCACGGTCGCGCCCGGGCCAATCAGCACGCCGCGGTGAATCTTGGGGTGGCGATCGCCACTTTCCTTGCCCGTGCCCCCCAGGGTGACGCCCTGCAGCATGGAAACGCAGTCGTCCACCACCGCCGTCTCGCCAATCACGATGCCGGTGGCGTGATCGAACAGGATGCCCTTGCCGATGCGCGCCGCCGGGTGAATGTCGACGCCAAACACCAGCGAAATGCGGCTTTGCAATACCAGCGCCAGCGAACGTCGCCCGCGGTGCCACAGCCAGTGGGCGACGCGATAGGCGGCGAGTGCATGCACGCCCTTGTAATACAGAAACGGGGTGGACAGGTCGCGGCAAGCTGAATCGCGCTCGTAGGTGGCGATGATGTCGCAGCCGACGTGCTCGATGATGGCGGCATCACCGGCGAAGGCATCGGCCAACACCTCGCGCAGCAACAGCGCCGGCGTCACATCACTGTGCAATTTGTTGGCGAGGTGAAAGCTGAGGGCGGCGCCCAGATCGCGGTGATTGAGGATGGTCGCGTGCAGAAAACTGGCGAGCACCGGCTCGTCGGCGGCGATCGCGCGCACTTCGGCGACGATGTCATCCCACAGCGTGTCGACGCAGCCTTTGACCTTGATGTTCATGGGCGCATTATCGATGCGGGCCGGTCATTTTGCCAGCGGCGTGCGGGCCAGGGCCCAAATCTGGACTTCTGCCGCGCCGGCCTGGCGCAGGCAGGTCGCGATGCCGTGGGCGGTGGCGCCGGTGGTCATGACGTCGTCCACCAGGGCCACGGACAGCCCAACAACCTTGTTCTGTACGACAAACGCATCCCGCAGGTTGCGCCGCCGCGCGCTGCGATCCAGTTGTTGTTGCGCGGGGGTCGGTTTGCTGCGCGCCACCAGGCGCGGATCCCAGGGCAGTTCGAGCGCACGCGCCAGTTCACTGCCCAGTTCAACGGCCTGATTGAAACCCCGCCAGGCGCTGCGCCGCCAGTGCAGGGGCATCGGGGCAATGACGTCCGGTCGCCGGCGCAGGGCGTCGCCAATATGCCGAACCAGCAATTGGCTCAGCACCCGCCCGGTGGCGAGATCACCCCGGTGCTTGAAGCGCTGGATCAGGTGATCGAGCGGTGCGGCATAGCGATACGGAATCAGTGTCGCAGCGAAGGCGGGTGGCTCCCGGCTGCACTGCCCGCAAATGGCGCCGTCGGCGGTGGGCGCCAGCGGCAATGCGCAGCGCGCGCACTGGGGGCCGAGATGGGGCAGATCGTCCTCACAGCCGAGGCACAGGTCGAGCGCACGCCGACTCGGGTCGCCGCACAGCACGCAGGTACCGGGCCAGAATCGAAAGCTGAGTCGGTGCAGCCAGGTGCGCACGCTGAATCTCAACCGGTGAACAGGCGGCCATGCTAGACCTATTACGCCTGCGCCTGCAAAGGTCGCCGACGCTGGCCATGGAGCACAGGCGGCGGTTTCGGTAGAATCCACGCCTTGCCGCAGCACTGCGGCGGCAGCCTGCCGGTGGCAATTCCATGCTCGAAATCAATCCGCTCCGCACGACCCTCACCGAGCTCCAGCAGCGCACCGATGTGCTCAGGGGGTACCTTTGACTACGATCAGAAGCGGGAGCGCCTCGCCGAGGTAGAGCTCGAACTCGGCGAGGCAGGGGTCTGGAATGACCCCGCCCGCGCCCAGGCGCTGGGGCGCGAGCGCGCGGCGCTGACCGCCGTGGTGGCCACCATCGCGGCGCTCGACCAAGGTATCGGTGACTGCCGCGACCTGCTCGAACTGGCGGCTACGGAGGATGACAGCGCCACCGTCGGCGAAGTGGAAGCCGACATCGGCCAGCTCACGCGCAAGCTCGAGCTGCTCGAATTCCGCCGCATGTTCGCCGGCGAGATGGATCCCAACGGCGCCTATCTCGATGTGCAGGCCGGCTCCGGCGGCACCGAGGCCCAGGACTGGGCCGAAATGCTGCTGCGCATGTATCTGCGCTGGGGCGCCGCGCGCGGCTTCAAGACCGAGCTGATCGAGGTCTCGCCCGGCGAAGTCGCGGGCATCAAGAGCGCCACCGTGCACTTTGAGGGCGAGTACGCCTACGGCTGGCTGCGCACCGAGACCGGCGTCCACCGCCTGGTGCGCAAGTCGCCGTTCGATGCCGGCAACCGCCGCCACACGTCGTTTTCGGCAGTGTTCGTATCGCCCGAGGTGGACGACGACATCGACATCGAGATCAACATGGCCGAGGTGCGCGTCGACACCTATCGCGCCAGCGGCGCTGGCGGCCAGCACGTCAACAAGACCGACTCGGCGATGCGCATGACCCACCTGCCCACCGGCGTCGTGGTGCAGAGCCAGACCGAGCGCTCGCAGCACCAGAACCGCGACCGCTGCATGAAAATGCTGCGCGCGAAGCTCTACGAGCTGGAAATGATGAAGCGCAAGCAGGCGATGCAGGCCATCGAGGACAGCAAGTCGGACATCGGCTGGGGCAGCCAGATCCGCTCCTATGTGCTGGACGATGCCCGCATCAAGGATCTGCGCACCGGCATCGAAACCCGCAACACCCAGGGTGTGCTCGATGGCGATCTCGACCGCTTCATCGAAGCCAGTTTGAAAGCGGGGCTTTAGCCGTGCCCGCCCGCCGATGCCTCCCGCCACAGGATCCTTCCGAATGACCGACCAGCCCCCGATCGCGGCCGACGACAACCGCCTGATCGCCGAGCGGCGCGCCAAGCTCGACGCCATCCGCGCGCGCGGCAATGCCTTTCCCAATGGCTTTCGCCGCGGGCAGCTGGCGAGCGCACTGGCGCGCGACTTCAGCGGCAAAACCAAGGACGAGCTGGAAGCGCTAAATCAGCGCGCCAGCGTCGCCGGCCGCATCGTCGCCAAGCGTGGCCCCTTCATGGTGCTGCAGGACGGCTCCGGGCGCATCCAGCTCTACGCCGACAAGGACACCCAGGCGGTATTGCGCGAGCGCTGGGGCGGCTGGGATCTGGGCGATCTGGTGGGGGTCGAGGGCGCCTTGCACCGCTCCGGGCGCGGCGATCTGTATGTGAATCTGGAGCACTACGAGCTGTTGACCAAGGCGCTGCGGCCGCTGCCGGAAAAATTCCACGGCCTCGCCGATCAGGAGCAGCGCTACCGCCAGCGCTATGTCGATCTGATCGTCAACGCCGAGTCCCGCGCGGTTTTCATCCTGCGTTCAAAAATCATCCAGTTCCTGCGCCAATATCTGAACGCGCGGGATTTCATGGAGGTGGAAACGCCGATGATGCATCCGATCCCGGGCGGCGCGACCGCCCGGCCCTTCGTCACCCACCACCACGCCCTCGACCAGCGCATGTTCCTGCGCGTCGCCCCGGAGCTGTACCTGAAGCGGCTGGTGGTCGGCGGCTTCGAGCGCGTCTACGAGATCAACCGCAGCTTTCGCAACGAGGGCCTCTCGACTCGCCACAACCCCGAATTCACCATGCTCGAGTTCTACCAAGCCTACGCCGACTACCGCGACCTGATGGATATGAGCGAGGACATGCTGCGCAGCCTGTGTCTCGACGTGCTGGGCACCACCGCGGTCAGTTACCAGGGCGCCCGGTACGACTTTGCCAAACCCTTTGCGCGCATGACCGTGGTCGAGGCCATCCTGCACTGCAACCCCGAACTCACCCTCGGCGACATCGACAACCCCGAGGGCGCGCGCCGCGTCGCCACCGGCCTCGGCATCGCCCTCGACAAGAGCTGGGGTCTGGGCAAGGTGCAGATCGAGATCTTCGAGAAAACCGCCGAGCACCGCCTGCTGCAACCGACCTTTATCACCGCCTATCCCATCGAGGTATCACCCTTGGCGCGGCGCAGCGATGCCGATCCCTTCGTCAGCGATCGCTTCGAGCTGTTCGTCGGCGGCCGCGAGATCGCCAACGGCTTTTCCGAGCTCAACGACCCCGAGGATCAGGCCGCGCGCTTTGTCGCCCAGGCGCAGGCCAAGGACGCCGGCGACGACGAGGCGATGCACTACGACGCCGACTACATCCGCGCCCTCGAGTACGGCCTGCCGCCGACCGCGGGTGAGGGCATCGGCATCGACCGGTTGGTGATGCTGCTGACCGATTCGCCGTCGATTCGCGAGGTGCTGCTGTTTCCGCACCTGCGGGCGGAATAGCCCGCCCGCACGGCGTTGCGAGACGAGCATGACCGAACAACCGGGCGCCACCCGCCCAATCGCGCTGCACCCGTCCTGGCTCGCGGTGCTCGGCGCCGAGTTCGAGCAGCCCTATATGCAGGCGCTACGCGCCTTTCTGGCGGCCGAGAAACGCGCCGGCAAGCACGTCTATCCGCCCAGCGAGCGCTGGTTCGCGGCATTCAACACCACACCCTTCGAGCAAGTGAAAGTGGTTATCCTCGGGCAGGATCCCTACCACGGCCTGGGCCAGGCCGAGGGGCTGTGCTTCTCGGTGCCGCCCGGGGTTCCGATCCCGCCGTCGCTGATCAACATCTACCAGGAGTTGCACACCGATCTCGGCATCGCCCCCGCCCGCCACGGCAGTCTCGTCCATTGGGCCGAGCAGGGCGTGCTGCTGCTCAATGCCACGCTCACCGTCGCGCACGGGCAGGCGGCGTCTCACCAGGGCAAGGGCTGGGAAGCCTTCACCGATCGCGCGATTCAGGCGCTGAACGAGCGCCGCGACGGGCTGGTGTTCATCCTCTGGGGCAGTCACGCCCAGCGCAAGGCGGGCAGCGTCGATAATCGCCGGCATCTGGTATTAAAGGCACCGCACCCGTCGCCGCTGTCGGCGCATCGAGGCTTTTTCGGCAGCAAGCCGTTCTCGCAGGCGAACGCGTGGCTCGCGCAGCGGGGGCTAACGCCGGTTGATTGGGAACTGCCGTCGGGTTGAACGGAGGTGCCGGACCCCGCAGCGCGCTGGTGACGGAAGTGGGGGATCGTCCCGGCGGCGATCCGGGCCAGAGTCACGCGATTGCTGGCCGGATGGCGCGCCCATCGCGCTGACCACTCCGCACTGGGGCCACGCGGCATGCCAACCGCGTCACGGATCAATGCCCCTGCTGCTCCCCGGCGGGCCGGCAAGGGCGCCACCCAGATCGTGCCGATGACACTTGCCAGCGCAGGGCAGATCAGGGTTAGCCCTCACTGCGTAGAGGCATATCATGGTTGCTCGACTTTACTCTGAGCTTCCCTCGGTTTTTCGTCTTCCAACGAGCGGTGTTCATGCTACCTGTTTTTCCATCTGTTGCGCCGTCAGCCAGTCCTGCAAGAACAGCGCAGGCGACTTGTAGCCGAGCGTCGAATGCAGCCGCTTCCGGTTGTAAAACACCTCGATATACTCGAAGGCCGTGGCCGTCATATCCTCGCGCGTCGCAAAGCGCCAGCCATGCACTCGCTCATTCTTGAAGCTGTTGAACCAGCTCTCGGTCGGCGCATTATGCCCAAAGCACTCCGTGGGGCAGGCTCTCCCAGCAGTTACCCTTGCGACTCATCGAACAGATCATGCCGTATTC
>CBDDRG010000088.1:0-19131 GCA_965232975.1 uncultured bacterium
TTCAGTTGCTGCATTCTCGCTTCCTCGATCCAACTTTTGCTGTCAACGCATGTTTGATTTGAAGCCCGCGGCGGCAAGCCGCCGCTCAGGCTTGCAGGGCTTCGGCCAGTTTGGCCAGACGGCCGCGCACGGAGCCGTCGATGATGGTGTCGCCGGCGCGGATCACGGCGCCGCCGAGCAGACTGCTATCGACCATCACGCTGATGCGGACGTCCCGCTGGAGGCGCGACCGCAACGCCTGCGCCAGCCGCTCCTGCTGGGCGGCATCCATGGCGTGGGCGCTGGTGACCTCGACATCGACGGTCATTTCCAGGTTCGCCTTGAGACGCGCGAACTGCGCGGCGATCTGTGGCAGCAGCGCCAGCCGGCGATTCTCCGCCAGGGTGCCGACGAAATTGGCGCCACCGGTACTGAGCGCGTCGCCGGCCAGCGCGATCAGGCGCGCGGCCTTGCTGGCCGCGGTGAGACTGGGCGTGCTCAGCATGCCCGCGACGCGGTCATCGGCGGCCACAGCGGCCAGCAGGTCGAGCATCGCCGACCATTGCGGCAGGGCGCCCGCCGCGACCGCGTGTTCAAACGCCGCCTTGGCGTAGGGTCGCGCCAATGTACTCAGTTCTGCCATGGGATTTCAGGACCTAGAGTTGAGCGGCGAGGTCGTCGACGATATCGCGACCCAGCTGTTCATCGATGGTGCGGGCCAGGATGCGCTCGGCACCAGCGAGCGCCAGCGCCGACACCTTGCGGCGCAGCTCTTCGCGGGCCCGGTGCAGTTCCTGGTCGATTTCGGCGCGGGCGGCGACAATGAGCCGCTCGCCCTCTTCGCGCGCCTTGTCCTTGGACTCCTCGACGATCTGACCGGCACGCTTTCTGGCTTCTTCGATCAGCAGTGCGGCCTGTTGCTTGGCTTCGCGCAATTGCTCGGTCGCCTTGTGCTGCGCCAGATCGAGGTCGCGCAAGGCGCGGTCGGCGGCATCGAGGCCATCGGCGATCTTGCGCTTGCGCTCTTCCAGCGCGGCCACCAGCGGGGGCCAGACAAACTTCAGGCAGAACCAGACGAAGATCGCGAACGAAATGACCTGACCGAGGATCGTAGCATTGAGATTCACGTCAAGACCCCTGGGGTTGCGGTATCAACCGGCCGTTTTGGCAAAGATCAGGAACAGGCCGATACCCACGCCGATCATCGGCACTGCATCGACCAGACCCATGACGATGAAGAACTGGGTCCGCAACATCGGGATCAACTCCGGCTGGCGGGCACCGCCCTCTAGGAACTTGCCGCCGAGAATGCCGACGCCGATGGCGGCGCCGACTGCGCCCAGGCCCATGAGAATTGCACCCGCAAGGTAGATCAAAGAGGTTTCCATTAGTGCTCCCGTCGTATCGTCGAACGTTGGTTTAACAAAAGGGTGAAGGGGTAAATCAATGGTGATCGTGCGCCATCGCCAGATAGACGATGGTCAGCACCATGAAAATGAACGCCTGCAGCACGATGATGAGGATGTGAAAGATCGCCCAGGGCACCGACAGCGCCCACTGCGCCCAGAACGGCAACAGCGCGATCAGGATGAAGATCATCTCGCCGGCGTACAGGTTGCCGAACAGCCGCAGGCCGAGGGAGATGGGTTTGGCGATCAGGTTGACCACTTCGAGAAACAGGTTGACGGGCAGACCCCATTTGCCAAACGGGTGCAGCGACAGCTCGGCGGCGAAACCGCCGACACCCTTTTGCTTGACGCTGTAGTAGAGCACCAGCGCGAACACGCTGAGCGCCAGGCCCATCGTGATATTGACATCGGTGGAGGGCACCACCTTGAAGTAGGGCGCGCCCAACAGATGCGCGAGCGCCGGAATAAAGTCGATGGGCACCAGATCCATGATGTTCATCAACAGCACCCACACAAAGATGGTCAGTGCGAGCGGTGCGATCAATTTGTTGTGGTGGTGGAACATGCCCTTGACGTTGTCATCGACGAATTCGATGACCATCTCGACGGCGTTCTGCAGGCCAGTGGGAACGCCGGTCGTGGGTTTTCTGGCCACCATACGGAAGACGAACACGAACAGCAGGCCGAGGGCGACGGAAAAACCCAAGGTGTCGAGATTGAGCGCCCAGAAACCCATCTGCGCGGCCTCCTGGGTGGAGTGGGCGATGCCCCAGGTACCGTCCGGATGTTGCCCGAAGGTCAGGTTGGTGAGGTGGTGCGCAATGTATTCGCCTGAAGACTGGGTTGCGGTCGACATCAATGGCTTCCGGTCAAAAATTGGGTGTTGCGCTGCACCTAGCTGCCCTTTTTCACCAGCAGGGGCGTCGCCCAATAGGCGCTCTGAACCAACAACAGCGCCGCCAACAGGGCCAGGGCATGGTGGTCTTCGCGCAGCGACGGCAGCTGGGCGAAGGCGCCCACCAATCCCACGATCACGATGAGGTACTTGCCCACCGCTGCCGCGTAAAAGTTGCGCGCCACGGCGGGTGCCCTGGCGGCACCCGAGGCGCTCAGCGGGCGCAGCGACACCAGCGTGAAATAGCCATTGGCGGCGAACCCGATCAAGCCCCCGGTGAGCGCGGCCTGCACCGCACCGGTGTCCAACAGCGCCGCTACCGCTGTCGCCAGACCGACGGCACCAGCCTGCAACAGCACCAGCGCGAGGGCAAACTCCGCTGCCGAGCGATCCTCCGACCCTGCCACTGGTGCACCCCCTTTAGAGCGCGGCGCAGTATAGTCAGGTTGCACCTATGGCGCAACAAGATAACCATCGCCGCGCGCCCGAAGCGCATTGCCGGCCGCCGCCAACCACGCTAGTTGATCCGCCGCAGAATGCCGTCGAGTTCGTCCAGGCTGTTGTAGTGAAAGATCAATTTACCCTTGCCGCCGGCACCTTGGCGAATATCGACACAGGCGCCGGTGCGCTCGGCCAGATCTTCGGCGAGCCGCCGCACATCCGCGTCGTGCGCGGGCGGGCGGGCAACTTCGGTTGAAGCCGACTGTTGCCACTGCCGCACCAAGGCTTCGGTCTGGCGCACCGTCATGCCCTTGCCGCTGACCAGGCGCGCCGCCTCGATCTGGCGGGCACCATTCAGGCCAAGCAGGGCGCGGCCGTGGCCCATCTCCAGGTCGCCGCGTTCCAGCAATGTGGCAACCTCATGCTCAAGGAGGGTCAGCCGCATCAGATTGGCGACCGTCGCCCGCGGCTTGCCGACGGCGTCGGCGACCTGCAGCTGCGTCAGCCCGAACTCCTGCTGCAGCCGGGTCAGCGCGCGCGCCTCTTCAATGGCATTCAGATCCTCGCGCTGGATGTTCTCGATCAGCGCCATGGCGATCACGACCTGATCCGGCACCTCGCGGATCAGCGCCGGCACGGTGGCGAGGCCGGCCAGTTGCGCCGCGCGCCAGCGGCGCTCGCCGGCGATGATTTCGTAGCTGTCGACGGCGAGCGGGCGCACCGTGATGGGCTGCATGATGCCCTGCTGGCGGATCGACTCGGCCAGCTCTTCGAGCGCGGCCGGATCCATGTCGCGGCGCGGCTGGTACTTGCCGCGGCGCAGAAATTCGACGGGCAACTGATGCACCCGCTCGCCTGCTGCGTCGCCAGCCGGCGCCTCCGCTGCGTTCTCGGCGCGGCGGTCGAGCCCGAGCAATGAATCTAGACCGCGCCCCAGACCCTTGCGGCGGTTAGTCATTGGGCGCCCCCTGCGAAGCCGCGCCGGCCTGGCGCTGCAACACTTCGCCGGCGAGCCCCAGATAGGCCACCGCTCCCTTCGAATAGCGGTCGTAACTGAGCACCGACTGGCCGTGGCTCGGCGCCTCGGCGAGGCGGACGTTGCGCGGGATCACGGTGCGGTACACGCGGCTGCCAAAGTACTTGTGGAGCTGGTTGGAGACTTCATTGGTGAGGGTGCTGCGCGGGTCGTACATGGTGCGCAACAGGCCCTCGACGCGCAGTTTGGGGTTGAGCAGCCTGCCGATGCGGGCGATGGTGTTGACCAGATCCGACAGGCCCTCCAGCGCATAGTATTCGCACTGCATGGGGATAATCACGCCATCGCTGGCGGCGAGCGCATTGACGGTCAACATACTGAGCGCCGGCGGGCAGTCGATGAGCACATAGTCATAGTGGTGGCGAACCTCGGCGAGGGCGGCATCGAGGCGACGCTCCTTGTTGGCGGCGCCCAGCAGTTCGACTTCGGCGGCGGTCAGATCGCCGTTCGCCGGCAGCAGATCGTAGTCGCCGCCGGCAGCTCGCCGGATGGCGGCCGCAATGGGCGCCGCACCCGTCAACACCTCGTACACCGACACCTGCAGGCGATGTTTCTCTTCGCCGCTGCCCATGGTGGCGTTGCCCTGGGGATCCAGATCGACCAGCAGCACGCGCTGGCCGTAGCTGGCGAGGGCCGCCGCCAGATTGACGCTGGTGGTGGTCTTGCCGACGCCACCTTTCTGGTTGGCGATGGCCAGGATCCGGGTCAAGGAGGCTCCTTCAGGCGCAGCTGGCAAGCACGATCAGGTGGCGCTGGCCATCGAGGCCGGGGACGCGCAGGGGATGGCAGGCGAGGACATTATAGGGTTTCGCCACCTGCCTCAACTCCGCCGCCGGATAGCGGCCCTTCATCGCATAGAAGCGGCCGCCGGGTTTGAGCAGGTGACCGCAGTCGGCGAGCATCGCCGGCAGCGCGGCAAAGGCGCGGCTGATGACGCCGTCGTAACCGCTTGCCGGGCGGTGATCGCGGGCGCGGGCCTGTTCATCCCGCGCGTTCGCCAGCGCCAGCGCAGTGCGCACCTGCAACAAAAAGCGGGTTTTCTTGCCGTTGCTGTCGAGCAGCACGAAGCGCTTGTGGGGCAACGCGATCGCGAGCGGAATGCCCGGCAGCCCGGCGCCCGTGCCCACGTCGACAAAGGCATCACCCTCCAGGAACGACGCGATGCTGAGGCTATCGAGGAGGTGGTGGACGACCATGTCCGCGCGCGCGGAGATCGCGGTCAGGTTATAGGCGCGATTCCAGCGTTCCAACAGGTCGAGATAGGCCCACAGGCTGGCGATCTGGTCGGCATCGAGGCGCAGCCCGAGCGCGGCGATCCCCGCTTCGAGAACCCGCTCCGGCGTCTCCGGCGTCTCCGGCGGCACTCAGGCCCGCTCGCGCGCGGCGTCGCCCGGCTGGCTCGGCAACTCACCCGGGGCTTCGCGGCCACCGTTCTGTTTCTTCAGAAAAATCAGCAGCAGCGACAGCGCCGCCGGGGTCACCCCCGGAATCCGCGCCGCCCGCGCCAGCGTCTCGGGGCGCGCGGCGCCGAGCTTCTGCTTGAGCTCGTTGGACAGCCCGCTGACGCCGAGATAGTTGAAATCGGCGGGGATAGGGGTGTTTTCCTGGCGCTGCAGGCGCTCGATGTCGCCCTGCTGGCGGTCGATATAGCCGGCGTATTTGGCGTCGATCTCGATCTGCGCGCAGACTTCGGCCGGCTCCGCCGCACCGCCGGTAATAGCGGCGAGAATTTGATAATCCAGCTCGGGGCGCTTCAGCAGCTCGAACAGGCTGTATTCGCGCGTCAAAGGTGCGCCGGTGGCCGCGGCGATTTTGGCGGCGGCCACGGTGTCGGGGTGCACCCAGGTCGTCCGCAGGCGCTGGCGCTCGCGCGCGATGGCCTCGCGCTTGGCCTCGAAATGCCGCCAGCGCTGATCGTCCACCAGGCCCAGGTCGCGGCCGATCTCGGTCAGGCGCAGGTCGGCATTGTCTTCCCGCAGCAGCAGCCGGTACTCGGCGCGGCTGGTGAACATGCGGTAGGGCTCGCGGGTGCCGAGGGTGACCAGATCGTCGACCAGCACGCCGATATAGGCCTGATCCCGGCGCGGGCACCAGGGCTCGCGACCGCGCACTTGCAGCGCCGCGTTGACGCCGGCGAGCAGACCCTGGGCGGCGGCCTCTTCGTAGCCGGTGGTGCCGTTGATCTGGCCGGCGAAGAACAGGCCGCCGAGCGCGCGGGTTTCGAGAGAGTGGCGCAGCTCGCGGGGATCGAAAAAGTCGTATTCGATGGCGTAGCCGGGGCGCGTGATATGGGCGTTCTCAAACCCCTTGATCGAGCGCACCAACGCCATCTGCACATCGAACGGCAGGCTGGTGGAAATGCCGTTGGGGTACAGCTCGCGGGTGGTGAGGCCCTCGGGTTCGATGAACACCTGATGGCTGGTCTTGTCGGCGAAGCGCGTCACCTTGTCCTCGATGGACGGGCAGTAGCGCGGCCCGGTGCCCTCGATGACGCCGGTGTACATCGGCGAGCGATCCAGACCAGCGCGGATGATGGCGTGGGTGTGGGCGCTGGTGTGGGTGATCCAGCAGCAGGTCTGGCGCGGGTGCTCGGCGACGCGGCCGAGGAAGGACATCACCGGCTCGGGCTGATCGCCCCACTGCTCGGCGAGACCGCTGAAATCCACCGAGCGGGCGTCGATACGGGGCGGCGTGCCGGTTTTCAGGCGCCCTACCGGCAGCGCCAGCTCGCGCAGGCGATCCGCCAACGCGATCGAGGGCGGGTCGCCGGCGCGGCCGCCGGCGTGGTTTTCGAGGCCGATGTGGATCTTGCCGCCGAGAAAGGTGCCGGTGGTCAAGACTATCGTCGGCGCGAAGAAGCGCAGGCCCATCTGGGTGACGACGCCGACGACGCGGCCGCCGGCCACGATCAGATCGTCGACCGCCTGCTGGAAGATCGCCAGGTTGGGCTGGTTTTCGAGGATTTCGCGCACGGCCGCGCGGTACAGCACGCGGTCGGCCTGGGCGCGGGTGGCGCGCACCGCCGGCCCCTTGCGGGCGTTCAAGGTGCGGAACTGGATGCCGCCGCGATCCGTCGCCCGGGCCATCGCGCCACCCAGGGCATCGATCTCCTTGACCAGATGGCTCTTGCCGATACCACCGATGGCCGGGTTGCAGGACATCTGGCCGAGGGTTTCGACATTGTGGGTGAGCAGCAACGTGCGGCAGCCCATGCGGGCGGCGGCCAGACAGGCTTCGGTGCCGGCGTGGCCGCCACCGATGACGATGACGTCAAAGGGGTCGGGATGCTTCATGGCGGGTCGCGCGAGGTAGAGAAACGGTCGTCATTATAGAGGCATTCGCGCCCCGTCAAGCTGTCTGCCCACGGCGCCAGGATCCCGATGTGACGCAGCACGCGCATTGCCCGTTTCTCAACGAAGCATTTGTCAACGCAAGCATTCTTCGCCACACCTCCGGCAGACCACGGTTGCTGTTGTCACCGCGCGGATCAAGCGCTGGGCGGAGTCGGGTCAGGGCGCGCGACACTCAAAGCATTGCAGATACAGGCTGCGCGGGTCGGTCAGCGCCGCGACCGCCCCAAGCTGCGCCGCCAGGGCGCGCAAGGGCGGTTCGAGACTGGCCGGTAGCAGGGGCGGCAGCAACCCGGACAAGACGCGCCCGGCGCCCTGGCGTTCTGCCGCGCGGGCGAATCGCTCCAGCAGGCGCTCGTTGAAACTGAGCGGACGGCGGATGTATTCGAGCTGGTAACTGTCGAGCTTGGCCAGTTTGGCGGCCGTCGCGACCGCCGCCGTCATGCCGCCCAACTCGTCCACCAGCCCGAGCTCCTTGGCCTTGGCGCCGGTCCACACCCGCCCCCCCGCGATGGCATCAACCGCCGTCAGCGGCAGCTTGCGACCGGTCGCCACCAACTGAATAAACTGCTGATAGGTATGGTTGACCCCGGACTGGATAACGCGCTCCATCTGCGGGGTCATGGCGCGATCGGCGCGCATGCCATCGGCCATCGCGGTGGTGCCGACGCCGTCGTTGCGAACGCCCAGGTAGGCGAGACTCTCCTCGAACGTGGGGGCGATGCCAAAGACCCCGATGGAGCCGGTCAGCGTGGTGGGTTCGGCGAAGATCCGGTCGGCGGACGCCGCGATCCAATAGCCGCCCGAGGCCGCCAGTGAACCCATGGACACCACCACCGGAATCCCTTTCTTCTGGAGTACATCAATTTCCTGACGAATCACGTCCGCAGCCACGGCGCTGCCGCCGGGGCTGTCGATGCGCAGCACCAGCGCGCGCAAGGTCTCGTCCGCTGCGGCCTGGCGCACCAGCGCGCCCAGCGATTCACCGCCGATGCTGCCGTCCGGTGCCTCGCCATCGACGATGGTGCCGGCGGCCACAATGACCCCGATCTTGTCCTCAGCATCGACCTCGGGCCGTTCGAGACGGCGGTACTCCAGATAGTGGTCAACGGTGACATGGACATACTCTTTGGTGTCCGCATCCACCCCGGCCAACTGTTCGAGGCGGGCGCGCATTTGAGGATCGTTGCTGATCTGGTCGACCAGGCCGCGCTCGACGGCGAGGCGGGCGGAATCACCGCCAACCCCGCTCAAATGGGCGTCCAGATTGTTGACATAGTCGTTGATCGCACCCGGCGCCAGCTTGCGCTGGGCTTCGATGCGATCCGTGTACGAACCCCAGAGCGCGTTCAGCCACAGCGAGGTTTGCGCGCGCGCTGCCGGCGACATGTCGTTGCGCACAAAGGGCTCGACGGCGTCCTTGTAATCGCCGACGCGGAAGATGTGAAAATTCAGCTTCAGCTTGTCGAGGGCGTCCTTGAAGTAGGAGTGATAGGCGCCAAAACCGGTGAGATTCACCGCGCCCATGGGGTGCAGGTGGATTTCACTGGCGAAGCTGGCCAGGTAGTACTGCTCCTGCGTGTAATCCGTACCGACGGCGACAATGGGCTTGCCGCTGGCGCGAAAGCGCTCCAGAGCGCTGCCCACTTCGGCCAGTTTGGCGATGCCGCCACCGCTCAGGTAATCCAGGTCAAGGGCCATGCCGGCAATGCGCGGGTCGGCGGCGGCACTGTCAATGGCCTCCACCAGGTCGCGGGTCAGGGTTTCAAAGGCGTGGGGCGACCGCCGCTGCACCAGGCGGGCAAAGGGTTCACTGTAGGACAGTTGCTCGACCAGGACACCGCCCGGCGCCACCTCCAAAAATGCGCGCGCGGGCAACGGCGGTGCGTAATCAAACAGCAAACTGACCAGCAGACTGAGGAAGAACAGCAGGAAGACAGATCTGACCACGACGCCCAGCAAATGCACGCCGCGCCCGATGCCGGCGCCCAGGCGACGGATAAATCCGGGTTTACTTTTGCTCATGAACGGGCACTTCCTTGGAATCGAGAGAAGGGAGCTGACGCTGCAACCAGCGGCTGCACAGCATGGCGGCAACGAACAGGATCACCACCGCGGCGAGCGCTACGGCGTCGAGCCAGGAGCGGTCGGGCTTGAACAGATTGGTCACGATCACCGTGAAATAAAGGAGCGCGACAAAACACAGGTAGCTGAAACTGCGGTGGCTGCGGCGGATCATGCCCGGCACGAACAGCAGCAGCGGCACCAAGCCGAACACCAGCAACACCGTCGGCGTGCCGGCCGCGAGACCCGCCGCGCACAGGCTCACCAGCAGCAGAATATAACTCGTCCAGCTCACCAGACAGGCCGTCCGCAAACGTCGCTCAGGGGTTGCGCTAACCATTGATATCCGGATTTCCTCAAGCGTCAGGCGCTGCTGGGGGTGTGGCTGCGGGCACCAACGCTGCGAGTTTAGTCGAGAACGGCCATTGAAACGTTGGGGGACTAAAGAATGTCCAGCACCGCCTCGGGGGGGCGCCCGAGCTTGGCCCGGCCGCCGCTGACCACGATCGGGCGCTCGATCAACACCGGGTTGGCCACCATCGCAGCGACCAGCGCGGCCTCGTCCACTGCCGGGTCGGCGAGACCCAGTTCCCGGTATGCCGGCTCGCCCCGGCGCAGCAGTTGGCGCGCAGACAAGCCCAGCCTGCCCAGCAGATCGCGCAAGGTTGCCGCATCCGGCGGGGCGTCCAGGTAGTGGACGATGGCCGGTTCGATACCGCGGCCGCGCAGGAGCTCCAGGGTCTGCCTGGACTTGGAACAGCGCGGGTTATGATAGATGGTAACCACTCGGCCAGCCCCCCAAAGTATCGACAGCTGCACTTGGTGGTCGCCGGCATGGCCACCACCAAATCACCGCTCCGCCGCATTTTAAGGCCATCCCCCGCCGGGGGCCAGGCAAGTTCCCACAGACTCCGGATCGCAACTCATGAACTGGATCGACCGGGCCAACCGCCGCGCCAACATTCGCGCGCGCTGCGCCCTCACCCTGAACAACTTGCCGAGCGATCTCGAACAGGCTAAAACCACAGCATGATCAGCACCCTCTTTGCCCGCTTCCGCGCCCGCAACACCCGCTTCGCGCTCGCCTGGCTGCTGAGCGGCCTGCTGCTGACCGCCTGCCCCGCCGCAGAGCCCGACTACCCGGTGCTCGGCGGCGGCAACATCCGGCTAGCGGAGCTTAAGGGGCGGTTCGTGTTCATCAATTACTGGGCCGAGTGGTGCGCACCCTGTCGGCAGGAGTTGCCGGAACTGAACGCCTTTGCGGCGGCGCACGCGATCGATGTGCGGGTGCTCTCGGTCAATTTTGACGGCGCGACCGGCGCCAGCCTGGCCGCCCAGGTGGCGGCGCTGGGCATTGCCTTTCCGACCCTTTTGCGCGACCCGCGCCCCGACCTCGGGCTACCGGCACCGACCGGCCTGCCGGAAACGCTGGTGCTCGATCGCCGTGGCAAGTTCCAGCAGGTGCTGGTCGGCCCCCAGACCCAGGCTGACCTCGAGCGCATCCTGGCGGCAACCAGCCCCGATTGAGGAGAGCCCATGACCACGCAACGATACCCGCTCACCCCGGTGGCCACCGCCAGCGGCGACGGCTGGACGCCGGTCGCGCTACGCGCCGATGTGCAGCGCACCGGCCTGCTCGGCGTCACGCTGGGCGGTGTCGATCTGGTGCTGGTGAGCCGGAGCGGCGAGGTGTGCGCCTTCGATGGCCGCTGCCCTCATCAGGGCACCCTGCTGGCAGAGGGCGAAGTCAGGGATGGCAACCTGATCTGCCGCGCCCACCAGTGGCAGTTCGACTGCCTGTCCGGTCAGAAAGTCGGCGACCCCGCCACCTGCCTGCATTCTCATCCGGTCAAAATCGACGGCGAGCGGGTGCTGGTCAAGGGCGCAGCCCCTGCGCGAGAACCGCGGCCGGCGCCTGCGGTGGGCGCCCGTGTGGAAAGCCTGCCGTGCCCGCCTGGGCTGCCGCTGATCGGCAACCTCCATCAATTGAAGCGCAGCGCGTTTCACCAGACGCTGGAGGCCTGGGCGGAGCAGTATGGCCCGGTGTATGCGTTTCGCGGCGTGCGCGGGCGCACCGTGGTGGTCGCCGACGCCGAGATCGCCAATGCACTGTTGAAGGCGCGGCCGGACGACTTTCGCCGCAGCAGCCAGCTCGAACGGGTGTCCATTCTCGGCCTCAGCAGCAAGGGCATCTTCATGGCCGAGGGCGACACCTGGCGCAAGCAGCGCCCGATCATCATGCAGTCGCTGGATACCGGCCACCTGCGCCAGTTTTTCCCCACCCTGGCCAAGGTCGCGGAGCGCCTGCGGCGGCGCTGGCAGCGCACCGGTGAGGCCAGCGGCGGCCTCGATGTGCAGGCCGATCTGATGCGCTTTACCGTCGATGTGACCACGTCGCTGGCGTTCGGGCAGGACATGAACACGCTCGAACAGGAGGGCGTGGTGATCCAGGAGCACCTGGACAAAATCTTTCCCACCATCCAGCGCCGCCTGCTGTCGCCGATTCCGTACTGGCGCTATATCAAGACCGCGCGCGACCGCGACGTCGAGCAGTCCGTCCACAAGGTGTATGAGACCATCGCCGGCTTTCTCGCCACCGGTCGCGCCCAGTTGGCGGCGCGGCCAGAGTTGCGCGACCACCCCGAGAACCTGCTGCAATCGCTGCTGGTGGCGTTTGCCGACGGCGGCGCGGGCAGCGCCACCGGCAAGGAATTCAGCGAGAAGGAAGTCACCGACAATGTGCTGACCATGCTCCTCGCCGGCGAGGACACCACCGCCAACTCGCTGGCCTGGGTGATCTACTACCTGGCGAAATACCCGGAGGTGCAGCAGCGACTGCGCGCCGAGGTGGATGCGGCGCTCGCCGGGCAACCGCTGACGGAATTCGAAAAAACCCGCCAGTTTCCGTATATCGACGCCGTCATCAACGAAACCATGCGCCTGAAGCCGGTCGCGCCGATCAATATCCTGGAAGCCAACCGGGATGTGACCGTCGGCCCGCTGGCGCTGCGCAGGGGCGAGTTGGTGGCCATTTTGAGCCGCGCCATCGCCATGCGCGAGGCCGATTTCAGCGCCGCCAAGCGCTTCAACCCGGAGCGCTGGCTGCGCGCTAGCGACGACAAATCCGCCACCAGCGGCCGCCAGGTCAACACGCGCGCCTTCATGCCCTTTGGCTCCGGCCCGCGCCTGTGCCCAGGGCGCAGCCTGGCGTTGCTGGAGATGAAAACCGCGCTGGTGATGATCGCCCAGCACTTTGTCGTCGCGGCCGCCGCCGATCTCGACCAAGTCAGCGAACAGTTGCAGTTCACGATGAGTCCGCAGGGCCTGCGGATTCACTTTCAACCCCGCGCCTGATACCAGTGCCCGTGGCGCGCCCAGCAACGCATGGAACCCAGCATGACGGATCCCACCGCCCTCGCGCACCTGCTCGACCGGATCAAAAATCACCCGGAGCAGGTCGAATTTGCCGAGGTGATCGCCGCGATCGACGCCCACTACGACTACCGGCCGACCGCGTTCAGCAATGGCCGCGGCGCCGCGGCGGTGGCCAACCCCGCCGGCACCAATCAGGGCTCCTGCCGCATTTTCGCGTTTGGCCAATTGCAGGGACTGAGCGAAGGGGAAACCCTGGCCTGTTTCGGCCGTCACTACCGGGAGGACGTGCTCGGCAACCCGGATGGCACCGATCACGCCAATATCCGCACTTTCATGCGCCACGGCTGGGCGGGAATCCGGTTTGGCGGCCCGGCGCTGACGGCCAAGCATCCGCCACCCGCGAATATCTAACGCGGTGTTGACGGCAGCTCGCACTCACCGCCGCAGCGGCGGGATATCGCCCGGCCTCTGCGCCGCCAGCGGTTCCAGCGCCAGACTGTCGCCGGCGGAATCGATAGCCACCGATTCCGCCGGCGGCGGCGTTTCCGCTGCGGCGGAGGTATCGCCGTCCGCCGCCGCCAGCTGAATCTTGAGGCGTAGATTGTTGCGCGAATCGGCATTGCGCAGCGCCTCTTCCAGCGCGATCTTGCCCTCTCGATAGAGCCGGTAGAGCGCGGCGTCGAAGGTGAGCATGCCCTGGTTTTCAGCCTTCGCCATCGCGTCCTTCAACTCGTCCACCTTGCCATTCTTGATCAGGTCGCAGATCCGGGGGGTGCCCAGCAGAATCTCGAAGGCGGCGAGCCGGCGGCCATCGACGCCGGGAATCAGGCGCTGGGAAATAATGCCTCTCAGGTTCAGGGACAGATCGAGAAACAACTGCTTGTGGCGGTCGGCGGGAAAGAAATTGATGATGCGGTCGAGGGCCTGATTGGCGTTGTTGGCATGCAGCGTGGACAGGCACAAATGGCCGGTTTCGGCGAACGCGAGGGCGTGCTCCATGGTCTCGCGGCTGCGAATCTCGCCGATCAGGATGACATCCGGCGCCTGCCGCAAGGTGTTTTTCAGCGCGTCCTCGTAGCTGTCGGTGTCCATGCCCACCTCGCGCTGGTTGACGATGCTGCGCTTGTGCTCGTGGACGAACTCGATGGGATCCTCGATGGTGATGATGTGCCCAGCGGCATTGCTGTTGCGATAGTCGATCAAGGACGCCAGCGACGTCGATTTGCCCGACCCGGTGGCGCCGACAAACAACACCAGCCCCCGTTTCTCCATGATTAGCTGGGTCAGGCTCGGCGGCAACCCCAGCTCCGCGAAGTGGGGAATCTGGGTTTTGATGGTGCGAATGACCAGCGCGATGTCGCCCCGCTGCTTGAAGATATTGACGCGGAAACGGCCGATACCGGGCTCGACGATCGCCAGGTTCATCTCCGGCTTGCGCTCAAACTCGCTGATCTGATCCCGATCCATGATGCTGTAGGCGATCGCCTTGGCCTCCCCCGGCGCGAGGGGGCGGTCGCCGACCGGCTCCAGCCGGCCCTGAATTTTCACACTCGCCAGCGCCCCGGTGGACAGATATAGATCCGAGCCATCGCGTGTGGCGAGAATGTTCAACAGTTCAGCAAATTGCATGACAGGCTACCCTCCCTCGGTTCGACGCGCCCCCAGCGTCGCCGTCCCGTGGAACCGGTTGTTGGGCGGCCCACATCTGATGTCATGCGTCGAGTCTCCGGACTAGATTCAGGCAATGCTCGTTGGTTGAGTCATGCTCGATTCCGAGACGAGCAATGTCTCGCGCTCGATCATCTTTGCCGATGTTCAAGTACAGCCACGCTAACCGAGAACATTCGGTTGCAGAAAAAGAAGCCACGTGACGTTCCATCGCATACGCCACGCGCTCAATTAGCTGATTGACCTCGGGAGACCACGATGCTTCAACTCCCTTTTCTTTGAGATCACGTATCTTGTTGTTAATTCGGTTTGCGAGTACCCCGAGCGTCTCGGGCGTAGCCATTGGTAGGAGTGCGGCCTCACCCAGAGCGTGAACTTCCCCCACGGCGTCGTCAGTCGAATGACATAAGTCTGCTAATTTTAGCCAGACCTCCATTCTTTCTTGTGTGTCGGCGGTTTCGAGAAACCGACGAAGGTATGCCTTCGCGCGCTCTTTAGCCTGTTCTAAACCACCAACCTCCAAAACGAGGTCAGCAAGTCGCAGGTAGACCTTAGGGACTCTAGACGCAAGGTATTCCAAAATAGGGGAAAATTCCTCCATGGCGCTGGGATTCTCACTTGCCCTTGCAGCGGCAGTTCTGACAAGCCGGTCAATCCTTGGAAGCACACCTCGACGAGCATCCCCCCGCTTCCCTGCGCCGAACTCCATCAATAGCTTTCGGTCCTCCTCTACGGCAACTTTGAACGGGCTTACCTCCAACTTTCGCCGTCCATAGCTGGCTGCTGCCAGCGGAACGCCTACAAACTGCTCCGCTTCGGTATCCAATGCAACTTCCTCAACCAAGGAAAAGCGCCGGAGCTCCGCGAGTGCGGCAGTCACGTCGAAGCGCTCATTGCCCGGTCTAAGAGACACAGCCTCTACTGCAACTGCTGGCACAAACGCTCTCCAACTGCACAGCAGAAGGAACACACGTTGACCGGCTGGACTGAGATTCTCATACGTCCTTTCGAACAAAGCGGTGAGCAGGTGATCCGCATTCGCGACTATTCTCTGCGGCTTGACCGCTCGCCGTTCCCTTGCTACCTGACCCAAGAGAATCTTAATTACGTACGGGTGGCCGGCCGACTCACTGATCAGCTCTTCCTTATAGGATGACGTTATCAGGGCTGCCACACCCAAACGCTTAGACTCCTGATCAATGAGGCTAAGCGCCTCCTCGTCAGTCATCCCACCGATTTCGATCGGGTAGTCGCCAACGAAGTCCCTGAATCGCGTTGTGATAAGAACCTTGTTTGGGAGTCGAACGTAAGTGTCGATCCAGCTGAACACATCGGCTGGACTATCGAGCGTCTCGAAGTTGTCGAGAACAAACAATGTTTTTCCCGTCGCGCCTTTGGCGAGACATTCTTGAAAGTACGCCTCTGGCTGAAAGCCTGAGCTTAGGCGTTCAGATGGCTCAAGGAGCTCAACCGCCGCTCGCGCGATATCTATCTTCCGCACTACACGAGGAGCAACGGGCTTCGGCCCAGATTCGAGAAGATCGATGTCTCGGGAGCTCATCCACAGGATTACATCGTAAGGGCCCGAGTCTAGTTTGCTTATTGCTTCGATCACGGCAAGGGCAAGGGTCGTCTTCCCAATACCTCCGGGTCCTGTCAATGACACAATCGGGTGCCGGTCGAATTTCAGAAGCTCCTCTCGGAGCTGTGACTCCAAACTCGTCCTTGCAATATGGCCGGCGGGTGACGGAGGAAGATTCGCAAACGTATTACCTACCTGGTCCAGAGCCGTTCTGCCATCTGTTTCACTTTGTGGTAAACGACCCGGAGGAATCGACCAAGCAGAACCATCCTTACGAGCCACCTCGTTGGTGATAAATGACAGCACTTCAAAGGTATTTGCTTTGAAGTTCCCATTTGGGACAAGGAGATCGCGCAAATCTGGATCGCTGAAGACGAGGCGAACGGGGATTGGGCCGTCTAGATCAATGAAAACACCATTCTGTAGTTGCTCGTCGCGCGTTCCCTTCAGATACGCGAGCGCCGAGCAATGTCCCAAGAGCGGAGAGATTCTATATTTACCCGACAGATTGCGGTGTAGATATGCCCAGTCCTGCGTGAAGAGCCTAAGATTACCAATCACGAGTTCGACGGCTTCCGCAAGAAGGGGGCATACACAACCGCACTGATCACTGGTCGTCGCACCGTGACCACGGGTTCGGTTCCGGATCGCTGCACCGATCTCAAAGAATTGACGTAAAGCTATCTTTTGTCCAATTCTTGAGTCAATTCCAAACTTCATGGCAACTTTTGACAGGTGCTGCACAGCCTTGTATCGCCAGTCACCTTCAGCCACACGCTCCGTTAGGTCACGCGTTATCTCCGTTGCCTTTGGAAGAAAGTACTGAGCCGATGGGCCAGTCAACGCGCCGTTGAGGGCACCTACCCACTCACCAATGGAATCAGCCCGCACAAGCGTGTACTCGAGCGAATATCTGTGCCGATCTGCGTCGTCCCCTACACATGCAACAACGCCAGTAGTGACGAGTTTTGTGACGTACTCTAGCTGCAGGGACAACGCATGGAAGTACGCGATGTTCCCCTCGTCCCTGTCGAGGGTGATCCGAGCGCTGAGTTTTTCAAATAACGGACCGACTTTCATGGCTACATCACCTTTGATCGAGTCGCCCAACGTTTGACATGAGCGGCACACAACGGCGGCACGGCGCCAGACGGAGCGCGCAATTTTGCCCCGCCGTTGTGTGTCCGTTCGATGGAAGGGTTAGGTTTACTAGCTCGGGTCACGATGTCTTGCGCTCCCACAGCTGACAGCTAAAGAAGTGCCTTTCCTGGTCATGTTTTCGAAGAATTGGTCCTACGCATTCCTTGAAGATCCGGTCGCGCAGAGTAAACAACTCATCAAGAGTCCGGGGCGGCACCACATCGGACGAAGGTTTGTAGCGATTGAAAAAACCGTTGCACGCCGCACAAGCAAGCACCTTGGCAGTGAAATCATGGCCGCAATATGCGCACTTGGTCTGGCCAGTAACTTGCCTGAACTTTAGGCCGTAACCATGATGGCAATTGCCACTAGCTACCTTTCCTAGTAGCGCGCGGCCGCGGTGGGGGTATGAATCGAACGGCAGCATCGTCCGTCAATGTCCAGTTCGTTGAAGGCGGAAAGGAAACCTAACCCAGTATAGACGTCGCGCTCGCCGGGCGCTGACGCCGGCGGGCCGCCCGCACCGGCACCCGCACCGGCAACGACGCGGCCGGCTGGGCTAAAATGGCTACCCGTATGCTTTGGTGCGACGCCGTGAAATCCCTGCCCCAGCTCCCTTTCGACAACCGTTTTCACGCCCTCGGCGATCATTTCTACACGGCGGTGACGCCGCAAGGCTTCGCCCATCCGCACTTGGTGGCCGTCAATCCGGACGCCGCCGCGCTGCTCGATCTGGATCCGGCGCAGCTCGCGGGCGAGCAATTTCTGGCATGGGCGAGCGGCAACTGGCGGGCGCCCGGCAGCGCGCCGCTGGCGATGGTGTACGCCGGCCACCAGTTTGGCGGCTACACCGCGCAACTCGGCGACGGCCGCGGTCTGTTGCTCGGCCAGGTGCGCGGCCCCGCCGGCCTGTGCGACGTCCACCTCAAGGGTGCCGGCAAAACCCCCTATTCGCGCTTTGCCGACGGCCGCGCGGTGCTGCGCTCGACGATTCGCGAATACCTCGGCAGCGAGGCGCTGCACGGCCTCGGCATCGCCACCACCCGCGCACTCAGCATCGTCGGCAGCGACGAGCCGGTCGCCCGCGAGACCTTCGAGCCGGGCGCGATGCTGATCCGCTTGGCGCGCACTCACATCCGCTTCGGCTCCTTTGAATATTTCCACTATCGCCAGGACGTCGAGGCGGTGCGCGTGCTCGCCGATCACGTTATCGATACCTATCTACCCGCCCTCGGCGACCGCGCCGAGCGCCATGCCGAACTGTTTCGCCACGCCGTGCACACCACCGCGCGGCTGATCGCGCAATGGCAGGCGGTGGGCTTTTGCCACGGCGTCATGAACACCGACAACATGTCGATTCTCGGCGATACGCTGGACTACGGCCCCTACGGATTTATGGACGTCTACGACCCGGGCCATATCTGCAACCACTCGGACGACAGCGGCCGCTACGCCTACGACCAGCAGCCGCGAATCGGCCTGTGGAACTGCAACGCGCTCGCCCACGCGCTCAGTTCGCTGGTCGCCGTCGAGGCGCTGCGGGACGCCCTGCTGGAGTACGAACCCTTGTTCTTGACCACGCTGCGCGCGCTGCAACGCCGCAAGCTGGGCCTGACGCGGGCGCTGGTCGAGGATGAGGCGCTGATCGACGAGCTGCTGGCGCTGCTCGCCCGCAACCGCGTCGATTACGCGCTGTTTTTTCGCCGCCTGAGTTATTTCGAGGAAGCGGCGGGACGCGAGGCGCTGCGCGACCTGTTCCCCGACCGCGCAGCTTTCGACCAATGGTCGGTGCGCTATGGCGCGCGGCTGGCGCTGGAAGCGAACTCGCCGCACGAGCGGCGAGACCTGATGCTGGCGACCAATCCCAAGTATGTGCTGCGCAACTACATGGCCGAAATCGCCATCCGCAAGGCCAGCGACGCGGGCGATTTCAGCGAGATCGAGCGCCTGCGCCTGCTGCTGGCCACACCTTTCGCAGAGCACCCGGACATGGCGCGCTACGCGGGTGCCGCCCCGGATTGGGGGCAGGGGCTGGCGGTGAGTTGCTCGTCCTAGTGTCCTGTCCCAGTGATAAGTGACGTAAGTCTTTGGATCTTGGCCAGGACGGCATCCGCGGTGGCGGTCCAGACAAACGGCGAGCAGTCTTTGTTGTAGTGCGTGACGAAGTGATCAATTTTGCCGACCAGTTGCTT
>CBDDRG010000089.1:0-2672 GCA_965232975.1 uncultured bacterium
CCCTCGACATAGGGCCAGTCGATGCCGGTGCACGGCGACGCCTGTCCCGGCATCTGCGCGGGGTCGTGGAGGGTTTCAAAAGCGACGAAGCGGGCCTGCGATGTCGGCTCCAGCCGCTTGAGCAGGTCCGCGAGTGGAAAGCCCACCCAGGGCACCACCATCGACCAGGCCTCCACGCAGCGCAGGCGGTAGATGCGCTCTTCGAGCGGGTGGGGCTTGAGGATGTCTTCCAGCGTGTAGCTGCCGGGCCTGCCGACCTCGCCGTCGACCGCAACCTTCCAGGGATGGGTTTTGAGCTTGCCGGCGTGGTCGGCGGGGTCGCTCTTGTCGGTGCCGAACTCGTAGAAGTTGTTGTAGCCGGTGACATCCCGATAGGGCGTCACCACTTCGCCGGCCAAAGGCTTCCCTTCCGCGCGCTGTTGCACCCGCTGGCGCAGCCAGGCCGGGCGCGTGCCATCCTCGGCGGCCGCCTCGACCAGCAGTGCAGAGGCCACCGGCGACAGCCCGGCCAGCAGCGCACCCCCGCCGAGTGTCGCGAGAAATTGCCGACGCTCCCGGTAGACGCCCTCGGGGGTTATTTCGCTGGGCCGGATGTCGGTCGGGCGGCGGGCTCGGATCAGCATGGGGGCGTTCCTGGCGACGATTGGCGCGGGTGTCGCTTTGATGCACGGCGGGCGGAAATGTTACTGCCACGCCCCCGCTGGCCGCGTCAAAACCCGGTCACGCCCGGGTCGAGCTGCACGCCAAAGGTATTCAGCGCCATCGACACCAGATGGTACTGGCCGACCGCGAACACCACGTCCATCAACTGCTGGGCGTCGTAGTGCTGGCTCAGCGCCGCCCAGGTCGGGTCGCTGATGAATGAGTCGTGGTGCAGCTCGTCGGTGGCCTTGAGCAGCGCCATTTCGAGGGGCGTCCAGCCCGGCGCGTCGGCGCCCAGCTTGATGCGCGCGATCTCGGCATCGGTCAGGCCCACCTGGCGGCCGAACACGACGTGCTGGCCCCATTCATATTCGGCCTGGCACAGCCAACCGACGCGCAGGATCACGATTTCCCGCTCGCGCGGCGGCAGCGTCGAGGTTTCGCCCATGACATGGTAGGCCCAGACCATGAATTTTTCGGTCGCCGGCCAGTGGCGGGACAGGGTGCCGAGCACGTTGTAAAAGGGCTGGTCGCGCTTGACGGGTTCCAGCACCTTGCGTTGTGCGGTGGTCCACTCGGCTTCGGTAAGGGGGTTGATGCGGGGTTTTGACAGGCGCATGGGGTTCTCCGGATTGTTGTTATGGGTGAATGCGTTGCGCGGTTTCGGGCGCTGTCCCGTCGGTGCTACGCCGGCCGTTTGGCAGCGAACTGGCGGCGCGCCCAGGCGATCAGGCCGGGCAGCACGCTCAGCAAAATGATCGCGAACACCGCCAGCGTGAAGTTCTCCTTGACCACCGGCATGCTGCCGAAGAAGTACCCGAGCCAGATGAAACTGCCGACCCAGATGATGCCGCCGGCAATATCGAAGCCGAGAAAGCGCGGGTAGTGCATCGCGCCGACGCCGGCCACGAACGGCGTGAAGGTGCGCACGATGGGCATGAAGCGGGCGATGATCACCGTCTTGCCGCCGTGCCGGATAAAGAAAGCCTGGGTGTCGCGCAGGTATTGCTGTTTGATCCACCGCGATTGCAGCGTGAATGCCCGCTGCCCGATATTCCGGCCGATGAAGTAGTTGCAGTTGTCGCCCAGCACCGCGGCGCTGAACAGCAGGCCGCTCAGTATCCAGGGGTCGAGCGCGCCGGTGGCGGCGATGGCGCCGGCCGCGAACAACAGGCTGTCGCCGGGCAGCAGCGGCATCACCACGACGCCGGTTTCGACGAACACGATGGCAAACAGCAGGCCGTACACCCACAGGCCATAGGCGGCCATGAATTCGATCAGGTGGCGGTCGATGTGCAGGATAAAGTCGATCAGCTCCACGCCTGCGGCTCCTGGGGACGGAGCCGCCATGCTACCAGCAACTTCATTGGGAAGGGGCGATTGGAAAGGGCGCGGACAGCGCTGGCAGCGCTCGCTATAATCGGCGCCGAGGGGGCATGCAGCCACGCCTGCAAGGCCCGCCATGCGCGGACCAGCCCGCCAAACCGACCAACCCCAACCGAAGGCCGACCATGACCTACAGCAAGATCCCCGCCGGCAAAGACTTGCCCGATGACATGAATGTGGTGATCGAAATTCCCTCCAACCATGATCCAATCAAATATGAAATCGACAAGGAGGCGGATGCGCTCTTCGTCGACCGCTTTGTCGCCACCCCCATGTTTTACCCGGTCAACTACGGCTATGTGCCCGGCACGCTGTCCGAAGATGGTGATGCCCTGGACGCGCTGGTGGTGTCGCCGTACCCGGTGGTGCCCGGCTCCGTTATCCGCAGCCGTCCGATCGGCATCCTCAAGATGACCGACGACGGCGGCCCGGATGCCAAACTGATCGTGGTGCCCCACCGGAAACTGACGACGCTCTATAACCACGTCGAAAAAGTGGAGGATCTGCCCGATCTGTTCAAACGGCAAATCGAGCACTACTTCGAGAACTACAAGGATCTCGAAGAGGGCAAATGGGTCAAGATCGAAGGCTGGGGCGATGCCGATGCCGCGCGCGCCGAGATCCTCGCCGCCCGCGAGCGCTAT
>CBDDRG010000090.1:0-16931 GCA_965232975.1 uncultured bacterium
GGGCGGGAATGTAGTGCAGCGCCTTGTCGATCAGCGCCACCATCTCGCTCTGGGCTGGCACGTTTGGCGAATGGATGTCGTAGACGCCTGGCCCGTTGTCATTGGGGTACGCGAAATCCTCGAACGCGCGCAGCAGCTTCATGTCCGAACGCGAGGTTTCGATGGTGATGACGTCGGCGTCCATCGCCGCGATCCAGGCGATGATGTCGTTGAGGCTCGAATAGCACATGTGGGTGTGGATCTGGGTGTCGTCGGCGACGCCGGCGGCGTTGATGCGAAATGCCCGGATCGCCCATTGCAAATAGGCGTCGCGGTCGCGGTCGCGCAGCGGCAGGCCCTCGCGCAGCGCGGCCTCGTCGATCTGGATGATGCGCACACCGGCGCGCTCGAGATCCAGCACTTCGTCGCGCAACGCCAGGGCCAGCTGTAGCGCAGTCTCGGCGCGGGGTTGATCGTCGCGCACGAACGACCAGTTGAGCATCGTCACCGGGCCCGTCAGCATGCCCTTGACCACGCGGCTGGTCAGCGTCTGCGCGTACCGGATCCAGCGCACCGTGATCGGCTGCGGCCGCGCGATGTCGCCGTAGATGATCGGCGGCTTCACGCAGCGCGAGCCGTAGGACTGCACCCAGCCATTACCGGTGATGGCAAAGCCATCGAGGTGTTCGCCAAAGTATTCGACCATGTCGTTGCGCTCGGCCTCGCCGTGCACCAGCACATCGAGTCCGAGTTCTTCCTGGGTGCGAATGGCGTAGGCGATCTCGGTCTCGATGCCAGCCTCGTAGGCGGCGGTATCGATCGCGCCCTTTTTGTAGGCGTTGCGAATGGCGCGAATCTCCGCGGTCTGCGGAAACGAGCCGATGGTGGTGGTCGGGAACAGCGGCAATTCGAGCCACTGTTGCTGGCGCGCGATGCGCTCGGCAAAGGGCGCCTGCCGGCTCGCCATGGTGGCGGTGACGGCGGCCGCGCGGGCCTTGATATGGGCGCGATGGATGCGCGCGGACGCGCGCCGGCTGGCGATGGCATCGCGGGCGCCCTGCAGTTGCGCCGCGACCGCCTCATCGCCGCCGTTCAGCGCGCGCTTCAGCAGATCGAGCTCGCCGAGCTTCTGCACCGCGAACGCGAGCCAGCATTTGATTTCGCTGTCGAGGCCGGTTTCGGCATCCAGATCCACCGGCACATGCAGCAGCGAACAGGTCGGCGCCAGCCACAGGCGGTCGCCCAGGGTTGCGGCCAGCGGCCGCACCAGCGCGAGCACTGCATCCAGATCGGTGCGCCAGATATTGCGTCCGGCGATGACACCGCAGGACAACACCTGATCGGTGCGCAGACAGTGGGCGAGCGCATGGGCGTCGGCCGGAGCGCTCAGGGCATCGATATGAACACCGGCGACCGGCAGCCTCTTGACGATGTCGAGGTTGTCGCCGAGGCCGCCGAAATAGGTGGCCAACAGTACCTTGATACCCGGAACCTGCAGCGCGGCGTAGGCGGTCGCGAACGCCTGGCGCCACGGGGTGGGCAGATCGAGCACCAGAATGGGCTCGTCGAGCTGCACCCAGGCCACGCCCTGCGCACGCAGGCGGGCGAGGATCTCGGCGTAGACCGGCAGCAGCGCCGGGAGCAGTTTGAGCTTGTCGAAATGCTCGGCTTGCGCGCGCCCAACCCACAGATACGTGAGTGGGCCGGGCAACACCACCTTGATGTGGTGACCGAGCGCCTGCGCCTCGGCGACCTCGTCGAACAATTTACTGGCGGCGACACGAAAGCGCTGATCGACGGCGAATTCGGGCACGATGTAGTGATAGTTGGTATCGAACCACTTGGTCATCTCGCCGGCGGCGGCCGGCTCACCGGTGGGCGCGCGGCCCCGCGCCATGCGGAAACAGGTGTCCAGATCGACGCTGTCGGCGACCGCACCGAAGCGCTCCGGCACCACTCCGAGCAGCGCCGACATATCCAGAATCTGGTCGTAGAACGAGAAGTCGCCCACCGGCAACAAATCGACCCCGGCGGCCGCCTGCTGGCGCCAATGGCGGGCGCGCAGTTCCCGCCCCCGGGCGACCAGTGCGGCCTGGGAAAGCTCGCCGCGCCAGTAGCCTTCGAGCGCTTGTTTCAGTTCGCGCTGCGCGCCGATGCGGGGAAAGCCGAGGATGTGGGTCTGTGCCATGCCGTGGTGACTCCCTGTTGTCGTTTGGTTGCCGGGAGTATGGGAGCGCGCTAATCTGGTATCAATTTCATATTATTACTATTGATTGTGAGAATTTTTAATAATGTATCTGGACATACGCCATCTGCGCTGCCTGCTCGCCATCCACGAAACCGGCAGTCTGAACCGCGCCGCACAGCGCCTGCACCTGACCCAGTCGGCGCTGTCGCACCAGATCAAGGCGCTGGAAAATCACTTCGACGTGCCGCTGTTCCTGCGCACCAGCAAGCCGCTGCGGCTGACCGCGGCCGGCCACAAGGTGGTCGCACTGGCGCAGCAACTGCTGCCGCAGATCGCGACCGCCGAACAGGAGTTGAAGCGGCTCAGCGACGGCCATGCCGGACGCCTGTTCATCGCCATCGAATGCCATGCCTGCTTCGAGTGGCTGCGCCCGGTGCTCGGCAGCTACCGCCGGCGCTGGCCCGATGTGGAGGTCGATATCCGTCTGGATGTGAGCTTCGACCCGATCCCGGCGCTGCAGCGCGGCGAAGTGGATCTGGTGGTGACCTCCGATGTCGTCGCGCTCGCCGATCTCGCCTTTGAGCGCCTGTGCGACTACCAGGCGCTGCTCGCCTGCGCGCCCGATCATCCGCTGGGGACGCGGGATTTCATCGCGCCCGCCGATCTGGCCGGCGAGACGCTGATCACCTATCCGGTGGCGCGTGCGCGCCTGGATGTATTTACCCGATTTTTGCAGCCTGCCGGCGTCGAGCCCGCCGCGGTGCGCCAGTCCGAGCTCACGGCGATCATCCTGCTGCTGGTGGCGAGCCAGCGCGGCGTCGCCGTATTGCCCGACTGGGTGCTCGACGACGCCCGCCAGGGCGGGCTCGCGGCCCGTCCGCTGGCTCCGCAGGGCCTGTTCGGCACGCTGCACGCGGCGATCCGCGCGACCGATAAAGAATCGCCGTTTATGCTCGAATTCATCGATATAGCGCGCGACTATCACGCACAACGCAAGGTTGGGCAGCCGGCGGCGATCGGCCAATGAACCTGCTATTGCTGGCCCCAGCCGATTTCACCGCCGCCGGTCGCGCCCGCATTGGCGGACGGCGGCTCGCCCATGTGCTGGCGACGTTGAGGCCCGCCATCGGCGACCGCATCAAAGTCGGCCTGATCGACGGCCAGCTCGGCAGCGGCGAGGTATTGTCGCTGTCGGACACCAGCGCGGAACTCGCGGTGACCCTCGACCGCGATCCGCCGCCGCCGCTGCCGGTGACGCTGGTGCTCGCGCTGCCGCGCCCCAAGATGCTGCGGCGGATCCTCCAGACCGCCGCTGCAATGGGGGTCAAGCAACTGTTTTTAATCAATAGTTTCCGGGTGGAGAAGAGTTATTGGCAGAGCCCGTGGCTACAGCCGCAGGCGCTCCGCGAGCAGCTGCTGCTGGGGCTGGAGCAAGGCGTCGATACCCGCGTGCCCGCGGTCGCATTGCGGCCGCGCTTCAAGCCCTTTGTCGAGGATGAGCTGCCCGCGCTCACGGCCAGTGCCGCCGGCCTGGTCGGCCATGCGGGCGCGGCGCAGCCGGCGCCGACCCATTGGAATCGGGCGACGACGCTGGTCATCGGCCCGGAAGGCGGTTTTATCCCCTATGAAATCGAGCGGCTGATTGCCGCGGGCTGCACCCCGGTCTCCCTCGGCCCGCGCGTATTGCGCGTGGAGACGGTGATTCCCGTGCTGCTGGGCCGGCTGTTTACCGGCTGACCTTTTACTCCTACTCCGCCGACATCGTCGAAACATTCTGTCGAAACATTCAGCCGAAATATGGCTTGCGCAACACCCGGTGACACCCTAACATTACTGAACGTTCGTTTAGCAGGCCGTTAAAAAACGCTTTTCAACGGCCTGCTAAAGCAAGCCACTGATGGCTTGCACGAAGATCAAGCACGCTAGGTGCTTGATCTTCGGAGGCCTTCGCGGGCGCGTACCGCGACGAGCCGGGTTGAAAAAGGGCAGAAAGCCCTTTTTCAACATCCTGTTAGTTTTAGCCGTAGACGCGCCCACCGGAGATTCTTTGAGCAAGCATTCAAAATCGGACATCCTCCGCCTGGCGATTCCGCTGTTCGCCCAAGCGGGTTTCAACGGCGTGTCCATGCGCCATGTCGCCGATACGGTCGGCGTCTCTCCCGCCGCGCTCTATCACCATTTCAAGGACAAGGAGGAGCTCTACCTGGAGACCATGCGCTACGCCTTTGCCGACAAAATTGCGTCGTTCAAAGCGATGTTGCAGGCGCCCGCCGACGCCCTGGCGCTGCTCGAAACGCTGATCCGCTGGCTGGCCGAGACCCTGCACGCCGAGACCGATTTCCGCAAACTGCTGCAATGGGTGTTGCTCGATGCCGACAGCAACCGCACCGTGCGCCTGGTGAAGAGCACCTTTGAGGAATTGTTCACGATCCTGCAAAACCTCAACCAGGGGTTTCGCCAGCGTTTCGACCCCCACCTGTTGTCAATCTCGCTGATCGGCCTGGTCGTCTACCATTTTGAAACCACCGCCGTGCGCAAGATTCTGCCCGGCCACCGCGCCGAGCACGATCAACCGGAAACCCTGGTGCGACATCTGATGCAGTTGCTGCGGCCGGCACTGCATTCCTGAACTTTTCCTGAGCTTCCCTGCCGCCTGTCCCCGCCCAGCCCTCACTCGACGAGCAATTCCATGACCCGCTTCCAATCAGTCGCGCTCCGCTGCCTGTGGTTAACCACCCTGCTGCTCAACGGCTGTGACCAAGCATCGCCCCCTCGACTACCCACCCCCAACACCTGGGAGCTGCCGGTCGCCACCGTCGTCGAAACGGCGCTGCCGGTGGCCTGGAACGCGGTCGGCACCGTGGTCTCCGAGCAGCGGGTCGATGTCACCTCGAAGATGACCGGCTACATTCGCACCCTGCATGTGCGCGAAGGTGAGACCGTGAAGGCCGGGCAACTGCTGGTCTCGCTCGACGGCAATGATATCGAGGGCGCCGTGCGCCAGGCGCAGAGCGCTGTCGCTACCAGCAGCGCACTGCTGGCGGACGCCCAGGCCGATCTCAGGCGCTACCAGAATCTGTTCGATGCCGGCAGCATTGCCGAAGTCCAGTTGCGCAAGGCGCGCTTACAGCGGGACACCCTCGAAGAGCAGTTGAAAGGCGCGCGCGCGGCGCTGACCACGGCCTTGGGTCAGCGCAGCTATGTCGATATCGTCAGCCCCACCGACGGTGTGATCGTCGCTCGCTACCGCCAGACCGGCGATCTGGCCGCACCCGGCGTCCCGATCCTGACCGTTGAATCGCCCGATTTGCTGATGTTCGAAACCTTTGTCACCGATGCCCACCTGGCCAAGATCAATGTCGGCGACGCCGTCGAGGTGCAGGTCGAACACGCGCTGGTGACCGGCCAGGTCGCCCGTATCGTGCCCTCCAGCGACCCGGTAACGCGCAAATTCGAGGTCAAGGTCGCGCTCCCCGCCAACGCTGCGATACGCCCCGGCGTCTTCGGCCGCGCCCAATTCATGCTCGGCGGACGCCAGCAGCCGGTCGTTCAGCCCGGCTGGCTGGTGGAGCGCGGCGGGCTCAAGGGCGTCTTCGTCGTCGACGGGGATAAACGCGCACGTTTTCGCTGGGTGCGAACCCAGCGCGAGTGGCCGGACAAAATCGAGGTCGTCGCCGGGTTGCGCCCAGGCGAGACAGTCGTCGCCAAGCGCGACCCCCGTCTGCGGGAGGGTGATCTGGTGCGCCCGCTGAAGGTGCCCGCAGACGAGGATTCAGGGCCGGAACCGGCGAGCACGGCGCCTGCGGGAATGTCCGTTGCCGATCCCGGTGAAGCCGCGGGAGCCACCCCGTGAGCAATGGCAATCGGTTCAACCCGGCGGCGTGGTTCGCGTCGCTCTTCGTCACTTCGCGGATGACCGGTCTGGTCATCCTGGCCTGTGCCCTGCTCGGCGTGTTCGCGGTCCTGAACACGCCTCGCGAGGAAAACCCGCAGATCGTGGTGCCGGCCGCGAACCTCTATCTGGCGATGCCAGGCGCGACGGCGGTCGAAGTCGAGCGGTTGCTGGTGCAACCCCTCGAGGGTGTCATCAAGGAGATCATCAGCGTCGATCACGTCTACGCCACCGCGATCAATTCGTCGGCGATGATCGCGGTGCAATTCAAGGTGGGGTCCAACAAGGAGGACTCGCTGGTCGCGCTGTACGACGCCATCTACGGCTATCGGGACAAGCTGCCAGACGGCGCGCTGACGCCCGTGTTCAAGACCATGGACGTCGACAATGTGCCCGCCGTCACCATCACGCTGGCGTCAGACCGGTATGACGAGCTCGCGCTGCGCCAACTGGGCGACCGCATGATCGACCACCTGCGCGGCATCGACGAAGTATCGCGCGCCTACATCCAGGGCGGCGTCGACCGCGAGGTGCGGGTCGAACTCGATCCGGCCAAGGTGGCCGCCTATCATTTGACCTGGGACAACGTCCGCGACGTGCTGCGCGCCACCAATGTATCCACCGGTCTCGGTACCTGGGTCAACGACGATCAGGAGCATACCGTGATCGTAAACAACCCCTTCGAGCACGCCTTCGAGCTAAATGGCCTGGTGGTGGGCACCTGGAACCAGCGCCCCATCTACCTCAGCGACGTCGCCACCATTCGGGACGGCCCCACCACCGAGCGCACCAAGCTGAGCCGTTTCGCGTATGGCCCCGGCGACCCTCGCTTCGACCGGCAGCACAACCCGGAAATGCCCGCGGTGACGCTGGCGCTGGCCAAAAAGCGCGGCGTGAATTCCGTGGTCATGGCGCACAACGTGATCGCCATCGTCGACGAGATGAAGGCCGCCTTCGTGCCGACGGGCGTCCATGTCGTGGTGACCCGCAACGACGGCGAAAAGGCGAATGACGCCGTCAATACCTTGCTGGAGCGACTGGGCGAAGCGATCCTGGTGGTTTTCGTCATCACCGTCGTCAGCCTGGGCTGGCGGGAAGCGCTGATCGTCGGGCTCGCCATCCCCCTGATCCTGGCGCTGACGCTGGGCGCCGATTATCTGTTCGGCCCCACCATTAACCGGGTCACGCTGTTCGGGCTGATTCTGGCGCTGGGTCTGCTGGTGGACGACGCCATCGTGGTTATCGAAAACGTGCACCGCAACTACCAGATCATGGGCGATCGCGATCCGCGCCAGGTCACCATCGACGCGGTCGGCGAGATCGGCAACGCCACCACCCTGGCGACCTTTTCGATCATGACCGCCTTTCTCGCCCAGCTGGTACTCCAAGGGGTGGTCGGCCAGTATTTCTACCCGGTCGCGTTCAATGTGCCGGTGGCCATTTTTTTCTCGCTGCTGATCGCGTACTCGGTGACGCCCTGGGCGGCCCATCGCTGGCTCAAACCCGGTCGCGGCGGCGCCCAGCTCCACAAACATCGCGACGAGGGGCGACTGGCGCGCCTCTACGTCCGCATCCTCGATCCCATCCTGGATAGCCGGAGCTTGCAGGTGCTGACGCTCGGCGTGCTGATCGCTTTGATCCTGCTCGCGTGCCTGCAACCGGCGTGGCAGTTCTTCCGCCCGGCGGGCGTCAGCGGCCCGCAGTCGCCGCTCGGCATTCCGTTTGTGCTGATGCCGCGGGACAGCAAGAACACGTTCAATATCACCATTGATCTGCCGGAGGGTTCGCCGCTCGAAACGACCGACCAGGTCGCCCGCGACGTCGGCGAACTGCTGCGCACCCAGGCCGAAATCACCAATTACCAGACCTGGCTCGGCCAGGGCGGCGTGGTGGACTTCAACGGCATGCTGCGCGGCGCGGTCGATAAATCGGGCGCCCATGTCGCCGAGATCCGCGTCAATCTGACCGATAAGAGCGCGCGCGATCAGACCTCCACCGACATTGTGCGAGGGTTGCGCGCACCCATTCTCGCGATCCAGCAGCGCCACCCCGGCAGCCGCGTCTATCTGGCCGAGGATCCGCCCGGTCCCCCTGTGCGCTCCTCCGTGCTGGCGGAGATCTACGGCGAGGATCTGGATGGGATCGAAGCACTCGGCGAGCAGGTGGCCAACGAATTCCGCAACACCTATGACGTGGTCGAGGTGCGCACCTCCACACCGCGCATCTTGCCGGTCGTGCTGATGCAGGTCGATCGCGACAAGGCGGCGCTCGCGGGAGTCAGCACTGCCCAAGCCGCGCAATTGCTCGGTCGCGTACTGAGCGGAGAAGAGGTCGGCCGCATCCACGCCAGTGGCGAACGCCAGCCCGTCCCCATTTATCTGACGGTGCCGCGCGCGCAAGTGGTGGATCTGGATACGCTGTCCTACCTGACGCTGACCAACCGCGAAGGCCGGCAGGTACCACTGTCGGCCGTGGTCAAGAGCACCCGAACTGTCGGCGACCGCACCATCTTCCGCAAGGATTACAAGCGCGTGGTCTTTGTCGCTGCCGAGATGGGCAGCTCTCCCATGCTATATGCGGTGCTCGATATCAAACAGCGCAGTAAGGCGTTGACCAGCCCCGACGGTCTGCCGGTGGTGTCGGAAGATTTTCATTTCGACCGCACCGAGCCGCGCACGGTGAACGGCTATCACATTCTCTGGGATGGCGAGCTGCGCCTGTTCCTCGATGCGGTCGGCGACATGATCAACTCCTTCGGGCTCGCCGTGCTGTTCATCTATCTGCTGCTGGTCGCCCACTACCAGTCGTTTGCGATTCCGCTGATCGCGATGTCGGCTATTCCGCTGGGCCTGATCGGCCTTATTCCGGGGCACTGGCTGGTCGGTCAGGCCATCACCTCGACGTCGATGATCGGCTTCATCGCGCTCGCCGGTATCGTGGTGCGCAACTCGCTGCTGATCATCGACTTCGTGCTCGATCACGGCGCCCGCGAAGGTTCCCTGAAGCAGGCGGTCCTCAAGGCCACCAGCCTGCGCCTGCGCCCGATTCTGCTGACCGCATCGGCGATCATTTTGACCTCGACGGTCATGGTGCCGGACCCCATTTTCGGCGGTTTGGCGCTGTCGCTGATTTTCGGCACCATGGTGTCCACCTTCCTGACCGTGCTGGTGGTTCCCATCCTGCTGTTTCAGTTCCTGCGCCGCCGGGGACTGCCGTCACCACCAGTGGAGAACTAAAAAAATGAAACTTGCAACCGGCTTTGCAGTGTTGGCGTCAGCTTTTGTTACCGTCACTATCAACGCGTACGCCGAGCCGGCGCCACCGACTCCGGAGTCGCTCGAACAGGCATGGGCGGTGGCGTTGGCGGCGAACCAGGATGTTCTCGCCAGCGGGGAGAACCTGAACTCGGCAAAGGAGCAGATAGCGGTCGCCAAAGCCCTGCGGATGCCACAGGTCACCCTGAATTCCGGCTATATCCTGCTCGACCATGCACCCAAGATCGAGTCCCAAGCCGACACCACCTTTGGTGGGATACCGGCGAGCGTGCCCTTTGAATACAAGATCGGTGCGAAGGATATCTTCCACTATGGCCTCGGCGCCACGCTGCCGCTTTATAACGGCGGCCAAACCATGGCCGCTATCGATACCGCCGAAGCGCGCGCACTGGCCGCGGAATTCGACCAGAGCGCCCAGGTCTCAAACACCCGCATGGCGGTGGCCGAAGCCTATCTGAACGTATTGCGAGCCCAACGGGGCGAGCGGGTGGCGAGCGCCTATGTCGCCAATCTCGAACAGCATCACAAGGATGTGAGTGGAGCCCACCGCCAGGGTTTGGTCGCACGCAATGATCTACTCACCGGCGACGTGATGCTGGCCGATGCTCGCCAACAGTTGCTGCAGGTCAAAAACCAACGCCAGCTGGCTGACGCCGCCTATAACCAACTGCTCGGGCGGCCACTGGAGCAGCCAGTGGTGCTGGCTGCGATTGACCCCGATCCCGCCACGGAACAACCGCTGGCCGACTGGCTCGACAAGGCCGTGCGCCAACGTCCGGAACTGACTGCGCTCCAGCAACAAATAGCTTCTACCGCCGCCCAGGCCAGGGGCGCGGGCGGGGCGACCTTGCCCAAGGTGGGGTTATCGACCGGGTATCAACACATCGACAACGATTCCATGAAGCAAGACGGTTTCCTGGTCACCAGTATCGATATGGCCTGGGTGCTCTATGATGGCGGCGGCGCCAGCCATATGCAGCGCGCGCTGGTTCACCGCGAGGCCGAACTGCTCAGACGTCGCGATGGTCTACTTGAATTGATCGGCCTACAGGTTCGCCGTTACTGGCTCATGCAGCAAGAGACCCGGCAGCGCATCCATGTCACCGACAGCGCCATCGCCCAGGCCGAGGAAAACGTCAAGGTCAGCCGCAACAACTACCGAGAGGGGTTGATGCGCAACAGTGAGGTGCTTGACGCGGAGACGCTCCGCCTCAAAACCCAGACCAACCACATTAACGCGGTTTATGACGCCGCCCTCGCCGCCATGCAGTTGCGCTGGTCAGCCGGGGAGCTGTAACCCTCCGGACAGCGCGGAATCCTTCGGCGTACTGGACAACCGCGCGCCCGACACTGGAGAATGCTCCTCACTAGCCGGAGCCGTCGCCATGAATGCCCCGCACGCGATGCCCACGCTCTACCTTCCCCACGGCGGCGGCCCCTGCTTTTTCATGGAATGGACGCTGGGCCCCGCCGATACCTGGCGCAAAATGGGTTCCTGGCTGGCGCAACTCGGCGCCACGCTTGCCCCGCAACCCGAGGCCATAGTGGTGTTTTCGGCCCATTGGGAAATGCCTCAGGTATCGATCAACAGCGCCCCCGCGCCCAGCCTGATATACGACTACCAGGGCTTTCCGGCCCACACCTATCAATTGCAGTATCCGGCGCCGGGCGCGCCCGCGCTCGCGCAACGCATTCAGCATCTGCTCACTGACGCCGGGATGTCCTGCCAGCTCGACCCGCACCACGGCCTCGACCACGGCGTCTTTATCCCCTTTCTGCTGATCTATCCGCAGGCCCGGATCCCGGTCGTGCAGGTGTCGCTGCAAGCCGGGCTCGATCCGGCGCAGCATCTCGCCATCGGCCATGCCTTGCAGCCGCTGCGTGCCGAGAATGTGCTGGTCGTCGGCAGCGGCATGAGCTATCACAACATGGCGGCGCTGCTGCGCGGCGGCCCGCGGGATGGCGCTGACGAGCGTTTTGATGCCTGGCTCACCGCCACCTGCAGCGCCGCTCCAAAGGAGCGCGATGAACGGCTCGCCCAATGGGCCGATGCCCCCGGTGCCCGCGCCGCCCACCCCCGCGCGGAGCATCTGCTGCCGCTGATGGTGGTCGCCGGCGCCGCCGGTAACGATCGCGGGCAGCGCGTTTTCACCGATCGGGTGCTCGGCGCGCGCGTGTCCGCGTTCCAGTTCGGCGGCTGACCGGCCGCCCGCTTTGTCGCCACGTCAAGTCGCCATGCCAAAGTCGCCACGCCAATTTGCCCGCCTCCGGAGACCGCCACCATGATCGATGTCTACACCGCCGCCACGCCCAACGGCCACAAGGTCACCATCGCCCTCGAAGAACTCGAGCTAGCCTATCGGGTGATCGCCATCGATTTGTTCAAGGGCGAGCAAAAAACCCCCGAGTTTCTCCATCTCAATCCCAATGGCCGGATTCCGGTCATCGTCGATCGCGGCAATGGCGATCTGGCTGTTTTCGAATCCGGTGCGATTCTGCTCTATCTCGCCGAGCAAACCGGCAAGTTATTGCCGCCAGACAGTCGCCGCCGCTGGCAGGCGATCCAGTGGCTGATGTTCCAGATGGGTGGTGTCGGCCCCATGATGGGTCAGGCCAATGTGTTCTTCCGTTATTTCGAGGAAAAGATCCCGGCTGCCATCGACCGCTATCACAACGAGGTGAAACGCCTGTTCGGCGTGCTCGACGGCCAACTGAAAGACCGCGAATACCTGGCCGAGGAATACAGCATCGCCGACATTGCGAACTGGGCCTGGGTGCGCACCCACAACTGGTCGGGCGTGGACATCGACGAGTTTCCGAGTCTCCAGCGCTGGAAAAATCAGTTGGCGGAGCGCCCGGCGTGCCGTCGGGGCATCAGTGTTCCGCCGAGCAAGCTGCCCCCATCCAGCACTCCCGACGCCAAGGCGCTGCAAGATATCCGCACCATCGTCGTCAAGTGAACCGCCGCCCGATCGCCAATGCCGGCGTGTCGCGGGCCTTGCGCGACGCCGCGATGGCCAACAGCATCCCCGCGCGGGAATCGGCTGGCACATGCCCGCAAGTATTACGTCACCATCAACGAAGACGGCCCGGTATTTGCGCCACGCTCCTGAATCGGGGGCGCTGCGACGCCTTCGGTGGTTTCAGTGCATCGCGGGCGGCCCACGCCGAATAAATCGTGCCGGTGGATGATTCGGCGGTGCCGCGCCCGTGCCTTTAGCCACCCGCTGACCCTATAATCGGGCCCGTTGTCCGCCCCTCTGCACGAGCCTGAGCCATGCCGCGCAAACCGCTATCAACCACGCAGCGCTGCATGCAGCGCCTCGCCTCGACCCGCGCCGGTGCCTGGTTTCTCGCCCGCACCCAGCATCACCTCGATCGCATCTGCTTTCGGCTGTCGGGTGGCCGCACGACCCTTGCGGGCCTGATGACCGGGCTGTCGGTGGTCGTGGTCGAAGCCAAGGGCGCGAGATCCGGCGTCGTCCGCGCGATTCCGCTGTTGTGCATCGAGGACGAAGTCAACCCCGGTACATTCGCCATCGTCGCGTCCAATTTCGGCCAGGGCCAGCACCCGGCCTGGTACTTCAACCTGCGCGCCCACCCGCGCGCACGCTGCACCCTCGATGGCAGGGTCAACGATTGCGTGGCCGCCGAGGCCGAGGGCGCCGAATACGACCGCTTCTGGGCTTATGCCCTCGCCACCTACATGGGCTTTCCCCACTACCGGCAGCGCGCGGGCAGTCGCCGTATCCCCATCCTGGTGATGACTCCCGTTGCCGCGGCCTGAGCTGTTTGCTGCCCTCGCCGTCGTGTTGATGAGCAAAGGATTGCGCACCCTGACCGCCGCGCTGGCCTGCGCGACGCTGCTGATCGCCGGCTGCGGCGACCGCGAAACCAACGTCGCCAAGGGCAACCGGGAGCAGGTGCTGTACTGGGGCAACGGCACCGAGGCCCAGGAACTCGACCCCCACATCGTCACCGGCGTGCCCGAGAACCGCATCATCACCGCGCTGCTCGAAGGGCTGGTGTTGAAGGATCCGAAAACCCTCGAACCCATCCCCGGCGTCGCCGAAAAGTGGGAGCTCAGCGCCGACGGCCGGGAATACGTCTTCCATCTGCGCGCCAACGCGCGCTGGTCCAACGGCGATCCGGTGACGGCGCAGGATTTCGCCTGGTCCTGGTGGCGCGCGCTGCAACCGGAACTCGGCAACCAATACGCCTACATGTACTACCCGATCAAGAACGCCGAGGCCTATGCGACCGGCAAGCTCAAGGATTTCAATCAGGTCGGCGTGCAGGTGGTCGATGCGCGCACGTTAAAAGTCACGCTGGCCAATCCCACGCCCTACTTTCTGCAACTGCTCGACCACTACAGCATGTTCCCCGTCCACCGGGCGACGATCGAGAAGTTCGGCGCTCCGGGCGAGCGCGGCACGCGCTGGACGCGGGCGGGCAATTTCGTCGGCAACGGGCCCTTCATGCTGACGCAGTGGGATCTGAACAAGGTGGTGGTGGTGGCGAAAAACCCCCACTACTGGGACGCCGCCGGGGTGCTGCTCAATGGCATCCGCTTCTATCCGACCGAGAACGTGTCCACCGAGGAGCGCATGTTTCGCGCCGGTCAACTGCACATCACCGGCGCCATGCCGACCGACAAGGTGCCGCTCTACAAGACGACAAAGCCGCAATTTCTGCGGCTCGCGCCCTATCTCGGCACCTACTTCTACCGCCTGAACACCAAGGTGCCCCAGTTGCGCGACAAGCGCGTGCGCCAGGCGCCGGCGCTCGCGATCGACCGCCAGAGCCTGGTGGACAACCTGCTCAAGGGCGGCCAGCAGCCGGCCTATACCTTCACGCCGCCCGATACGCTGGGCTACACCGCGGTATCGCCGCTGCGCTACGACCCCGCCAAGGCCCGCGCATTGCTGGCGGCGGCGGGCTACCCGGACGGCAACGGCTTCCCGCCCACGGAAATTCTGTACAACACCAGCGAGGGCCATCAGAAGATCGCCGTGGCGCTCCAGCAGATGTGGAAGACCAACCTCAATATCGAGGTCAGGCTGAACAACCAGGACTGGAAGGTGTATCTCGACAGCGAGGCCGCCGGCCGCTTCGAGATCTCCCGCGCCGGCTGGATCGGCGATTACGTGGATCCGAACACCTTTCTCGACCTGTGGATCACCGGCGGCGGCAACAACCGCACCGGCTGGAGCAATCCGGAGTACGACCGCCTGGTGCTCAAGGACGCGCCGGCGGCGGCCACCCGCGAGCAGCGCTATACGTACTTTCGCCGCGCCGAGGCCATCCTGCTGGACGAATTGCCGCTGATTCCGCTGTACACCTACACCAGCGCGCACCTGGTCGCGCTGCCGGTGAAGGGGATGCCCGGCAATATCCTCGACTATGCGCTGTACAAAAACATGTATCTGGAGGAGTAGCCGGCGATGTGGCGCTTTATCGGCAGTCGCCTGTTGCAGGCCATCCCGGTGCTGCTGGCAGTGATCACCGCCACCTTCTTTCTGGTGCGGCTGGCGCCCGGCGGCCCCTTCAGCGCCGAAAAGGCAGTGCCGGCGGAGGTGTTGAAGGCGCTGGAAGCTCGCTACCGGCTCGACGAACCGGTGCCGCTGCAATTCATCCACTACCTGGGCGATCTCGCCCAGGGCGATTTCGGGCCCTCGTTCCGTTATCCGGGCCGTTCGGTGACCGAACTCATCGTCGCCGGCTTTCCGGCGTCCGCCGAACTCGCGCTCTATGCGCTGCTGATCGCGATGGTGCTCGGCACCGCGGCCGGCGTCGTCGCCGCGCTGCGCCAGAACACCGCGCTCGACCATGTGCCCATGTCGGCGGCGCTGTTCGGCATCTGCCTGCCGTCGTTTCTACTCGGCCCGCTGCTGGTGCTGGTGTTCGGCATCTGGCTGGAATGGGTGCCGGTATCGGGCTGGGGCAATATTCCGGGCGACAAGATTTTGCCATCCTTTACGCTGGCCGCCGGGCTTACCGCCTACATCGCGCGGCTGTCGCGCGGCGGCATGCTCGAAGTGCTGTCGCAGGACTACATCCGCACTGCCCGCGCGAAGGGCCTGCCGGAGTGGGTGGTGGTGCTGAAGCACGGCCTGCGCGGCGGGCTGATTCCGGTGGTCGCCTTTCTCGGGCCGGCGTTTGCGGGGTTGCTGAGCGGCTCCTTCATCATCGAGACGCTGTTCCAGATACCCGGCCTCGGGCGCTTCTATGTGCAGGCCGCGTTCAACCGCGACTACACCATGATCATGGGCACCACGGTGTTTTTCGCGTTTCTGATCATCGGCTTTAATCTGCTGTCCGACCTCGTCGCGGTGTGGCTGAACCCGCGTCTGCGCGAACAGTACCGGGGTAGCGGCCAGTGAGCGCGCCGGTTGCCGCACCGACCCCGGTGCCCGCCGGCGACCGCGGCGTGTCCCTGTGGCACGACGCCTGGCGGCGGTTGCGCCGCAACCGCATGGCGCTGGCTGGCCTCGCGGTACTGCTGGCGCTCGCGCTCGCCGCGCTGCTGACGCCCTGGATCGCGCCCTACAGCTACGACGGCCAGGACCTGGTGCTCGGTGCGTCACCGCCGTCCTGGGCGCACTGGCTCGGCACCGACGTCCTGGGGCGCGATCTGCTCACGCGCGTCCTGTACGGCAGCCGGGTGTCGCTGATGGTCGGCGTCGTGGCCACCGGCGTCGCGCTGGTGATCGGCGTGCTGTACGGCACGGTCGCCGGTTTCGCGGGCGGGCGGGTCGACGCCTGGATGATGCGCCTGGTGGACATCCTCTATGCGCTGCCGTTCATGATCTTCATCATCCTGCTGATGGTGATTTTCGGGCGCAGCATGCTGCTGCTGTTCATGGTCATCGGCGCGGTCGAATGGCTGACGCTGGCGCGCATCGTGCGCGGCCAGGTCCAGACACTGCGCCAGCAGGAATTCATCGAGGCCGCCGTCGCCATGGGCCTGTCGCGCTGGCGGATCATCCTGCGCCACCTGATTCCGAACACGCTGGGGCCGGTCATCGTGTACACCACGCTGACGATTCCGAGCGTGATCCTGCTGGAGGCGTTTCTGAGCTTTCTCGGCCTCGGCATCCAGCCCCCGCAAAGCTCCTGGGGCTCGCTGATCGCGGCTGGCGTGGACACCATGGAGGAGTACCCCTGGCTGCTGGTGGCCCCCGGCATCACGCTGTCGATCACGCTGTTTGCGCTGAATTTCCTCGGCGATGGCCTGCGCGATGCCCTCGACGTGCGCGCCGCCAAGGATTGATCCCAAGGACCGACGATGAGCCTGCTCGATGTTCGCCACCTGACCACGCGCTTCCACACCCGCAATGGCGTCATCACGGCGGTGGACGACGTCAGCTTCAGTGTCGATCGCGGCGAGACGCTGGCCATCGTCGGCGAATCCGGCTCCGGCAAGTCGGTGGCCTGTTACAGCCTGCTGCGACTGATCCCGGAGCCGCCCGGCCGCATCGAGACGGGCACGGCGCGCTTCGATGGCACCGATCTGCTGAAGTGCGACCGCGCCGCGCTGCGGCGCATGCGCGGCAACGACATCGCCATCGTGTTTCAGGATCCGATGTCGTGCCTG
>CBDDRG010000091.1:0-19217 GCA_965232975.1 uncultured bacterium
CTTGCGCGCCTGCGCTGTCTCACCGCGCCAGCGCAACAAGGACTGCTGCTGGCGGTCGTGTTCCTGTTGGTGGCCAGCACGGCGCACGCCGCCGGTTCCAGCATGCCCTGGGAAGGGCCGCTGCAAGCCATCCTCGACTCGATCCAGGGGCCGGTGGCCCGCATCGTCGCAGTCATCATCATCATCGCCACTGGCCTGGCGCTGGGTTTCGGCGACACGTCGGGCGGCTTTCGCAAACTGGTCCAGATCGTCTTCGGCCTGTCCATCGCGTTCGCGGCGTCCTCGTTCTTCCTGTCGTTCTTCAGCTTCTCCGGCGGGGCCGTCGTATGAGTGCGCCCGACGAGTTCGCCGCCGGCTTTGAAGTACCGCTGCATCGCTCGCTGACCGAACCGCTCCTGCTGGGCGGCGCGCCGCGCACCGTGGCCATTGCCAACGGCACGCTGGCCGCTGCCGTGGGTCTGGGCCTGCAACTGTGGATTCCGGGCCTGGTGATGTGGCTTGTCGGCCATTCGCTGGCGGTGTGGGGCGCGCGCGTCGATCCGCAGTTCATGCAGGTGTTCGCGCGCCACATCAAACACAAGCCGCTGCTGGACGTGTGAGGGCGATGCCATGTTGAACCTCGCCGAATACCGCCAGCGTCCCGCACTGCTCGCCGACTGGCTGCCGTGGGCCGGGCTGGTCGCGCCCGGCGTGGTGCTCAACAAGGATGGTTCGTTCCAGAAGACGGCGCGCTTTCGCGGGCCGGACCTGGACAGCGCGACGCAGGGCGAGCTGATTGCCACGTCGGCGCGGCTGAACAACGCGCTGCGTCGCCTGGGTTCCGGCTGGGCCTTGTTCGTGGAAGCCGAACGGCTGGCCGCTGCCGACTATCCGCACTCGGACTTTCCCGAACCGCTGTCCTGGCTGGTGGACGAGGAACGCCGCGCGGTGTTCGAGGAAGACCAGAGCCACTTCGAGAGCCGCTATCACCTGACGCTGGTGTATCTGCCGCCGGAGGAATCGCGCGCACGCGCCGCCAAGCTGCTCTACGAGAACACACCGCAGCGCGGCGTGGACTGGCACGAGCGCCTGACGGCCTTTCTGGCGGAGACGGATCGCTGCTTCGACCTGCTCGATGGCGTGATGCCGGAGATTGCCTGGCTCGACGACAGCGAGACGCTGACCTATCTGCACGCGACCATTTCCACACGGCGCCATCGCGTGGCGGTGCCGGAACATCCGTTCCACCTCGACGCGCTGCTGACCGACTGCCCGCTGACCGGCGGGCTGGCGCCGATGCTGGGCGATGCGCATTTGCGCGTGGCATCGGTGCGCGGCTTTCCGACTTCGACCTGGCCGGGACTGTTGGACGATCTGAACCGTCTGGGCTTCGCATATCGCTGGAGCACGCGCTTCCTGTGCATGGACAAGGCCGAGGCGGAAAAGGAGCTGGGCCGCCTGCGCCGCCAGTGGTTCGCCAAGCGCAAGAACGTCGTCGCGCTGCTGCGCGAGACCATCTTCCAGCAGGAATCTCCGCTGGTCGATACCGACGCCTCGAACAAGGCGGCGGATGCCGATGCGGCCCTTCAGGAAATGGGCAGCGATCAGGTGGCGTTCGGCTACGTCACCGCGACGGTCGCGGTGTTGGATGCGGATGCAGCGGTGGCCGACGAGAAGCTGCGCATGATCGAGCGCGTCATCCAGGGACGTGGCTTCGTCACCATTCCCGAGACGTTGAACGCGGTCGATGCCTGGCTGTCCTCGATTCCGGGCAATGCCTACGCCAATGTGCGCCAGCCCATCGTCTCGACGTTGAACCTCGCGCACCTGATGCCAGTGTCGGCGGTGTGGGCCGGGCCGGAGCGCAATGCGCATCTGGACGGGCCATCGCTGATCGTCACGCGCACCGATGGCGCCACTCCGTTCCGTTTGGTGACGCACATCGGCGATGTCGGGCATGTGCTGATCGCCGGCCCGACCGGCATGGGCAAGTCGGTGCTGCTGGCGACGCTGGCGATGCAGTTCCGCCGCTATCGCGGCTCACGCATCTTCGCGTTCGATATGGGCCGCTCACTGCGCGCTACGACCCTGGGCCTGGACGGCGAGCATTACGACCTGGGCACGGATGGCGGCATCGCGTTCCAGCCGCTCGCCCGCATCGACCAGGAGGGCTACCGCACCTGGGCCGCCGAATGGCTGGAAGGCCGGATGGTGCAGGAAGGCGCGGCCATCGGCCCCGACGAGAAGGCGGCCATCTGGTCGGCGCTGGAAAGCCTCGCCGGCGCGCCGGTGGAACAGCGCACGCTGACGGGGTTTTCCGTGCTGTTGCAGAACAACGCGCTGCGTCAGGCGCTCGCGCCCTATGTGCTCGGCGGCGCGCACGGCAAGCTGCTGGACGCCGACCACGACCGGCTGGGCACGGCCGACGTGCAGTGCTTCGAGATGGAGGAGCTGATGGCCAGCCGCGCCGCTGTGCTGGCCGTGCTGCGCTACCTGTTCGCCCGCTTCGAGGAACGCTTCGACGGCGCGCCCACGCTGCTGATCCTCGACGAAGCCTGGCTATTCCTCGACGACCCGGTGTTTGCGGCACGCATTCGCCAGTGGCTCAAGACGCTGCGCAAGAAGAACGTATCGGTGATCTTCGCCACGCAGTCGCTCGCCGACATCAAGGACTCCAGCATCGCGCCCGCGATCATCGAGAGCTGCGCGAGCCGCATCTTCCTGCCCAACCCGCAGGCGACCGAGCCGCAGATTCGCACGATCTACGAAGGTTTCGGGCTCAACGCCCGGCAGATCGAGATCGTCGCCACCGCGCAGCCCAAGCGCGACTACTACTACCAATCCCGTCTCGGCAATCGCCTGTTCGACCTCGACCTGGGGTCGGTCGCGCTGGCCTTCGCCGGCGCCTCGACACCGCAGGACCAACGCGACATCGACGCGGTGGAGGCGGCCGCTTCGTCTTCCAGCTTCGCAGCCGCCTGGCTGCGCCACTGCGGTTTGGATTGGGCGGCCGACTTGCTGCCGTCCGCGCCTGCCGCTTCCCACCCACCACAGGAGAACCCGTCATGAAGAAGACCCTTCTTGCGACCGTTGCTGCCGCTCTGTTTTGCACGCTGCCCGCCGCGCAGGCGCAGTGGGCCGTGATCGACCCGACCAACCTGGTGCAGAACACGCTGACCGCGATCCGCACACTGGAGCAGATCAACAACCAGGTGCGGCAGCTTCAGAACGAAGCGCAGATGCTCATCAACCAGGCGCGCAATCTGGCGGGCCTCGACTTCAACGTGGTCAACCGCTTGCGCTCGACGCTGGCGACCACCGAACGCCTGATCGCCGAGGCGCAGGGGCTGGCCTACGACGTGGCGAACATGGACCGGGAGTTCGCCCGGCTGTATCCGCACGAGTACGCCGCGACCATCAGCGGCGATCGCATGGCGCAGGACGCGCGCGAGCGCTGGCGGCACACGCTCGATGGCCTGCACACGGCAATGCGGATGCAGGCGCAGGTATCGCAGAACCTCAGCGAAGACGAAGGCGTGCTGGCCGATCTGGTCGGCCAGAGCCAGTCGGCCAACGGCGCGCTGCAAGCCATGCAGGCGACCAATCAGTTGCTGGCCTTGCAGGCCAAGCAGGCGATCCAGGCCCAGCAGCTCCAGTTGACGCAGGACCGCGCCGCCTCGCTGGAGCTGGCGCGCCAAGCGGCGGCCACCGAGCGCGCCCGCGAAGTGCGGCGGCGCTTCCACGGCGAGGGCACGCCCTACACGCCGCAGACCGTGCCGTTCTACGGCGGCGACTGAGGCACGCGCCATGAACGACATCTCGGTGATCGACCGCTTCCTCATCGTCTTCTCCACCTACATCGACTCGGGCTTCGGGTTGCTGGGTGGCGAGATTGCGTTCCTCACCGCCACCTTGATCGTGATCGACATGACCGTCGCGGGCCTCTATTGGGCGATGAGTCACGCCACTGGCCAGGGCGAGGATGTGATCGCCAAGCTGTTCCGCAAGGTGCTCTACGTCGGCGCCTTCGCCTACATCATCGGCAACTTCAACTGGCTGGCGAGCATCGTGTTCCGCTCGTTTGCGGGGCTGGGCTTGATGGCGTCGGGTTCCACCATCTCGCAGGCCGAGTTCCTGCAACCCGGCCGGCTGGCCAAGGTGGGCGTCGATGCCGCCTCGCCGATCCTCGAACAGATCAGCGACATGGCGGGCTTCCCCGAGGTGTTCGTGAACATGACCCCCATCGTGGTCATGTTCCTGGCCTGGCTGGTGGTGATCGTCACGTTCTTCGTGCTGGCGATCCAGCTTTTCATCACGCTGATCGAGTTCAAGCTGACGACGCTCGCCGGCTTCGTGCTGGTGCCGTTCGCGCTGTGGAACAAGACCGCGTTCCTGGCCGAGAAGGTGCTGGGCAACGTGGTGTCGTCGGGCATCAAGGTGCTGGTGCTGGCGGTGATCGTCGGCATCGGCACCGGCCTGTTCGCCGAGTTCCAGGTCGCGCCGGACGAACCCTCCATCGACCACGCGCTGGTCATCATGCCGGCATCCCTCGCGCTGCTGGCGCTGGGGATCTTCGGGCCGGGCATCGCCACCGGGCTGGTGTCCGGTTCGCCGCAGCTCGGCGCCGGTGCAATGGCGGGCGCCGCGCTTGGAGCAGCCGGTACGGCCGTTGCCGTGGGTGCGGCGGCCACCGGCGTCGGTGGTGCCGTCGCGGCCGGTGCGCGCATGGCGCCCGGCGCTGCCCGTATGGCTGTCGGCGGCGCCCGTTCGATGGCCTCCACTGCCGGCAGCGCGAGGTCAGCCTTTCAGGCAGGTTCCGCCGGTGCTGGCGGTGGTCTCAAGGGCGCGGCGGCCGGTCTGGGTAACGTCGCCCGGACCGGCGCGCAGTCGGTCGGGCAGCGAGTCTCTGCCGGTGCGCGTTCGCTGAAGGCGCGCGCTGCTACCGCCATCAATCCCGACACCTCCACGGCCGGCGCGGGTAGCGCTGCTGCCGGTTCGACCGCTCAGGGCGGCGCGGACGCCGCATCCGCCAGCAGCGGACAACCCGCCTGGGCCAGGCGCCTTCAACGCCGCCAGCAACTCACCCATGCCGCCACCACCGTCGCGCACACGCTGCGCGGTGGCGACGGTGGCGGCTCGGGCAGTGGCCCCAGCCTGCGCGACCCATCGAGTTCATAAGGAGGACGGCCCATGCGTTTCAAACGACCGCAGGTGCGTTATGCCGAATCGTCGCAGCCGGCCACGCCGTACCAGAGCGCCGAACAGGTGTGGGACGAGCGCATCGGCTCGGCCCGCGTGCAGGCAAAGAACTGGAGACTGATGGCTTTCGGCTGCCTCGCGCTCGCGCTGCTGATGGCGGGCGGCCTGGTGTGGCGCTCGGCGCAGTCCATCGTCACGCCCTACGTGGTAGAGGTGGACCACGGCGGGCAGGTCCGCGCCGTCGGCGAGGCCGCCACGCCGTACCGGCCCAACGATGCGCAGACCGCGCATCACCTCGCGCGCTTCGTCACGCTGGTGCGCTCGCTGTCCATCGACCCCATCGTGGTCCGGCAGAACTGGCTCGACGCCTACGACTACACCACCGACCGCGGGGCCGCCGTGCTCAACGACTACGCCCGCGCCAACGATCCCTTCGCGCGCATCGGCCGGGAGACGGTGACGGTGCAGATCAACAGCGTGGTCCGCGCCAGCGACACGTCGTTCAACGTGCGCTGGACGGAGCGCCGCTACGTCAACGGCGCGGCGGCAGGGCTGGTGCGCTGGACGGCGGTGGTCTCCATCGTGCTGCAAACACCGCGCACCGAGGAACGGTTGCGCCGCAATCCATTGGGCATCTACGTCAACGGCTTGTCGTGGAGCCGGGAACTCGACTCGATCGAAGGAGACAGGCCATGAAACCGTCCTTGCGCTTTTGCGTGCTTGTACTGATTGCCACCGCGCTGGCGGGCTGCGCCACGCCGCGCAAGCCGCCGACCATCTCGCTCGACGAGCCGGTGCAGGCGCAGCCACTGCCGGAACTGCCCAAGCCGGTGGAAGTGGTCGCGGTGCCGGAACCCTTGCCGTTGCCGGGGCGGTTGATGCCGCTGCCGGCGCAAGACGAGACGCCGCCAGCACCCGAGCCAGAGGACGAGCGCGTGCGCGTATCCCGCGCCAACGCAGAGGCGCGCGTCGCGCCGACACGCGAGGGCTACATCAACGCGATCCAGGTCTGGCCCTTCACCGATGGCGCGCTGTATCAGGTCTACACGAGTCCGGGCCGCGTGACGATGATCGCCTTGCAGCCCGGCGAGGAACTGGTGACGGTCGCGGCCGGTGACACCGTGCGCTGGATCGTCGGCGATACCTCCAGTGGCGGCGGTGACGAGCTGCGCGTCAATGTGCTGGTGAAGCCCATCCGTTCCGGCTTGAAGACCAACCTCGTCATCACCACCAGTCGCAGGACGTACCTGATCGAGCTGACCTCGACCGAGAGGGCGTGGATGGCGTCGGTGTCCTGGGACTATCCGCGCGACCGCATGTTGGCTTTGCAGCGCCAGGCGCAGGCCGCGCAGACGGCGGCGCCACTCGATACGGGCCTGACGCTGGAGAACATCCGCTTCCGCTACGCGATCAGCGGCAGCAATGCGCCGTGGAAGCCGCTGCGCGCCTTCGACGACGGCGAGAAGGTCTACATCCAGTTCCCGGCCGGCATCGCGCAGGGCGAGCTGCCGCCGCTGTTCGTGATCGGCGCGCAGGGCGACGGCCAGCTCGTCAATTACCGCTTCCGCGCGCCGTACTACATCGTGGACCGGCTGTTCGGCGCGGCCGAACTGCGCCTGGGTGGTGACAGGGGTGCCGTGGTGCGCATCGAGCGCACGGATGGCGTGACGCGGAGGAACTGACCATGAGCCAGGACGACTCCCCGGACATGCCTGGCGCCGCGCCGAAGCTGGCGCCGGAGCAGGTCGCGCTGCGGGCGCAGCCGCGTCCGGTCACGCGCCTGAACCGGCGCATGTTGGCGGTGCTCGTCGGCGGTGTGGCCACCGCCGTATTGGGCGCAACGCTCTGGTCGCTGCAAACACCGCAGCGCCGTGGTGCAGGTGAGGCGACCGAGCTGTACAACGTCGATCGCGTGTCGCGCTCCGAAGGGCTGGCGCAACTGCCCACCGACTATTCGCAACTGCCGCCGACCTTGCCACCGCTGCCGCCGGAGCTGGGCGAACCGCTGCCCGGCGACCTCGGCGCACCGATCCTGCGCGCCGAACAGCGAGCGCAAGGTTACTCACAACCGGGCTATGACCCGGCCGAAGCCGAGCGCCTGGCGCGGCTCAAGGAGGCCGAGGAAGCGGCGGCTTCATCCGTGTTCTTCAGCACGGGCGGGCAGCGCGCCGCCGTAGCCGCTCCCGCTCAGAGCACGGCGGGAATCCCGCCGCTGACCGGGTTGGCGGGTTTCGATCCGCTGGCCGCCGGGCCGGCTTCGACGGCTGCGCAGCCCGCCGATCCCACGGCTGTGCAGAACCGGCAGGACCAGAAGGAAGCGTTTCTGAGCAATGCCGGTTCTACGGAAACCCGTAATTCCGGCAACCTGCAACTGCCTGTCTCGCCATACCAGGTGATGGCCGGCACAGTGATCCCGGCCGCGCTGGTGACGGGCATCAAGTCCGACCTGCCGGGCGACGTGATCGCCACGGTGACGGAGCCGGTCTACGACACGGCGACCGGCCGCCATCTGCTGATCCCGCAGGGCTCGCGCATCCTGGGCCGATACAACAGCCAAGTGAGCTACGGGCAGACCCGAATCCAGATGGTGTGGCATCGGCTGATCCTGCCGGACACCTCATCAAGCCAGCTCGACAACCTGGTGGGCACCGACCCGGCCGGCTACGCGGGCTTGGAGGATGGCGTCGATTGGCATTGGGACCGCATCTTCGCCGGTGCGGTGCTGACCACGCTGCTGGGCGTCGGCGCCGAGCTGGCCGCCCCGGAGAATCGCCAGGGCGGCGATCGTGTCGTCATTGCCGGCCGCGACAGCGTGCAGGACAGCGTGAACCAGATCGGCCAGGAGATGACCCGCCGCAACCTGAACATCCAGCCCACGCTGACGGCTCGCCCCGGTCTGCCGGTGCGCATCATCGTCAACCGCGACCTGGTGCTGCGACCGTACCAGCCGCTGTTCTTCCAGAGGGGAGCGTCGCAATGAACACGAACAAGCTGCGGCTCGGGCCGCTGCCCAAGAGCGAGAGCGTCAAGCTGACATTCGCGTGTCCGGCCAGCCTGAAGGCCGACCTCGATCGCTACGCCGCGCTGCACGCGCAGACCTACGGCGAGCCGGTCGATGCGATGACGCTGATCCCGCACATGCTGGAAGCGTTCATCGCACGGGATCGAGGATTCAAGAAAGGGACGGCGGCGAAAGCGCCGCCAGTGCCCCGGCGGGACGCACCGCCGACGTAGGCGTGCGCCACATCGGCGGCGAGACGAAAGCGCAGGTCAGTGGCCTGCGCTTTCGTGTTTTTGGGCTATGGCTCGCTGGAGCCTTGTCATATCATCTGCACGGACATTGCCGGATGCTTGCTCAGCTACGCCAAGACCCGCAACCGGCTTGCTCTTATGTGGCTCCTAGCCTGCCAGAGCAGGACTGCCTGAGGGGCTGGCCCAGAAGCCAAAATCCTTGTCCGATATAGACTTAGGTGTTGTGCCTGTCAGCAGAGAGTTCTTGACAGGCGACATTTTTTATCCGGGCGGGCAAGCATTTGCCGGTGACGGCGACCGAGGTGATGGTGACACTGCGGCCCCCGCCCCAGCAGGTATTCCCGGAAGCGGCGCCTATTAAACCCAACTATCTGCGCTTTCGTCTCGGCCCGGGCCAGGTCGCGATCGCGATCGGCGCCCGGGTGAAACGCAGCGGCACCGACAATGTCGGCGACGAAGTCGAACTCTACGCGTGCAATACGCACGACGACGACATGGAAGCCTACGAACGCCTGATCGGCGACGCTCTCAAGGGCGACGCGACGCTGTTTGCGCGCCAGGACGGCGTGGAGGCGGCGTGGCGCGTCGTCGATCCGATTCTCGACCGGCAGGCACCGGTGCACGGCTACGAACCGGGCACCTGGGGCCGTCCGCAGCGGACGCGATGATCCGCGAGGCCGGTGGCTGGCACAATCCCTGGGCGGTTAACCCGTGACGGCGCGGGGTAGTCGCCGGTGCGGCGGGCGCGACTCCGCAGCGAGGGCGGGCAGTTGTTGAAGATGGAAGTGCATGGGGATGCCGCGGCGGTCGCCCGCCGCGCCGCCACCTGGATCGCACAGGTTGCCGGGGATGCGCTGGCGCGGCGGGATCGGTTTGTGCTTGCCCTCAGCGGGGGCCGTACACCGCTGCCCATGCTGCACTGCCTGGCGGATCAGGCGCTCGACTGGCGCCGGATCCAGGTGGTGCAGGTTGACGAACGCGTGGCTCCCAGCCACAGCCCCGACCGCAATCTGACCCAGTTGCAGGCGGCGCTGGTCGGCCGCGTCCCGCTGCCCGCCGCGCAACTCCATCCCATGCCGGTCGAGGATGCCGATCTGGCCGCGGCGGCCCGGCGCTACGCGCGGCTGCTGGCCAGCCTGGCGGGTGCGCCGCCACTGCTCGATCTGGTGCAGCTCGGCCTCGGCGCGGATGGGCATACGGCGTCGCTGGTGCCGGGGGACGTGGCCCTCGCCATCAGCGACGCCGATGTTGCCGTCACCGCGATCTACCAGGGGCGGCGGCGGATGACGCTCACCTTGCCGATCATCAACCGGGCGCGCCACATCCTCTGGCTGGTGACCGGCGCGGACAAGGCGGACGTGTTGGCGCGCCTGCTGCGCGGGGATCCGGCACTGCCGGCCAGTGGTGTCGGCCGGCGGCAGGCGCTGCTGCTGGCCGATCGCGCCGCGGCATCTGGCGCGCGCGTCGACGCCAAACCTTGCGCCGACTTGCGGTGACTTGACGCCGTCAACTCTGTATAATCCGCGCCCTCCCGCATACCACGTCTGGCCCCTTCATGTCGTCTCCGGTGTCTGTAGACAAGCTTCGCAACATCGCCATCATCGCCCACGTCGACCACGGCAAAACCACATTGGTGGACAAGTTGCTGCGCCAGTCCGGCATGCTCGAACGCAAGGATCTGGGTTCCGAGCGGATCATGGATTCCAACGATCAGGAGCGCGAGCGCGGCATCACCATCCTCGCCAAGAACACCGCCATCGAGTGGCACGGCCACCATATCAATATCGTGGATACCCCCGGTCACGCCGATTTTGGCGGTGAGGTAGAGCGCGTGCTGTCGATGGTCGATTCGGTATTGCTGCTGGTCGACGCCGTGGACGGCCCCATGCCGCAAACCCGCTTTGTCACCACCAAGGCCTTTGAGCAGGGCCTGAGCCCCATTCTGGTGGTCAACAAGGTGGATCGCCCAGGCGCGCGGCCGCATTGGGCGGTGGATCAGGTGTTCGACCTGTTTCATCGCCTGGGCGCGACCGACGCGCAGCTCGACTTCCCCATTATTTTCGCGTCCGCGCTGCTCGGCGTCGCCGGCCCCGAACCCGATCAGCTCGCGCCCGACATGACGCCGCTGTTCCAGATGATCGTCGATCGGGTGCCGCCGCCCGCAGTCGATCGGGATGGGCCGCTGCAAATGCAGATTTCGGCGCTGGATTACGACAGCTATGTCGGCGTCATCGGTATCGGCCGCGTCTCTCGCGGCAGCCTGAAACCCGGCCAGCAGATCGGCGTCGTCGGCCACGACGGCCGCGAGCGCAAGGGGCGCGTGCTCAACGTCAAGGGTTATCGCGGGCTGGAGCGGCTGGACACTGAGCTCGCGGTCGCCGGGGACATCGTCTGCGTCAACGGCATCGATGGCCTCAGCATCTCCGACACCCTGTGCGACCCCGAGCATGTCGAGGCGCTGCCGCCCCTGTCCGTGGACGAACCCACGGTGAGCATGACCTTCATGGTCAACGATTCGCCGTTCGCCGGGCTCGATGGCAAGTACGTCACTTCCCGCAACATCAAGCAGCGCCTGGAACAGGAGCTGATTCACAACGTCGCGCTGCGCGTCGAGCCCGGCGCCACGCCGGATCAGTTCAAGGTCTCCGGGCGCGGTGAGCTGCACCTTGCGGTGCTCATCGAAACCATGCGCCGCGAGGGCTATGAGCTCGGCGTGTCGCGCCCGCGCGTCATCCAGCGCGAAGTGGATGGCGTCATCCACGAGCCCTTCGAGCAGGTGGTTATCGATGTCGAATCCCAGCATCAGGGTGCCGTCATCGAGGAGATGGGCAAGCGCTTGGGCGATCTCAACAATATGGACCCTGACGGCAAGGGTCGGGTGAAACTCGAATTCCTGGTGCCGTCACGGGGTCTGATCGGCTTCCGCGGCCAGTTTCTGACGCTGACCTCGGGCTCCGGCATCATGACCAGCGTGTTCGACCACTATGGCCCGGCCAAGCCCGGCGAGATTCGCGGGCGCCAGAACGGCGTGCTGGTGTCGATGGTGTCCGGCAAGGCGCTGGGCTATTCGCTGTTCAATTTGCAGGAGCGCGGGCGCATGTTTCTGGGCCACGCGGTCGATATCTACGAGGGCCAGATCATCGGCCTGCACTCGCGGGGCAACGACCTTGCGGTCAACCCCACCAAAGGCAAGCAGCTCACCAACATCCGCGCGGCCGGCACCGATGAGGCGCTGACCCTGGTGCCGCCGATTCGGCACACCCTGGAGCAGGCGCTTGAATTCATCGAGGGCGACGAGCTGGTGGAAGTGACGCCGAATCACATCCGGCTGCGCAAAATGCTGCTCACCGAAAACGAGCGCAAGCGCGCCGGCAAGAGCAAATAACAGCGTCCGCGAGAGGCGTTTGCTGTCGTTACAGCGACCCGCCATACAGGCTGGCATAGCGGCTGATGACCTGGCGCACATAGTCCTGGGTTTCGGCGAACGGCGGTATACCACCGTATTTTTCGACGTTGGCTTCACCGGCGTTGTATGCGGCCAGCGCCAGGCGGAGATTCTGGTAGCGATCCAGCAAATACTTGAGATGGCGAGCCCCGGCGCGAATGTTTTCCGCCGGATCGAACGGGTTGAGGACGTTGTACCGGGCGGCGGTGGCCGGCATCAGCTGCATCAGGCCCTGGGCGCCGGGCCTTGAGAGCGCGGCCGGATTGAATCCGGATTCGGTGTGGATCACCGCTTTTATCAGCCGTCGATCAATGCCGTTGCCCGTCGCTTCACGCTCGATGATGTTGTCGAATACGCCGCTTGATCTACCGAATTCCTTGTCAAGGCTGTTGCCTGCGCCCGCGCCGGGGTTGTTGCGGCCATGGGTGCCGGCGTACCAGGTGATTTTGGCGAGCCGATCGAAGCGGCGAAAGCGCGCGTCGATCGGCTGCTTGCTGGCGCTGACCACATTGGTCAGCAGCAGATTGCCTTGGGCGTCCTTGAAGGCATAGACGTTGCCGGCAACGACCGGCGCTGCCGCCACGAGCCAGCACAGGCAGAGCAGCGCGCCCAACAAGCCCGGAGTCAAACGCGTCGTCGCAAGATTCATCATCTGCTCAAGAAGAAAAAACGCGATCCGGGTTGCCGGATGGTCGAGATTCGCGCAGTTGCGCCACTGGCGGGTACCCCCTCTATCAGCGTCATTGCTCGGACGCTGTCTCCATAATAGGAGAAGCACCGCCTTTCCACTGGGTTTTTTTGCTGCTCAAGAGGCGCGCTCGCACGCCTGCGGTTGGCTGCTGGCGGCTGTCCTGGAGCGCGCCCGCAACGCCGGCCGCGCATTCGTATAGAATGCACGGCCATTCCGCCGCCGGCATCGCCACCCGCACTCATGTTGCCTGTTATCGCCATCGTCGGCCGCCCCAACGTCGGTAAATCGACGCTGTTCAATCGCCTGACCGGATCGCGCAACGCCTTGGTGGCGAACTACCCGGGCCTGACCCGGGATCGCCAGTACGGCGAGGGCGAGTTGTCGGGTCGCCGCTTTGTCGTTGTCGACACCGGCGGCATCACCGGCACCGAGGCGGGCCTCGACGCGGTGATGGCGGGCCAGTCCCGCCAGGCGATGGAGGAGGCCGATGCCATTCTGTTCATGGTCGATGCCCGCGACGGCCTCACCGCCACCGACCAGGTCATTGCGACCTCGCTGCGCCCTAAATCCGGGCTGGTTTATCTGGTCGCCAACAAGATCGACGGCCTCGATCCCGACGCCGCGCTGACGGATTTTTACAGCCTGGGGTTGGGCGAGGTGCACGCCATCACGGCGACCCACGGCCGGGGCGTCAAAACCCTGCTGACGCAGGTGCTTGCCGATTTGCCGGCCCCCGCCGACACCGTTGTGGCGGCGGCGAGCGGCGTCAAGATCGCCGTTGTCGGGCGTCCCAATGTGGGCAAATCGACGCTGGTCAATCGCCTGCTCGGCGAGGAGCGGGTGGTGGTATTCGACCAACCCGGCACCACCCGCGACAGCATCTATATCGAGTATCAGCGCGAGGGCAAAGCCTACACCTTGATCGATACCGCGGGCATTCGCCGCCGCAAGAATGTCAGTCTGACGGTCGAGAAGTTCTCCATCGTCAAAACCCTGCAAGCCATCGACGATGCCCATGTGGTGATCCTGTTGATCGACGCCAGCGAGGGCCTCGTCGATCAGGATCTGCACCTGCTCGGCCATGTGGTGACGGCGGGACGGGCGCTTGTGCTCGCCGTCAATAAATGGGATGGCCTCGAACAGGGCCAGCGCGACTGGATTAAGCAGGAGTTGGAGCGCCGTCTGCGCTTTGCCGATTTCGCCGACATCCATTTCATCTCGGCGCTGCACGGCAGTGGCGTCGGCAAGCTCTACGGCTCGGTCGACCGCGCCTACGCCGCCGCCACCGACAAGCTCGGCACCAATCGCCTGACGCGCATTTTGCAGGACGCGGTGGCGGAGCATCCGCCGCCGCTGGTGCGCGGCCGGCGCATCAAGCTGCGCTACGCCCACGCTGGCGGCCGCAACCCGCCGGTAGTGGTGATTCACGGCAACCAGACCGAAGCGGTGCCGGGACACTACGCGCGCTACCTCGAAAAACACTTCCGCCAGGCGCTCGAGTTGCACGGCACCCCGCTGCGGGTCGAGTTCAAGGCTGGTGAAAACCCCTACGCGGACAAAAAGAACAAACTGACCCCGCGCCAGATCGAGAGCCGACGCCGGCTCATGCGCCACGTCCGCAAATAGACCCGCCGCGGGTGGCGGCTCAGTGCCGCCCGTGCATGCGCCGGTGCAGCAGTGGCGCCAGCGCCAGCAGCACGACCGACACCCCCACCGCGAGCCAGCCCACCTGGGTGTACACGTCCAGCATCCGCGCCAGCGCGGCGTCGGGGTCTACCGCGCCGCCGGTCGTCTCATCGACACCGGTCAGCCGGGCGATTTGGCTCGCGATAAAATTGGCCGCCGCCGACGCCAGAAACCAGACTCCCATCATCATGCCGACGACGCGGGCGACGCTGAGCTTGGTGATCATCGACAGCCCGACCGGCGACAGGCACAGCTCGCCGGTGGTGTGCAGCAGATAGATCAGCGCGAGCCAGATCAGCGGCGTCGGCGTGCCGCCGGCCAGGTTGGCGCCGAACACCAGCACCAGAAACCCGAGACCAACCTGGAATATTGCCAACGCGAACTTGACTGGCGTCGAAGGCTCGCGGCCGCGCGCGGCGAGCCAGGTCCACAACAGCGAAAACAGCGGGGCGAGGGCGAAAATAAAGAAGGCGTTGAGCGATTGGAACACTGACGCCGGAATTTCGTAGCCCCAGACCCAGCGGTCCACGACGCGATCGGTGAACAGGTTGAGGGACGACCCCGCCTGCCCAAACAGCGCCCAGAACAGGATTGAAAACAGCATCAGCGCCGCCGCCACCAGCATGCGGTCGCGCTCGACGGGCGTGCACTTGAACAGTGCGTAGGCGACCACTACCAGTAGCATCAGGCCGCCAAAGCCCAGCAGCAGTTGGCCAATTGCCTCCTGATGCTGGACGAGCTGCCAGCACACCACGACGCCGGCCACGCCGCCCCCGTAGATCAACCACTCGCGGTTGATTCCCCCGCCGAGGTTTTGCCGCAACAGCGCGAGCGAAGGTGGGTCGGCGCAGCCGAGCAGATGCCGCTGACCGCGCATGAAGGTGGCCAGCCCCACCAGCATGCCGGCGCCGGCCAGACCGAAGCCATAGCCCCAGCCGTAGGTTTCGCCGAGCCACCCACACAGGATCGACGACAGAAAGGCGCCGATGTTGATGCCCATATAGAACAGTGTGAAGCCGCTGTCCCGGCGCGGGTCGTCGGGCCCGTACAACGCGCCGACGATGGTGGAGATATTCGCTTTCAGGAATCCGACGCCGACGATGATCAGCCCCAGCGACAGATACAGCGCCTGCACATAGAGCGGATCTGGCTCGGCCCCGGCAACCGTGGGCGCACCCTCAAAGGCCATGCCGAAATGGCCGAGCACCAGCAGCACGGCACCGAAAGTGACCGCCTTGCGCGCGCCCAGGTAGCGATCCGCGAGGATGCCGCCGATAACCGGTGTCACATAGACCAGTGCCGAGTAGGCGCCATAGATCAGATAGGCTTTGTCGTCGCTGAACAGGAAGTGGCGGGTCAGGTAAAAGATCAGCAACGCGCGCATGCCGTAGTAAGAAAAGCGCTCCCACAGCTCGGTCATAAAACAGACGAGCAGACCGCGGGGATGGCCGAAAAACTGAGCTGTGGTGGCGGGTCGTGGTGGAGAAGGGTACATCCGCGGTTATTCCGGGTCGCGAGGGTGCGGCTATCCTAGCAGGGGTTCGCAGTGCGATCCGCGTTGCCTCGGCGACGGCGCCGGGTGGGGCAAAAACGGGTTGGAATCAGCCGCCCCGTATGGCTAGAATGCTCGATCCACACTAATCAATTAATTATTCCTTGGGGAGCACTATGGGGAGCACGATGGCGACCACGATTCAATTCACCGGTACCGAGAGGTACGTGGCGACAAAAGACCTACAAATGGCGGTCAATGCCGCGGTCACCCTGCAGCGGCCACTGTTGATCAAGGGCGAACCCGGGACCGGTAAAACCATGCTGGCCGAAGAGGTCGCTCTTGCCTTGGGCAAACGTCTGATCCCCTGGCACATCAAATCAACCACCAAGGCCCAGCAGGGCCTGTATGAGTACGACGCGGTGTCCCGCTTGCGCGATTCGCAACTGGGCGTCGACAAGGTTCACGACATCGGCAACTACATCAAGAAGGGCAAGATGTGGGAGGCGTTTTCAGCCGACGAGCAAGTGGTATTGCTGATCGACGAAGTGGATAAAGCCGATATCGAGTTCCCCAACGACCTGCTGCTCGAACTCGACCGCATGGAGTTCCATGTCTATGAAACCGGCGAGCGCATCGTCGCGCGGCAGCGCCCCATTGTCATCATTACCAGCAACAACGAAAAAGAGCTGCCCGATGCCTTCCTGCGCCGCTGCTTTTTCCACTTCATCAGCTTCCCCGACCGGGAGACCATGTTGAGAATCGTCGACGTGCACTATCCGGGCATCAAGAAATCCCTGGTGGACGAAGCCCTCGACATCTTCTTCGACGTGCGCAAGATCCCCGGCCTGAAGAAAAAACCGTCCACGTCCGAACTGGTCGATTGGCTCAAACTCTTGATGGCCGACGATCTCCCCGACGAAATCCTGAAGCACCGCGATCCCACCAAGGCGATCCCGCCGCTATACGGTGCACTCCTCAAAAACGAGCAGGACGTACATCTGCTCGAACGTTTGGCGTTCATGACACGCCGGGAAGGGCGCTGATGCTACTCAATTTTTTTGATGCCCTGCGCAAGGGTGGTGTGCCCGCGTCAATCAAGGAGCTGATGACGCTCTTTGAAGCACTGCGGCAGCACATCGCCTTTGGCAGCGTGGACGATTTCTATCTGCTGGCGCGCACCTGCCTGGTCAAGGATGAACGCCATTACGACAAATACGACCGCGTGTTCGCGCTCTACTTCAAGGACATCGAGCAATTGGAGGACTTCCTTGAGCTGCTGATTCCCGAAGAGTGGCTGCGCCAGGAGTTCATGAAGACGCTGACCGAAGAGGAAAAATCCAAGATCGAAAGTCTCGGGGGGCTCGAAAAGCTCATCGAGGCGTTCAAGGAGCGCTTGAAGGAGCAGAAAGAACGCCACGAGGGCGGCAACAAATGGATCGGCACCAATGGCACCTCGCCGTTCGGCAACAACGGTTACAACCCCGAGGGCATCAAGGCCGGCGGTGAGGGTGGCGAGCGCGGGCAGAAAAAGGCGCTGAAGGTCTGGGAGAAGCGCGAATTCGCCAACCTGGATGATTCCGTCGAGATCGGCACGCGCAACATCAAGATGGCGCTGCGCCGGTTGCGCAAGTTCGCGCGCACCGGCTCAGAAGAAGAGCTGGATCTGGACGACACCGTTCGCTGCACGGCCAAGAATGCCGGGTTGCTCGACATCAAGATGGTGCCCGAGCGCCACAACTCGGTGAAAGTGTTGGTGTTCTTCGACGTCGGCGGATCCATGGATCCCTATGTGCGGCTATGTGAGGAACTGTTTTCCGCCGTCCGCAGCGAGTTCAAGCACCTGCAGTACTACTACTTTCACAACATGATGTATGACTTTGTCTGGAAAGATAATTTCCGTCGTTTTCAGGAGAAGACAGACACCTGGGATGTGCTGCGCACTTATGCCGCCGACTACAAGGTCATTTTTGTCGGCGACGCTTCGATGTCACCCTACGAGATCGAGGCTCCCGGTGGCAGCGTCGAGTACTACAACAAGGAATCCGGCGTCGACTGGATCACCCGGATGACGGAAACCTACGACAAGGTCATATGGCTGAACCCGGTGCGAGAAGACTACTGGGAGCACACGCCGACTATTCAAAGAGTAAAACAACTTCTTGAAAACCGGATGTTTCCGCTGACCTTGGGCGGGCTCGAAAAGGGCATGGCGGAACTAACCAGATAGCCTTGCAGCGGTCTTTGTCGTCGCCCTCCCTATCGGTAATGCGGTAATGCAACCCCCAGATCCCGCCCGCGAGCTGGCGGCATCGGATCTTCGCGCGCTGATAGCGCAGTGCCTGAGCCGAGATCGCTCCCGCCTTGCGGCGCGATTGCAAGCCTTGGCCTCCGCCAGGCCATCGCCCGAGTCGAACAAGCCGGGCTCGACGCCGCACGATCGGCTCGTCGCCGCCATTCACGCCTCACTGGCCCGGGTTGCAGCCCGTCGCCAGCGCGTGCCGGTAATCATCTACCCGGAAAGCCTTCCCATCGCCCGCCGTCGCGACGACATCGCGGCCGCCATTCGCGATCACCAGGTCGTCGTCATCGCCGGCGAAACCGGCTCCGGCAAGACCACGCAAATCCCCAAAATCTGCCTTGAACTGGGGCGCGGCGTCACCGGCATGATCGGCCACACCCAGCCGCGGCGGCTGGCGGCGCGCATGGTCGCGACGCGGATAGCGGAGGAATTGCAGGTGCCCCTGGGCGGCGCGGTGGGCTATCAGGTGCGCTTTCAGGATCACAGTGACGACGACACCCTGGTCAAACTGATGACCGACGGCATTCTGCTCGCTGAAATCTCCCGCGATCGCCTGCTCAGTCGCTACGACACGCTGATCATCGACGAGGCCCATGAGCGCAGCCTCAATATCGCTTTTCTGCTCGGCTACCTGACCACGATTCTGCCCAAGCGGCCCGATCTGAAGCTGATCATCACCTCGGCTACCATCGACGTGGAGCGCTTTTCAAGCCACTTCGGCGCTGCTCCCATCATCCAGGTGTCGGGGCGCTCGTATCCGGTTGCAGTCCACTACCGCCCGCCGTTTGCCGAGGATCTGGACATGAACCAGATGATCGTCGCCGCCGTTGAAGAATTGCTGGCCCTGCGCGAGCGCGGCGAAATCCTGGTGTTTTTGAGTGGTGAGCGGGAAATTCGCGAGGCGGCGACAGCACTGCGCCAGGCGGATTTTGGTGGACGGACTGGCGGCTTGCGCCAGCTCGAAATATTGCCGTTGTACACCCGCTTGAGTGCGGCCGAGCAGAACCGGGCGTTTCAACCACACGCGGGCACGCGGGTGGTGTTATCGACCAATGTGGCCGAGACCTCGCTGACTGTGCCCGGTATTCGTTACGTCATCGACACCGGTTACGCGCGCATCAGCCGCTACAGCTATCGCACCAAGGTGCAGCGGCTGCCGATCGAACCCATC
>CBDDRG010000092.1:0-17030 GCA_965232975.1 uncultured bacterium
AGTACTTCTCGAACCGTGCTTCCAGACTCAGACCCATGGCGAACCTAACAAAGCGCTTGAAGAGGCCACCATAATGCCTTATTTTTTAACACAGTCGTACTAGGTGGCGGGCCATCCGCTTGGCCCGCTAAATGCTGACGCAAGAAGCTGATGCTGATGCTGAATAGTTCAGCGCACCCCAACGGAGGACGCTTTGATGACCGACATCCATTTCATTGGCGGCGAAAAGGGCGGCGTCGGCAAGTCGCTGGTGGCGCGCGTGCTGGCGCAATACCTGATCGACCACGACCGGCCCTTGCTCGGTTTCGACACCGACCGTTCCCACGGCGCGCTGATGCGCTTCTACGCCGATTACGCATCGCCGGCGCTGGTGGACAATGTCACCGCGCTTGACGCCATCATCGAGGCCGCCGTGGATCAGCCGCAGCGCTGCATTGTGGTCGATCTGGCGGCGCAGACCCACGCGCCGCTGGCGCAGTGGATGGAGGACACCGGCGTGCTGGGCCTCGCCGCTGAACTGGGGCTCAGGCTCCACTATTGGCATGTGATGGACTGCGGCCGCGACGCCGTCGATCTGCTCGCCACCGTGCTCGACCGCTTTGGCGCCGACATCAACTATGTGCTGGTGCGCAACGAGGTGCGCGGCGGCGATTTCAGGCTGCTCGACAGCTCCGCCGCCCTTGCCCGCGCGCTGGAACTCGGCGCCCGCACGGTCAGGCTGAAGCGCTTGCACGAGAACGCGATCAACAAGATCGACGCCGCCAGCTGCAGTTTCTGGCGCGCCGTGACGGCGTCCGGGCCCGCGGGCGCAGGGCTCGGCCTGATGGACCGCCAGCGGGTCAAGATCTGGCTGCGCGACGCCTATGGCGAGCTCGCCGCACTGGGCATCTAACCGACCCTCAGCCGGCCGGCAAAGAGGTGCTCAGTCGTTGACGTTGAGCCCGGCCGCTGCCGCCTCCCGTCCGCGCTGGCGGCGCAGCGCCTCTTCGCGGGCGTCGTCGATATGGCGCATGACGCCATCGACATCGGCGGCCTCGGCGCTGTGCACAAAGACCCCGGTCAACGCGCTGTCGGGGCGCAACCTGTTGTTTTCGAACAGACCCCAGATCTGGTGGGCATAGTCGGTTGCGAGCAGTTCGGGGGCAAAGCGGCCGCAGTAGGCACGGATGTTGTCGACGTCGCGCGCCAGCATGCGGAACGCGTTGTTGTTGCCGGCGGCATCCACGGCCTGCGGCAAGTCGATGATGACGAGCCCATCGGCGCCCACCAGCACATTGAACTCGGACAGGTCGCCGTGAATCAGCCCGGCGCATAGCATGCGCACGATCTGCGCCATCAGCAAGCCGTGCCAGGCGCGTGCTTGATCCGCCGTCGGCACCACATCGTTGAGGCGCGGCGCGGCGTTGCCATCGGGGTCGGTGATGACTTCCATCAACAGCACGCCATCGACATAGCCGTGCGGTTTGGGCACGCGCACACCGACGGCGTCGAGCCGATACAGCGCGTCCACCTCGGCGTTTTTCCACGCCGATTGCTGGACATTGCGGCCGTGCTTGCTGCGCTTGCCGAGCGCACGCTGATCGCGGCTGTTGCGGGTCTTGCGCCCCTCCTGGTATTCGGCCAGGCGTTGAAAGCTGCGCTGCTCGATGGCCTTGTACACCTTGGCGCAACGGATGTGGGCGCCGCAGCGCACCAGATACACCGACGCCTCCTTGCCGCTCTTGAGGGGTCGGATGACTTCATCGACCAAGCCGTCATCGATCAACGGCTGGAGTCCTTTCGGGATTTTCATGCAGGGTTTTCCAAAGCATCGTCAGGCGCAGCCGCCATGGGCGACGGCGCTATTTGCCGGTTTTCTTTTCCTTCTTCGCCGCTCTTTTCTCCTTCAGGTTCTTGGTGGGTTTCTTCTTGTCCGTCTTCTTGCTGTCCATACCCTTGCTCATAAGTGCTCCTCAATGGTGGTCGGGAATGTTGGTCGGGAATGGTGGTCGGGCAACAGCGCGCGAAAGTGCTGTCGCAGCGACCATTCTAACGGCAAATACCGGCGGCGCCCCGCACCGATAGGCGCGCACTGCCGGTAGCCGGCCTTGCGCGACCCGTCGGCGGACCGTCGGTGCTGAGCGGCGGCCAAAAAACGCGCATAATTCGGGCGCCCATTTCTTGTCGATGCCGAGGCCGCGACCATGTCCAGCACGAACCCCAAATCTGCCGCCACCGCGCTCGATGCGGTTGTCGTCGGCGCCGGCTTTGCCGGCATTTACATGCTCCACAAACTGCGCCAGCTCGGCCTGGCGGCGCGCGTGCTGGAGGCCGGCGGCGGCGCCGGTGGCACCTGGTTCTGGAACCGCTATCCGGGCGCCCGCTGCGATGTCGAAAGCATGCAGTACTGCTACCAGTTCGACGCCGGACTGGAGCAGCAGTGGACCTGGCGCGAGCGCTACGCCGCGCAGCCCGAAATCCTGTCCTACCTTGAACACGTCCTTGATCGCTTCGATCTGCGCGCCCACATCCAGTTCAACACCCGGGTCGCATCGGCTATTTTCAACGCCAAGGATTCACCGTGGGATCTGACCACCGAAGCCGGCGAGCGCCATCGCGCCCGCTTCGTGGTGCTGGCGACGGGTTGCCTGTCCACCGCCAACGACCCCGCCATCCCCGGTCGGGACCGCTTTCGCGGGCCCATCTACCACACCGGCCGCTGGCCGCACGCGGGCGTCGATTTCAGCGGCCAGCGGGTCGCCGTGATCGGCACCGGCTCCTCGGCGATCCAGGCTATCCCCGAGATCGCCAAACAGGCCGCGCACCTGACCGTGTTCCAGCGCACGCCCAACTACTCGGTGCCCGCCCACAACGAGCCGCTGGCCGCCGAGGAGATTGCGCGCGTGCGCGCCAACTACCCGGAGATCCGCGCCCAGGCCAAGGCGCAGCCGTTCGCGTTCGATCTCGACTTCAACCCGCGCGCGGCGGCCGACATGACGGCCGAGGAGATTCGCGCCGAGTTGGACAAGCGCTGGCGCATGGGCGGGCTCAACTTTTACGGCACCTTCGCCGACCTGCTGATCAGCCCCGAGGCCAACCGCATCGCGGCCGACTTCGTGCGCGCCAAGATCGCCGCGCAGGTGCAAGACCCCGGGGTCGCGGCGCTGCTGACGCCGACCAACGTGTTCGGCTGCAAGCGCCTGTGCGCCGACACCGGCTATTTCGAGACCTTCAACCGCGCCAATGTCGAGCTGGTCGATATCAGCACCACGCCCATCGAGACCATCACCGCGGACGGCCTGCGCGTCGGCGAGCGCAGCTTCAGCTTCGACGCCATCGTGTTCGCGACCGGCTTCGACGCCATGACCGGCGCCATCACCCGCATCGACATTCGCGGCCGCAACGGGCTGGCGCTGCGCGACAAGTGGTCGGCGGGGCCGCGCAACTACCTGGGCCTGGCGGCGGCCGGCTTCCCCAACCTGTTCACCATCAGCGGGCCGGGCAGCCCCTCGGTGCTGACCAATATGGTGACGTCCATCGAGCAGCACGTCGAATACGTCGGCGGCATCATCGACCATCTGCGCCGCCATCAGCTCGCCACCATCGAGGCGGAGCCGGCGGCGGAGGACGCCTGGGTCCGGCATGTCAACGACATCGCCAGCCAGACCCTGTTGCAGTCCTGCAATTCCTGGTACCTGGGCGCCAATGTGCCCGGCAAGCCGCGCGTGTTCATGCCCTACATCGGCTTTCCCGCCTATGTGGACAAGTGCAACGAGGTGGCGGCCAAGGGCTATGAAGGCTTTCGGCTCGCCTGACGCGCAATCACCAGGGTGAGCGACGACCGGATCATCGCCGCCTGGCACCGCAACGCCGAGCCCTGGGCGGCCGCGGTGCGCGGCGGGCGGATCGAGAGCCGGCGGGCAGTGACCGACGGCGCCATTGTCGACGCCGTGGTCAGCCGCAACCCTGCCAGCGTGCTCGATATCGGCTGCGGCGAAGGCTGGCTCGCCCGCGCGCTGGCGGCGCGCGGCATCGCAGTGGTGGGGATAGACGTGGTGCCGGCCCTGATCGAAGCGGCGCAAACCGCGGGCGGTGCCGACTTCATGGTCGCGTCCTATGCCGATCTGGCGGCCGGCGCGCTGGCGCAGCGCTTTGATATCGCCGTCGCCAACTTCGCATTGCTCGGCAAGGAATCGGTCGATGAGCTGTTCGCTGCCGTGCCCTATCTGCTACAGCCCGGTGGCGCCTTTATCGTGCAGACCCTGCATCCGCTGATGGCCTGCGGCGAACAGCCCTATCGCGATGGCTGGCGCGCGGGCTCCTGGGCGGGTATCTCCGGTGAATTTGGCGAGCCCGCGCCCTGGTATTTCCGCACGCTGGAATGCTGGACGCGGCTGTTCGGCGACCACGGCCTGGCGTTGCGGGAAATTCGCGAACCGCTCCATCCAGCGACCGGGCGACCCGCCTCGGTGATCCTCGTCGGCGGCTAACGACGGCTCCGACCGGTGTCCGCGACAGGCTCCCCCGGCTCACCCAACCCGCTCTCGCCCAACCCGCTATAGCGCCATCACCCCATCCATCTCGACCAGCGCATCGCGCGGCAGCGATTTCACGCCAATCGCCGCGCGCGCCGGATAGGGCGCGGTGAAAAATGTGGCCATGATTTCATTGACCGCGGCGAAGTGGCTGAGGTCGGTGAGAAAGATATTGAGCTTGACGATGTCGTCGAGGCCGCCCCCGGCCGCCGCGCACACGGCGGCCAGATTGCTGAACACTTGGGTGATCTGCGCGCGCACGTCGCCTTCGACCAGCATCATGGTCGCGGGCACCAGCGGGATCTGCCCCGACAGATAAACGGTGCCGCCGACTTTGACGGCCTGGGAATAGGTGCCGATCGCCTGCGGCGCCCGGTCGGTGTGCACGCTGACGCGCTGGGACATGACGGTTTCTCGGAGTTGGCGTCAATTCTTGACGCGGTGGACGGCTTGCACGCTTTTGAGACTGCGAATGCGCCGCATGATGTTGGCGAGGTGTTTGCGGTCGGCGACGCCGATCACCAGCTTCACCAGGCTGGTGTGCGCATCCCGGTGCTCGACATTGACGTGCTCGATGGCTGCATTTTGCTCGGTGATGCGCGCCGCCAGGGTCGCCACGATACTCCGTTCGGCGGTCATCTCCACTTTCAGTTGCACCAGATATTCACCCTGGACGGCGGGCGACCAGGAGGTGGGTTGGCACTTTTCACGGTTATTGCGCACCTCGATCAGGTTTTTGCAGGACTCGCGGTGGACGACCAGACCCTTGCCGACACTGATGTGGCCAACAATGGGGTCGCCGGGGATGGGGTGGCAGCAGCGCGCATAGCTGATGACCAGGGTGTCGGTGCCGGCCACCAGGATGGGCGATGTCGAAGCCGTCTGCGCGGGGCTCTTGCGCTGCTCTTCGGGTACCAGCACGTTGGCGATGGCATAGGCGACGCGGTGGCCGAGGCCGATCTGCTGCAACACGGATTCAAAACTGGGCGAGCCGGTTTCACGCAACAGGTGGCGAATCTGAGATTTGCGAATCGTCCTGTAACTGGAGCCGATATTGCTGAGCGCCCGATCGAGCAACAGCTTGCCCAGTTCGACGGATTCGTCGTGCTGCTGATGTTTGAGAAAGTGGCGAACCGCGCTGCGCGCCTTCGCGGTGATGACGAAATTGAGCCAGGCGGGGTTGGGGCGGGCGGCGGGTGCGTTGATGATGCGCACGCGCTGGCCACTTTCGAGGAGCTGGGACAGGGAGCCCGTCTGGCCGTTGACCTCGCAGCCGACGCAAGTATTGCCGATTTCGGTGTGCACCGCGTAGGCAAAATCGACGGGGGTGGCCCCCTGGGGCAATTCGATGATCCGCCCCTTGGGGGTGAACACATACACCTCGTCCAGAAACAGGTCGGTTTTGACGTGCTCGATGAACTCGAGCGGATTGCCCGCCTGCTGCTGGATTTCGATCAATCCCTTGAGCCAGCGGTGGGCGCGCGAGTGGTGGCCCATGACCCCTTCGGTGCCGGATTTGTAGAGCCAGTGGGAGGCGATCCCGTAGTTGGCCAGTTGATCCATCTCGGGAGTGCGGATCTGCACCTCGATCGGCACCCCGTGCATGCCCACCACCACGGTGTGCAGGGATTGGTAGCCATTGGACTTGGGAATCGCGATGTAATCCTTGAACTCGCCGGCGACGGGTTTGAACAGGTTGTGAACGACACCCAGGGCGCGGTAGCAGGTATCGACGTTATCGACGACGATGCGGAAAGCAAACACGTCCATGACGTCCTTCAGGGAGCGCCGCTTGGCCTTCATCTTCTGATAGATGCTCCACAGGTGCTTCTCGCGCCCACTGGTGGTGGCCGCGATGCCGTCCCGCTCCAGTTGCAACTGAATCATTTCCCGAATTTCGGCGACCAGCGCGCCGCGTCGCCCGCTCGCCTGTTTGAGCGCCGCGCGGATGCGTTGATAGCGCATGGGATAGAGCGCGGCAAACCCCAGATCTTCAAATTCGACGCGCAATTTGTTCATGCCCAGGCGCTGTGCGATGGGAGCGTAGATGTCGAGGGTTTCGCGGGCGATGCGCCGCCGCTTTTCCGGCTTGAACACGCCGACGGTGCGCATGTTGTGCAGCCGATCGGCGAGCTTGACCACCACCACGCGGATGTCCCGCGCCATCGCCAGGGTCATCTTCTGGAAATTTTCCGCGTCCTGCTCGGCACGGGAGGAAAACTCGATTTCGGTCAGCTTGCTGACGCCATCGACCAGCGTCGAGACGGTCTTGCCGAAACGCCGGCTGATCTGGCCTTTGGTGGTATCCGTGTCCTCGATGATGTCGTGGAGCAGAGCCGCCATCAGGCTCTCGTGATCCATGTGCAAATCGGCGAGGATGAGCGCGACCGCGATGGGGTGGCTGATGTAGGGATCACCGCTCTGGCGAAACTGGCCGCGGTGGCCGCGCTCGGCAAACTCGTAGGCGCGGCTGACGCGCCGCACCTGATGCGGATTCAGGTAGGACGACAGCTTGTCAGTGAGCGCGTCGAGAGCGTGCAAGGCTCGCCTCCAAGCCCAGCCTGGGAGCCTGTCGGACTTGAGACTGTCCTACTGCGGAAAAGCCGAAGTTGGTCATATTTTGCGCAAATTTTCGTTGAATAACCTCGCTATTCGCCGCAATTTGCCCAAAATCTGCCTCGAATCCCACTTTCCTTCGCCACGGATGTCCACGTCCGACAGACTCTTGGCCGTCATTCATCATCAAAGGCTTGGGGCACCTCCAGCAATTCGGCCAGCGGTGCGACGATCTCGGGGATATTGAGGGACAGCAGGCTCTCCCGATCCGACTTGTCCTTGAGAATGTCGACGGTGACCAGGCCGAGCTCGATCTCGCGCAGGGCCACGACCGTCATCTTGTCGTTTTCGACCGCCACCATGGGCGCCTTGCCGCCGGTAGCGAGCTGGCGGGCGCGCTTGGAACTGACGATCACCAGTTCGAAACGGTTTTCCACATGATCGAGACAATCTTCAACGGTGATGCGTGCCATATCGGTTTTCCAGTGGGTTGTACGCGGAATCGCGGCGCGGCCAGCATTAGCCCGGCCGCCGAACCCGACAGCCTACCGAATGGAGCCCCGCCGCGACAAGAGCGATCGGGCCGGAAGGGCGCAAGCCCCCCGATTTATCTAACGGTTTGCAGCAAATTTCCCGCCGCATAGCGCCGCTGCATCTGATCGAGACTCAACGGCGCCAGCTTGCTGGCCTTGCCGGCGGTGCCAAACGCCTCGTAGCGGGCGACGCAGATCTCCTTCATCGCCTGGGTGGCCTTGGCCAGGTATTTGCGGGGGTCGAACTCGTCCGGATGCTGGGCCAGGAAGCGGCGCAGCGCCCCGGTGCAGGCCAGCCGCAGGTCGGTGTCGATATTGATCTTGCACACGCCGTGCTTGATGCCCTCGACAATTTCCGCCACCGGCACGCCGTAGGTTTCCGGGATATCGCCGCCGAACTCGTTGATGACCGCGAGCCACTCCTGCGGCACCGACGACGACCCGTGCATGACCAGGTGGGTGTTGGGGATGCGGGCGTGGATGGCCTTGACGCGGTCGATGGCGAGGATGTCGCCGGTCGGCGGGCGGCTGAACTTGTAGGCGCCGTGGGAGGTGCCGATGGCGATGGCGAGGGCATCGACGTCCGTCGCCTTGACGAAATCCGCCGCCTCGTCCGGATCCGTCAGCAGTTGGTCGTGACTCAGACTGCCCTCGGCGCCGACGCCGTCCTCCTCGCCCGCCTTCCCGGTTTCCAGCGAGCCCAGGCAGCCCAGTTCACCCTCGACCGACACCCCGCAGGCGTGGGCCATCTCCACCACGCGCCTGGTCACTTCGATGTTGTAGTCATAGCTCGCCGGGGTCTTGCCGTCTTCTTGCAGCGAGCCGTCCATCATCACCGACGAAAAGCCGAGCTGGATCGAGCGCTGACAGATCGCCGGACTGGTGCCGTGATCCTGGTGCATGACCACCGGAATGTGTGGAAACTCCTCGACTGCCGCCAGAATCAGGTGGCGCAAAAACGGCGCCCCGGCGTATTTGCGCGCGCCGGCGGAGGCCTGCACGATGACCGGCGCGTCGGTGGCGTCGGCCGCCTCCATGATCGCGCGCATCTGCTCCAGGTTGTTGACGTTGAAAGCGGGCACGCCGTAGCCGTGTTCGGCGGCGTGGTCGAGCAGTTGGCGCATGCTGATCAGGGCCATGTTCGCTATCCTCTTAAACAACTCGTTAGGCAACCGGCGCAATTTACTCGGCGCCGCGCACTTCCAGCGCGGCGACGGCAGGCAGGGTTTTGCCCTCGACATACTCCAGAAAGGCGCCACCGCCGGTGGAAATGTACGACACCCGGTCGGCGATGCCGTATTTGTCCACCGCCGCCAGCGTATCGCCGCCGCCGGCGATCGAAAAGCCCGGATTGGCGGCGATGGCGGCGGCGATGGCGCGGGTGCCGGCGCCAAACTGCTCGAACTCGAACACGCCGACCGGGCCATTCCAGATAATGGTTCTGGCCGTTTGCAGGATCGTCGCGAACCGGCCGGCGGTCTGCGGGCCGATATCGAGAATCAGGTCGTCGTCGGCAACCTCGCGCACGTCCTTCAGCACCGCGGTCGCGGTTTCCGCGAATTCCTTGGCAGTCACCACGTCCACTGGCAGCGGAACCCGACACTTCTGCATCAGCGCCTCGGCGACGGGGATCAGGTCGCGCTCACACAGGGATTTGCCCACCGGAAACCCGGCCGCGGCGAGGAAGGTGTTGGCGATCCCGCCGCCGACGATGAGCTGATCGACTTTATCCGCCAGATTCTCCAGCACGCTCAGCTTGGTCGAAACTTTCGAGCCACCGACGATGGCGACCAGCGGCCGCGCAGGCTTGGCCAGCGCGCGGCCGAGGGCGTCCAGTTCGCCCGCGAGCAAGGGCCCGGCGCAGGCGACCGGCGCGAATTTCGCGACGCCGTGGGTCGAGGCCTCGGCCCGGTGCGCGGTGCCGAAGGCGTCCATGACGAAGATGTCGCAGAGCGCCGCGTAAGCCTTGGCGAGCGCATCGTCGTCTTGTTTTTCGCCTGGGTTGAAACGCACGTTTTCGAGCAGCCCGAGGGCGCCGGGCGCCACCTCGACGCCGCCGCGCCAATCCGCGATCAGGGGCACCTTGCAGCCGAGCAGCTCTTCCAGATGTGCCGCGACCGGCGCCAGCGAGGCCGCGGTGTCGAATTCGCCCTCGGTCGGGCGGCCCAGATGGGACATCACCAGCACGCGCGCACCCGCCGCCAGCGCGTGTTTCAGCGTCGGCAGCGCCGCGCGCAGGCGGGCGTCCGAGGCCACTTTGCCGCCCTTGACCGGCACGTTGAAATCTTCGCGGATCAGCACCCGTTTGCCCGCGAGGTCGAGATCGGTCATCAGCTGAATAGTCATGGCACTTCCGGTAGTGATTAAACGGCCCGAGTTTATTGCAGCACTTTATTGCAGCACTCGTCGCCAGTGGCAGATCACGTCGAGCATGCGGTTGGCGTAGCCCCATTCATTGTCGAACCACACCAGCACCTTGACCAGGCGCGCGCCGCTGACCCGGGTCTGACTGGCATCGACGGTGCCGGAGTGCGGGTCGTGATTGAAGTCGCAGGATGCCAACGGCTCCTCGGTATAGCCCAGAATCGCGTGCAAACCGCCATCGGCGGCGGCGCGCAGGATGGCGTTGACCGCACTCACGCTGGTGTCGCGCTGAACCTGGATCGACAGGTCGATGGCGGATACATTCTGCGTCGGCACCCGCATCGCCTGGGCCGCAAAGCGGCCGGCAAGTTCGGGCAGCACCCGGTCGATGCCCCGCGCCAGCGCGGTTTCGACCGGAATGATCGACTGGATCGCGGCCCGCGTCTTGCGCAGGTCGGTGTGGTGGTAGGAGTCCAGCACCGGCTGATCGTTCATCGCCGAGTGAATGGTGGTGATGACGCCGGCCTCGATACCCAGAGCGTCGTGCAGCACCTTGATCACCGGCACCGCGCAGTTGGTGGTGCAGGACGCGGCGGACACGATGCGCTGACCGGCTGTGAGCAGGTGATCGTTGATGCCATGGACGATGGTGGCGTCGATGTCGGCCTGGGCGGGCTGGGAAAACAGCACCCGGCCGGCGCCGGCGGCGAGATGCTGCTCGGCCACCGCGCGGGCACTGAAGGCGCCGGTGCATTCGAGCACGAGGTCGATGTCGTGCGCGCGCCAGGGCAGCGCGGCGACATCCGGGATATGACTGACGCGAATCGGGTGTTGGTCGAGATAAAGGATTTCGTCCACGCCGTTAACTGCGCCCCGCACCGCACCGGGAAAGCGGCCGTGCGTGGAGTCGTAGCGGGTCAGGTAGACGATGGTGTCGAGATCGGCGAGTTCGTTGATGGCGACGACTTGCAGCTGGTCGGTCAGCCCGCGCTCCCAAAGCGCGCGCACCACCGAGCGGCCGATGCGGCCGAAGCCATTGATGGCGAGGCGCATCGGGTTGCAGTGCAGCGCCATCAAGCCAGCAGCTTCTCGGCGGCGGCCGCGACCGTCGCCGAGGTAAAGCCGAAAAGGGCCAGCAGTTGCGGGCCCGGCGCCGAGGCGCCAAAGCTGGTCATGCCCACCACGGCGCCGTCGAGGCCGACGTACTTGCGCCAGAAATCGCCACTCGCCGCTTCCACCGCGACCCGCGCGCGCACTGCGCGAGGCAGCACCATCTCGCGCCAGGTGGCGTCCTGAGCGTCGAACACCTCGGTGCAGGGCATCGACACCACGCGCACACGGCGCCCGGCTGCCGTCAACTGTTGCGCCGCCACGGCAGCGAGCGCCACCTCGGAGCCGGTGGCGATCAAGATGACGTCGGGGGTGCCGGCGCAGTCCCGCAACACATAGCCGCCGCGTGCGATGGCGCCGACCTGGGCGTCACTGCGCGGCTGGTGGGGCAGGTTCTGGCGACTGAAGATCAGCGCGGAGGGGCCGTCTTTGCGCTCGATCGCGGCCTTCCAGGCGACGGCCGACTCGACGCTGTCACAGGGCCGCCAGGTGTGTATCCCGGGCGTCGCCCGCAGCATCGCCAGATGTTCCACCGGCTGGTGGGTGGGGCCGTCCTCGCCGAGACCGATGGAATCGTGGGTCAGCACAAAAATGTGGCGCTGCTTCATCAAGGCAGCCATGCGCACGGCGTTGCGGCAGTAGTCGAGGAACACCAGGAAGGTCGCGCTGTAGTGAATGAAGCCGCCGTGCAGCGCGATGCCGTTGCCGATGGCCGCCATCGCGAACTCGCGCACGCCGTAGTGAATATAGTTGCCACCCGCCGCGTCGGCCGCTACCGCCACGCTGCCCTTCCAGATCGTATTGTTGGAGCCGGCGAGGTCGGCCGAGCCGCCGATCAGCTCCGGCAACAGCGGGCCATAGGCGTCGAGGCTGTTCTGCGACGCCTTGCGGCTGGCGATGGTCTCGCCTTTCGCCTGACAGGCCGCGACATAGGCATCGGCAGCGGCGCCAAAATTGGTGGGCAGCTCGCCGCGCAGGCGCCGTTCAAGCTCGGCCGCCAACTCCGGGTGCGTGCTGCGATAGGCGGCAAAGCGGTGCTGCCACGCCGCTTCAGTGGCAGCACCGCGCGCGCGCGCGGACCAGGCGGCGGCGATGTCGGCCGGGATTTCGAAGGCCGCATACGGCCAGTCGAGGGCAACCCGTGCGGCCGCGATCTCGGCCGCGCCCAAGGGCGCGCCGTGGCACTCCTCGGAACCCTGTTTATTGGGCGCGCCGAAGCCGATGACGGTCTTGCAGCAGATCAGCGTGGGCTTGCCCGGCTCGCTGCGCGCCGCCTCGATGGCGGCCTTGATGGCAGCGGCGTCGTGCCCGTCGATGGCCGGAATCACCCGCCAGCCGTAGGCCGCGAAGCGGCGCGGCGTGTCATCGGTAAACCAGCCCTCGACTTCGCCGTCGATAGAAATGCCGTTGTCGTCGTAGAAGGCTATCAGTTTGCCCAGTTGCAGCGTGCCGGCCAGCGCGCAGGCCTCGTGGGAGATGCCTTCCATCAGGCAGCCATCGCCGAGGAAGACATAGGTGCGGTGGTCGATCAGATCGAATCCGGGGCGATTGAACCGGGCGGCCAGCACCTTTTCGGCCAGCGCCATGCCGACCGCGTTGGCGAGGCCCTGGCCCAAGGGGCCGGTGGTGGTCTCGACGCCGGGGGTTTCGCCGTGTTCCGGGTGGCCCGGGGTTTTCGAGTGCAGCTGGCGGAACTGCTTCAGATCGTCGCGACTGAGGTCGTACCCAGTGAGGTGGAGCAGGGAATAGAGCAGCATCGAGCCGTGGCCATTCGACAGCACGAAGCGGTCGCGGTTGGCCCAGGCCGGGTTGGCCGGGTTGTGCACCAGATAGTCGTTCCACAGCACCTCGGCGATATCGGCCATGCCCATGGGCGCGCCGGGGTGGCCGCTGTTGGCCTGCTGGACGGCGTCCATGCTGAGGGCGCGGATGGCATTGGCGAGCTGGCGGCGGGACGGCATCGGGGGAGAACTCCTGGAGGGGCGCAGGACGACGAACCCGCGGGCGGCCATTTTCGCCCACCGGGGAGGATCAGTAAACCTTGACCCGGCCGCCGGTGCCGCGGCCCCTCGGGAAACTATATCGAATTATTTTGATATTGATTTTGGCTGTGCTAGATTGCCGCTCCATGAGCCCCTCGCCCCAGACCACCGCGGCCATACTGCCCGCCCCGCCCGCCGCCAGCGCCGCGGCCGCGGCGCTGTGCAAGGCCGCCGGGGATGTGCTGCGCCTGGAGATTCTGGCGGTGCTGCGCGACAACGCCTTCGGGGTGCTCGAGCTCGCCCGTCTGTTTGCGAGCGGCCAGTCCGGCATGAGCCACCACCTGAAGGTGCTGGCGACGGCGGGCCTGGTGACGACGCGGCGGGACGGCAATGCCATTTTTTACCGCCGTGCGCCCGTTGCCCAGGGCGATGACTTGGGCGAAATGCTGGGCGAACTGCGGCGGGCGCTGTTCCACACCGCCGACCGGTTGCCGCTGGCGCCGGAGCTGGTGGCGCGGCGCCTCGAAATCCACCGCGAGCGCGCGCAGCGCTCGCGGGAGTTCTTCCGCAATCACGCCGCGCGCTTTCGCGAGAACCAGGATCTGATCGCCAGCCACCGCGACTATGGCCCCGCCGTGCTCGAACTGCTGGACGGCGCCTTGAGCCGGCGCCCGGCCGGCGCCCTGTCGACTGCGGCCCTCGAAGTGGGCGCCGGCGCCGGCGAACTGCTCGCCGATCTGGCACCGCGGTTCAGCCAGGTCACCGCGCTTGACAACGAACCCGCGATGCTCGCCCAGGCGCGCGCCTTTGCCGCGGCGCGCACGCTTACCAACGTCGCCTTCGTCGCTGGCGACACCGCGACCGCGGTGGCGCGCGGCCTGCGTGCCGACGTCATCACGCTGAACATGGTGTTGCACCATACCCCCTCGCCGGCGGCGGTGATCGCCGAACTGGCCGCGCTGCTGCACGCGGGCGGCAGCCTGATCATCACCGAGCTCTGCCACCACAACCAGGACTGGGCGCGCACCGCCTGCGGCGACCTCTGGCTCGGCTTCGAGGCCGAGGAGTTGACCGTCTGGGCGCGCGCCGCCGGGCTGCTGCCGGGCGAAAGCCTGTATCTCGCCCAGCGCAACGGCTTTCGCGTGCAAATCCACCAATTTTGTCAATCACCCCCGTCAAGCGGGATCCGCCAAGGAGCTAGTCCATGAGCAACTACAGCATTTTCACCTCTGAATCCGTGTCCGAGGGCCACCCCGACAAGCTGGCGGACCAGATTTCAGACGCCGTGCTCGATGCCATGCTGCGCGACGACCCCGAGTCCCGCGTCGCCGTCGAGACCATGGTCAAGACCGGCATGGCGGTGATCGCCGGCGAGGTGCGCACCAGCACCTATGTCGATCTCGAAGCCATCGTGCGCCAGGTCATTCTGGATGTCGGCTACAACAGCTCCGAACTCGGCTTCGATGGCGCCTCCTGCGCGGTGCTGAACGGCATCGGCAAACAGTCCGGCGACATCGCCATGGGCGTTGACGAGGGCGACGACAAGGAGCAGGGCGCCGGCGATCAGGGGCTGATGTTCGGCTACGCCACCAATGAAACCGAGGTGCTGATGCCGGCGCCGATCTACTATGCGCACCGCCTCGTCGAGCGCCAGGCCCATTTGCGCAAGCACCGCGTGCTGCCCTGGCTGCGCCCGGACGCCAAGAGCCAGGTCACGCTGCGCTATGAAAACGGAATGCCGGTGGCGGTTGACGCCGTGGTGCTGTCGACCCAGCACGGCCCCGATATCGGCCGCGCCGACCTGGTCGAAGCGGTGATGGAAGAGATTATCCGCCCGGTGCTGCCCGCCGAATGGCTGCACAAGGGTACCAAGTACCACATCAACCCGACCGGCCAGTTCATCATCGGCGGCCCCATGGGCGACTGCGGCCTGACCGGGCGCAAGATCATCGTCGATACCTACGGCGGCATGGCCCACCACGGTGGCGGTGCGTTCTCCGGCAAGGATCCTTCAAAGGTCGATCGCTCGGCCGCCTACGCCGGCCGCTACGTGGCCAAGAATCTGGTTGCCGCCGGCCTCGCCGACCGCTGCGAGATCCAGGTGTCCTATGCCATCGGCGTGGCTGAACCGACGTCCATTTCGGTCAACACCTTCGGCACCGGCAAGCTGGCGGACGACGCCATAGTCGCGCTGGTGCGCGAGCATTTCGACCTGCGCCCCAAGGGCTTGATCGCAATGCTCGACCTGAAGCGGCCGATCTACCAGCAGACCGCGTCCTACGGCCACTTCGGCCGCGAGCTGCCCAACTTCACCTGGGAACGCACCGACAAGGCAGCCGCGCTGCGCGCCGCGCTCTGAGCCGAGCGCAATCTGCTCCGCCCAGCAATCGAATGATCAGAACTACCAAGGATTGACACCATGAGTACTGCCACTGCCCACCTGACCAAGGCCGATGACTACAAAGTGGCCGACATCGGCCTCGCCGCCTGGGGCCGCCGCGAAATCGAAATCGCCGAATCCGAGATGCCCGCGTTAATGGCGCTGCGCGAGGAGTATCGCGCCCAGCAGCCATTGAAAGGTGCCAAGATTCTCGGCTGCATCCACATGACCATCCAGACCGCGGTGCTGATCGAGACGCTGAACGCGCTGGGTGCCGAGGTGCGCTGGTCGTCCTGCAACATCTTCTCGACCCAGGATCACGCCGCCGCCGCCATCGCCGCGGCCGGTGTGCCGGTGTACGCCTGGAAGGGCGAAACCGAGGCCGAGTACGAGTGGTGCATCGAGCAGACCATTCTCCAGGGCGGCAAACCCTGGGACGTCAACATGGTGCTCGACGACGGCGGCGACCTCACCCGCATGCTGCACGACAAGTACCCGGCGATGCTCGAACGCGTCCACGGCATCACCGAGGAGACCACCACCGGCGTCCACCGCCTGCTCGACATGCTCGCCAAGGGCGAGCTGAAAGTGCCGGCGATCAATGTCAACGATTCCGTCACCAAGTCCAAGAACGACAACAAGTATGGCTGTCGCCACAGCCTGAACGACGCCATCAAGCGCGCCACCGACCACCTGCTGTCCGGCAAGCGCGCGCTGGTCATCGGCTATGGCGATGTCGGCAAGGGCTCGGCCCAGTCGCTGCGCCAGGAGGGCATGATCGTGCGCGTCGCCGAGATCGACCCGATCTGCGCCATGCAGGCCTGCATGGATGGCTACGAGGTGGTGTCGCCGTACCTGAACGGCGTCAACACCGGCGAGGCGGGCTGCATCAACCGCGATCTGCTCGGCCAGACCGATCTGGTGGTCACCGCCACCGGCAACCTGGATGTCTGCGATCGCCACATGCTGGCTGCACTCAAATGCGGCGCCGTGGTCTGCAACATCGGCCACTTCGACCACGAGATCGACACCGCCTTCACCCGCGACCACTGGACCTGGGAAGAGATCAAACCCCAGGTGCACAAGGTTCACCGGGCCGCCAGCAAGGCCGCCGCCAAGGGCGACCACATCCTGCTGCTGTCCGAGGGCCGACTGGTCAACCTGGGCAACGCCACCGGCCACCCCAGCCGGATCATGGACGGCTCCTTCGCCAACCAGGTGCTGGCGCAGATCCATCTGTATCAGCAACGTTTTGCGGAACAGCCGGAAGAGGCGCGGCGCACGCTGTTGCGCGTGGAGGTGCTGCCCCGCCATCTCGACGAACAGGTCGCGGCCCATATGGTGCGCGGCTTCGCCGGCGTCATCACCCAGTTGACACCCAAGCAGGCGGCGTACATTCAGGTGCCGGTCGAGGGGCCGTTCAAACCCGAGGCGTACCGGTACTGAGTCAAAGTCCTGAGCAAGGCCTTCCTAGGAGCCTGTCGGACTTGAGCGTCCGTAGCGAGGGAAAGTCCGATTTGAGGCAGATTTTGGGCAAATTTGCTGCGAATAATGGGATTACGCAACAAAAATTTGCGCAAAATCTGCCTCA
>CBDDRG010000093.1:0-5307 GCA_965232975.1 uncultured bacterium
ATGGCAGCCCGCTGACGACCGGCAACAAGGCCCTGCTGTTGCAGGATGGGCCCGAGACCTACCGGGCGATGACGGTCGCGATCAGTGCCGCGCGCGACCACATCAACATGGAAACCTACATCCTCGACGACGACGAAGTCGGCCAGCGCTTTGCGGCGCTCTTGATCGCCAAGCAGCTGGAGGGGGTCCAGGTCAATTTGATTTACGACAGCGTCGGCACGCTCGATACACCTAAGGCGTTCTTCGCCCAGCTCGCGTCAGCCGGTATCAAGCTGGTGGAATTCAACCCGGTCAACCCCTTGACCGCAAAGGCCGGCTGGGCCGTCAACCGGCGCGACCACCGCAAGCTGCTGGTCGTCGATGGGCGCATCGCGTTTCTCGGCGGCATCAATATCAGCGGCGTCTATTCCAGTGGCTCGGGCCCCGCCCTGAACGCGCCCCCCGCCGGCAAAGTGCCCTGGCGCGACACCGACCTGCAGCTGGAGGGGCCGGTGGTCGCGGAGTTGCAAAAACTGTTCATTGAAACCTGGAACAAGCAGAAAGGCGAACCTCTCGCCGAACGCGTTTATTTTCCGCCGGCCGCGGCGGTGGGCAGCGAAGTGGTACGCGCTATCGGCAGTTCTCCCGATCAGCCCTACAGCCTGATCTACGCGACGCTGATCTCGGCGCTGCGCAGCGCGCAGACCGAGATCTGGCTGACCAACGCCTATTTCGTGCCAGATCCACAGCTGAAGACGGCGCTGAAGGCCGCGGTGGCGCGCGGCGTGGATGTGCGCCTGGTGGTGCCCGGCAGCACCGATTCCTGGCTGGTGTTTCACGCCGGTCGCGCGCACTACACCGAGCTTTTGCGGGCCGGTGTCAAGCTGTACGAGCGTGGCGATGCACTCCTCCACGTCAAAACCGCGGTGATCGATGGCGTGTGGTCCACGGTCGGCTCGACCAACCTCGACTGGCGCAGCTTTTTGCACAATCAGGAGGTCGACGCCGTCGTGCTCGGCGGCGCCTTTGGCGACCGCATGCGGGCCGCGTTTCTCACCGATGTCGCCAAATCGCGGCCGATCAAACTCGATCAATGGCGCCGCCGTCCCCTCGCCGATCGCATCAAAGAGATGGTCGCGCACCTGTGGGAATACTGGCTGTGACCGCCGCACGCACGCTGGCATCCATTGTGATCGGCGACGGCGTGCGACCATTGCAGGCGGTGCTGCTGGGCGCGCTGTTGGCGCTGTCCGGTGCCGCCCCGGCGCACGCGCAGACGGCGGCTGCCCTGCAGGCGCGCCACGGCGAGCTGCGCGCGCAGCTCGCCCACAGCCCGTTCCAGCGCCCGCTCCACATCGAGTCGCGCCAGGTCGAACACGATCTCGAAGGCGATGTCTACGCGCGTATGGACCAGCCCTTTGCCACCGTCGCCGCGGCGTTGCATGACGTCGATCACTGGTGCGACATCCTGATTCTGCATCTGAACATCAAGGCCTGTCGGTCCTCCCGGTCCGCGGCCGGCACGCAGCTGAGTCTCAACATCGGCCGCAAGCGCGAGCAGGCACTGTCCGCCGCTCATCTGTTGGAGTTCAGCTACCAGGTGGTAGCGGCCAGGCCCGACTACCTGCACCTGACATTGGAAGCCGCCAAGGGCCCGTTCGGCACCGGCCGCCACCGCGTGGTGCTCGAAGTGGCGGCACTCGACGATCAGCGCAGCTTTCTGCACCTGGCGTATGCGTCCGCCTACGGCTTGCCCGCCCGCCTGGCGACACAGGGCTATCTGGCTACCGCTGGCCGCAACAAGGTCGGTTTCAGCATCGTCGGCCGCCGCAGCGACGGGGAGCCGCTCTATCAGGGCGGCCTGCGCGGCATGGTCGAACGCAACGCCATGCGCTACTACCTGGCCATCGACGCCTACCTCGGCGCGCTGTCGACACCGGCGCCGCAACGGCTCGAAAAACGGCTGAATGACTGGTACGCGGGTACCGAACGCTACCCGCTGCAGCTCCACGAACTCGGCCGCGGTGAATATCTGGCGATGAAACACAAGGAGATCTGTCGCCAGCAGTCACTCTCCCCGCACTCAACCGTCCACTGAGGCAGGCGCCATGGACCCTGAAAAATGCGACCCTCGCTCAACGAGCTCTTGCTCAGCGGACTGTCATTCGCGGCAGCTGGCCCTGGGATGGCGGCAATCCGGCCATTGCGAGCGCGGAAGACAGCCCTCGGCTGGAGCAGATCAGTGCGAAGCCGCACATAAAACGCGGCAGTGTGGGTTAACAGACACTCTCCAGGCCGCGATGCGCGACATACTTCGGCCATGACCAAACTCCTGCTCAGCCTGTTGTTGCTGTCGTCGCTGGCCGCGTGTCAGCCGTCGAACACCTCCTCCGCGCAGCAGATTGAAGCGCTGAAGGCCCGGCTGGCGGGGTCGCCACTGCCCGCCCCCGGCGGCGACGCCGCGCCCGATGATCGCACCTGGCAGCAGGTGCGGGATTTTTACCAGCGCCGGCAGCACCGGCCAGTGTGGATCATCGACGGCGAGGCGCAGGATTCGGTGGCGACCCTCGCCGATGTTCTCGCTGCCGCAGGCGACGACGGGCTGGATCCCGCGCGTTACGACGATGGCGCCATTCCGGTACAAGTACAGGCGTTGCGGAAAGACGACATCGCGGCCGCGACCGCCCTCGAGCTAGCCCTCACCAGCAACCTGCTGCGCTACAGCAACGATCTGGCGCTGGGGCGACCTGAGCGCGCGCGCCGGATCGATCCGGACTGGACCCCCAGCCGGCGCGCACTCGATGTGGTCGGCGAGGTGCAGGCGCTACTCGCCGCCGACCGGATCGCGGAATTGCCACAGCGGCTGGCGCCACCGCACGCCGAATATGCTCGCCTAAAGGCGATGCTGTTGCGCTACCGGGGCATCGCCGCCGCCGGCGAGCTGCGGCCGCTGCCGCCGGACCTGCCCCTGACCCAGGCGAGCCCCGGACTGATGCTGCTGCGCGCCAACCTGCACATCCTCGGCGATCTCGCCGCGCCGGGCGGCGGCACTGTTTGGGGCGAGGACGTCAAGGCCACCGACGCCGAGCCCGGGACCCGGAACACCGCCCGCAGCGAGGCCGACGCGGCGGCGAGCGCGGTTACCGACGGCTTCGACGCCAGCCTGGCCGCAGCGGTACGCCGCTTTGAGGCCCGCCATGGCCTGGATCCGGACGGCGTGCCGGACCCGGCGATGATCGCGGCGATGAACGTACCGGCGCAGGCTCGAGCGGATCAGCTCGCACTCAATCTGGAGCGCTGGCGCTGGCTGCCGCCAGGTCTGGGCGCGCCCCATATAGTCGTCAACATTCCCAGCTTCTATCTCCAGGTCCGCAATGCCGAGGACGCCGCGCTGCTGAAAATGCGGGTTATTGTCGGCAAGGGGACCAACCGCACGCCAGTCTTCAGCGACGTCATGACCAAGCTGGTATTCAGCCCGTACTGGAACATCCCGCAGAGCATCGAGGTCAAGGAGATGCTGCCCTTGATTAGTAAGGATTCAAACTATCTGAACAAGAAGGACATCGAGGTGGTGCGGATCATCGACGGTCGGCCGCAGGCGGTGGACCCCTCGTCCATCGACTGGGCGAACACCCGGGACGCGGGCGACTTTCAACTACGCCAGCGGCCGGGCGGTGACAACGCGCTCGGCTACGTCAAATTTCTGTTTCCCAATCGCCACCAGGTCTACCTGCACGACACCCCGAGCGACAATCTGTTTGCCAAGCTGACCCGCGACCTGAGCCACGGCTGCGTCCGGCTGGAACAGCCGGTCGAACTGGCCGCCTACGTGCTGCGCGACCAGCCCGCGTGGACTGCCGCGCGCATCCAGGCCGCCATGCATGCGGGCAGGGAAGAGCATGTCACACTAACAACGCCGATCGCCGTGCACCTGGTGTACCTGACGGCGCGGGTGGATGAGGACGGCGTGCCGCAATTCTTCGACGACGTCTACGGCTACGACCGCAAGCAGCAGGAGCTGTCCGGCGCATCGGTGCTCACCCGCACGGGGAACGCCAAACCCGCGGGTGGCGTCGCGACGCCACCCTGAGTAGTTCCGGCCCCTTCGACCGGGGCTAACGGGGAGCAAGATAGGGCAGCAGGCGATCGGTTTCCCGCTTGACCACGGCGTAACACTCGCAACTGAGCCGCTCCAACTGGGGTCGGTCAAGCACCCCGATGCGCCCGCGGCTGTATTCGATGACGCCCAGCTTTTGCAATTTGCCGGCGGCATCGGTAACCCCCTCCCGCCGCACTCCGAGCATGTTGGCGATCAGCTCCTGAGTCATTGTCAGTTGGTTGCTGGGCAGCCGATCCAGCGACAGCAACAGCCAGCGGCACAGTCGCTGGTCGATCGAGTGGTGGCAGTTGCAGACCGCCGTCTGCGCCATCTGGGTGATCAGCGCCTGGGTGTAACGCAGCAGCAATTGCAGGAGCTCGCCGTGGCGATTGAATTCATCCTTGAGGCGCTGGCCGGGCAGCCGGTACGCGTAACCGGCGCTCTGCACGATCGCCCGGCTCGGGGTGCTTTCGCCGCCCATGAACAGCGCGACGCCGATCAGGCCCTCGTTGCCCACCACCGAGATCTCGGCCGATGCGCCGTTCTCCATCACATAAAGCAGCGACACGATGGCATCGGTCGGGAAATAGACATGGCGCAAGGCGTCTCCGGATTCGTACAAGACCTTGCCAAGCGCCAGCGAGACGGGTTCGAGAAGCGGGAGCAGGCGGTGCTGAACTTCGGCCGACAAGGCCCCCAGAATATGGTTTTGTTGCGGTATGGGCGGTATGAGCGATACGGGCGATACGGGCGATACGGGCGATATGGGCGATATGGGCGGTGTGAGTGGTGGCATGGCGTCAGCGTCAGCGTCAGCGGGATTGGAAAAACTGCTCGCTGATGATAACCCAGGACAAGGGCGCTGTGTGCGGCATGAAACACCCGCATGCGAACCGCGCTACCCGAGGTGCGGTTTGGCAGGTAGCTCGCGGGTGTAAATGTAACCAGCGTGCGCTGGCGTACAGACGCAGTCCGGCGCTGCGCTTAGCCTAACAGGCACAGATCCTGGTCAGCTTGAAGCGGAGATAACAGACATGCTCGAAACCATTGCCGTCGTGTTACTAATCCTGTGGGCGCTGGGGCTGGTGACGTCCTACTCGCTGGGCGGATTCATTCATCTGCTGCTGGTCGTGGCGATCGTCGTGGTCCTGATCCGGGTCATCCAAGGCCGCAGAATCTAACTTTCCGAACCGCGTGCGGCCAGCGGGATCCCCGCTGGCCGACGTTCA
>CBDDRG010000094.1:0-3277 GCA_965232975.1 uncultured bacterium
CGGATAGCGGTTCCAGTACCAGGTGCCGCCGACGCCGTCGCCGGCCTCGAACACGTGCGCCGTGAAGCCGTCCTCGCGCAGCTTGTGCAGCATGTACAGGCCGGCAAAACCGGCGCCGACGATGACGGTGTCGAAATCGACCGTCGCGGGTGGTGTTTGGCGTGGATCGTTCATGGGTGGCTCCTCGGGTGTTTGTATTCGGCGGGTCTGACCGACCGTAATTGTCAAAAATACACCGATCAGGTCGGCTAAAACGCGCCGCGGCCCGCGCCGGGATAGTGGTCGTACACATGCGCGTAAGCGCGCGCCATCTTCTCGGCACGCACATCCTTGGTGTACTGCGCCGGCAGGCGACGCATCTCGACCTTCATGGTCTGCATCACCGCCGCTTTCGCCTGCTGCTTCTCGCGCCAGTCGAGCACCAGTTTTTCCCGCTTCAGGGTCGCCAGCAATTCGCGGCAGACCTTCTTGACCTCGGCCTCCTCGGCCTTGGTCAGCACCGGCTCTGGCTTGGTCAGAATGTCGAAAAGCGCCAGCTCTTCCTCCGTCAGGCCCTCGGCGATGCCGCGCTGTTCCTCGGCGGTCAGCGCCGCGACAAAGTCCTTGAGCCCGTCGAAGAATTCTTCGACGTTGCGGCTGCCGGCGTTGTACTCGTCGATCAGCTGCTGGAACTTCTCCGCCAAGTCGATGCGCGAGCCGTTCACCGCCAGCATCTGCGCCAGCCGGCCCTCGATCAGCCGCTTCAGTTTCTCGGCCTCGGTGCGCTTGTGGCCCTGAGCAAACCGGGCTTGCAGCGCCGCGAAGTCGATCTCCGAGAGGTTGACCAGCGCCTCGGCTTTGCTCACCGGGCCGATGTGATAGCCCTCGGTGGCGATGGAATCGTTCAGCAACGCTTCGACATCGCCCATCACCGCCGAGATGTCGGGCGGCTCGCCCAGCGCCTGGATCTTCGCGGCCAGGTAAGACACCAGCACCGCCAGCGGCGCCAGTGCGTTGGCCGCGGCGTCGGGCAGGATGGCCTTGAACAGCCGCGCCACGCGGCTCGCCAGTTGCAGGTAGTGCTTTTTCTCGGCCTCGCTGGCCAGCAAGGCTTCCACCGCGTCGTCGATCAGGCCGATGCGCACGAAGCCCTGTGCCGCTGCGATGGTCTCCAGCGTCACGCCGCGCACCTGGGCGAAGCCGGCCGCCTCGTTCAGCGCCTCTTGCAGCGCCGCCACCAGCTCTGCCTTGTCCAGAATCGGCCCGCCTTCGTGTCCGCCCTCGCGCACCTCGTCGGCGGACGGCCGGGCGTAGGTGGCCAGCGCGTTCTGCAGGGCGCGGAAGATGCCGACGTAGTCCACGATCAGGCCACTCTCCTTGCCCGGCGCCACACGGTTGGCACGGGCAATGGTCTGCATCAGCGTGTGCGCCCGCATCGGCTTGTCGAGGTACATGGTCGAGCAGGTCGGCACGTCGAAGCCGGTGATCCACATGGCGCATACGAATACCAGCCGCAGCGGGTCGGCCTCGTCCTTGAATTTCTCGTCGAGCGCTTCCTTCAGTAGCCGCTGGCGGTGCGGCACGATGTCGAGCCCTTTGGCCTTGAGGTCTTCCACCTCGTTCTGGCCCTGGCTCACCACAACGGCCATGTCGGTGGTTTCCATCAGGCGGATGCGGGCGATCAGCGCCTCGCGGGCGTCGCCCTGGGCAGAATCCAGCGCCTGTTTCAGCCGCGCAATCTGCGCCCGCCAGTGCGCCTGCACCTTGTCGTACATGCGCACCGCGGTGGCCTTGTCGATGCACACCATCATCGCCTTGCCGCGATAGCCGCGGCCGGTGAAGTGCGCCACCACATCCTTGGCGATGGCCTCCAGCCGATCCTCGCGGGTGATGATGTGGTACTCGCGGCCGAACTCGCGCTCCAGCTTTTTCTCCTGCGCCTCGTCCAGCTCTGCGGCTTCGAGCAGCGCCTCCAGGTCGCGGTTCAGCTCCTGGTTGGTGAGCTGCACCTCGGGGATGCGGTTCTCGTAGTACAGCGGCACCGTGGCGCCGTCCTCGATGGAGCGGGCGAAGTCGTAGACGCTGACGTAGTCGCCGAACACCTCGCGCGTGCGTTCCTCCTCGCCCTTGATCAGCGGCGTGCCGGTAAAGCCGATGAAGCCGGCATTGGGCAGGGCACTTCGCATATTCAGCGCAAAGATGTCGTACTGGCTGCGGTGCGCCTCGTCGGTAATGACGATCACGTCGGCGCGGTCCGACAGCAGCGGGTAGGGCTGCCCCGGCTCGTTCCGGAACTTCTGGATCAGCGTGAAGATGTAGCGCTCGTTGCCGCGCAGCAGCTCTTTCAGGTGTTCGCCACTGGTGGCGCGCACGTCCTCGCGGGCCGTCGCGCCGGTGGCCTTGAAGGTCTTGGCGATCTGATCGTCCAGCTCCTCGCGGTCGGTCACGATCACGAAGGTGGCACTGCCCATGACCTTGCGCAGCACCTTCTGGGTGAAGAACACCATCGACAGGCTCTTGCCCGAGCCCTGCGTGTGCCAGAACACGCCCAGGCGCTTGCGCGCTGATTCGTTGGACTCGCGCAACTCCACCAGCCGGGCGATGGACTTGTTCACGCCCAGGAACTGGTGATTCTTGGCCACCTTCTTGATCAGCCCGCCCTTGCCCTCCTCGAACACCCGTGAAGTTCTCGATGTAATCCAGCAGCCGCGCCGGTTCCAGCAGCCCGCGCAGTGCGCGCTCCAACGAGACCTTGCCAGCCTCGGCCTCGTCATCCACGCGCTTCCAGTCGAAGAAATGCTCCCAGGCGCTGGTCAGCGTGCCCACGCGGGTGTCCGAACCGTTGCTGAGCAGGATGAACGCATTGGGGTGGAACAACTGCGGCACCGACTGGCCGCGGTAATCGCGCAGGTTGTCGTCGAAGGCGCTTTTCAGCGGCACCGCCGGCTTCTTCAGCTCGATGAACACCAGCGGCAGGCCGTTGACGAAGCCCAGCAGGTCGCAGCGGCGCCGGTACATGTCGCCGGCCACCCACATCTGCGAAGCCAGGAAGAACTGATTGTTGGCCGGCGTGGCCCAGTCAATCACCCGCAGCGTCTCGACGCGGTGCCCGCCGTGCTCGTCGGGCACCTTGACCTTCACGCCGTCCTTCAGCAGCCGGTAGAAATCGCGGTTCGCATTGACGGCGATCTGCTTGGAGGGGTCCTGCGCGAGCTGCTCGACAGCTCGCGTGTAGGCATATCCCGACAGACCAGGCTTCAGCCCCACCACCGGCGCCCGCAGGCGCCGGCTGAGGAAC
>CBDDRG010000095.1:0-2950 GCA_965232975.1 uncultured bacterium
ACTGCTCGCCGTTTGTCTGGACCGCCACCGCGGATGCCGTCCTGGCCAAGATCCAAAGACTTACGTCACTTATCACTGGGACAGGACGCTAGTAGAGCCCGACTGGTCGAACCTGTACGCGCCCGGGCCCGAGTTGAAGCAATATGCGGATCACTGTTCAGACAAATACGGTGTACGCGCCCATATCCGCTTCAACCGGGCCGTCGCCAAAGCCGTGTACGACGAGCAATTGAACCGCTGGAGCACTCATCTGGAGTCGGGCGAGGTCATTACCTCGCGTTATCTGGTCAGCGCCACCGGCTTTCTGACCGTGGTGAAAATGCCCGACATTCCCGGCATCGACGCTTTCAAGGGCAAGAAAATCCACACCGCGCGCTGGGATCACCAACACGATCTGACCGGCGAGCGCGTCGGCTTCATCGGCACCGGGGCGACCGCGATCCAGGTCATTCCCGAGATCGCGCCCAAGCTGAAGAGCCTGGCGGTGTACCAGCGCACGCCGATCTGGCTGCTGCCCAAACGCGATGCCGTGATCAGCGAAGGCGTCAAGAAGCTGTTCCGGCGGGTACCGCCGGTGCAGAAGGTGGCGCGGTTCTTCATGTACCTGTTCACCGACATGGTGATGATCACCAGCTTGCTGCGCTACAAGCGCTACCAGCGGCTGCTGCATTGGATCGAGGGCAAGTGCATTGCCCATATCCGCAACCAGGTGCACGACCCGGCGATCCAGGAAAAGCTGATTCCCAAATACAGCTTCGGCTGCAAGCGGCCGAGCTTCACCAACAAGTTCTACCCCGTGTTCAACCGCGACAACGTCGAACTGGTGACGACGCCGATCGAGCGCATTACGGCAACGGGCATTGTCACCGCCGACGGCGTCGAGCGCGAGATCGATACGCTGATCTGCGCCACCGGGTTCCAGGTGTTTGAGAAAGGGGTGGTGGCGACGTTCAGGATCCACGGCAAAAACGGCGTCGAGCTCAGCGACTTCTGGGAGGAGAACCGCTACTCCGCGTTCATGGGCGCGAGCGTGCCCAACTACCCCAACTACTTCATGGTGTTCGGTCCCTACAGCATCTGCAGCGCGTCCTGGTTCGGCATGATCGAAACCCAGACCCGCCATCTGGCGCGCTGCCTGCTGGCGGCGCGGCGCCGGCACGCAAACTACATCGAAGTCAAACAGGAAGCCCACGACCGGGACTTTCAGAACTGCCAACGCCGCCGCCTGACCAGTATTTTCGTGGCCGGCGACTGCGCCCTGTCAAACAGCTATTACTACGACCGCCACGGCGACAACCCGGCCATGCGCCCTTCGACGAGCGCGGAGAACCTGGTGCGGAGCTTCCTGTTCAGCATGGACAACTACCATTTCGCGGCGAAATAGCGCGGCCCGCAGCACCACTCCCGCGCCGTCAGCGGCGGGAGTGGTGTCGGCGCAGGTTTTAGCGAATTTCCGGCCGCGCTCAGTGCCGGACGGACGCTGAAAACACCGGCCGGTCGCCGTCGAGGCTGGCGCTGATAACATCGCCGGCGACAAAGCGACCGGCGAGCACGGCTTCCGCCAACGGGTTTTCGATCAACTGCTGGATCGCGCGCTTCAGCGGGCGCGCGCCGTACACCGGATCGAAACCGGCCTCGCACAGCTTGTCCATGACCGCCGCATCCAGTTCGAGGTCGAGTTCGCGCTCCGCCAGGCGTCGGCGCAACAACCCCAGTTGAATCGTGGCGATGTCGCGCACCTGCGCGCGGCCCAGCGGGTGGAAGACCACCACTTCGTCGATGCGGTTGATGAACTCGGGCCGGAAGTGGCCGCCCACCGCGCCCATCACCGCCGCTTTCATCGCCTCGTAGTTTTCTTCACCGGCCAGCCGCTGAATGATGTCGGAGCCCAAGTTGGACGTCATCACGATCACGGTGTTGCGGAAATCCACGGTGCGGCCCTGGCCGTCGGTCAGGCGGCCGTCGTCGAGCACCTGCAACAGCACGTTGAACACGTCCGGGTGGGCCTTCTCGACCTCGTCCAGCAACAGTACCGAATAGGGCCGGCGGCGCACGGCCTCGGTCAGATAGCCGCCCTCCTCATAGCCGACATAGCCCGGCGGCGCGCCGATCAGCCGCGCGACCGAGTGCTTCTCCATGAATTCGGACATGTCGATGCGCACCATGGCGGCCTCGGTGTCGAACAGGAATTCGGCCAGCGCCTTGCACAGTTCCGTCTTGCCGACGCCAGTCGGGCCGAGAAACAGGAAGGAGCCGTTGGGCCGGTTGGGATCGGACAGCCCCGAGCGCGAGCGGCGCACGGCGTTGGCCACCGCGACCACCGCCTCGTGCTGGCCCTTGACGCGGCGATGTAAGGCCTCCTCCATGTGCAGCAGTTTTTCGCGCTCGCCCTCCAGCATCTTGGACACCGGGATGCCGGTCCATTTGGACACCACCTCGGCGATCTCCTCCTCGGTGACCTTGTCGCGCAGCAACTGGGTCGCCCGCGGCTCCGGGCTGGTGGCGGCGGCGAGCTGGGTTTCGAGCTGGGGAATGCGGCCATACTGCAACTCGGCCATTTTGGCCAGGTCGCCGGCGCGGCGCGCGACGTCCATGTCGAGGCGCGCCTGCTCGATGTCGCTCTTGATCTGGGCGGCGCCCTGCAGCGACGCCTTTTCGGCCTTCAGGATGTCGTCGAGGTCGGCGTATTCGCGCTCGATCGCGGCGATGTCGTGTTCGAGTTTTTCGAGGCGCTTGCGGGCAGCGTCGTCATCCTCCTTCTTGACCGCCTCGCGCTCCATCTTGAGCTGGATCAGCCGCCGCTCCAGGCGATCCATCTCCTCCGGTTTGGAGTCGATCTCCATGCGGATCCGGCTCGCTGCCTCGTCGATCAGGTCGATGGCCTTGTCGGGCAACTGGCGATCGGCGATATAGCGCTGCGACAGTTTGGCGGCGGCGACGATCGCGGAGT
>CBDDRG010000096.1:0-4468 GCA_965232975.1 uncultured bacterium
TCTGGCGGGAAACCGGGCTGATCCTGCTGGCCTTTGTGAGCGTGACCGGCATGGTGATGTGGCTGTACCAGCGCGCGCAGGCGAAACGGCGCGACCTGGCCTACCGCTACCAGCATGATCCGGTCACCGGGCTGCCCAACCAGCAGCTTTTCATGGAGCGGCTCGCGCGCATGACAGGCGGCGGCCGGGAGCGCCGCGCGCCCTTCACCTTGCTGCTGATCGATCTGGGACGGTTCCGGCGCCTCAAGGGCACCTTTTTCGAACACCGGGCGGACGATGCGCTGATGCAAGCGGTCGCGGAGCGCCTCCAAAAAGCGCTGGGGGCGGCTGAGATCGTGGCGCGCATCGGTGACAGCGACTACGCGGCATTGCTGCCGGAGCACGATACCGGCCGGATCGAGTCGCTCGCCGGCAAGGTTGTCGAGGCCATGAAGCAGCCATTTGGCGCGGGGAACGATCTGGTGCTGCCCAACCCCTGTGCGGGCTATGCGCGGTTCCCCGAGGACGGCACGGATGCCTATGCGCTGATACGCCATGCCGGCACGCGGCTCTACGCCGCCAGGCAGCGGCAGGCCCCGGCCGGGCCGGACGGCACGCCACCGCCCGGGACGACGTGAAGGCGTTCCGCAGTCCGGGTTGGATGTCCGCAAGCGGCTATGCCGGGCAGAAAACATTGCCGCCGCCCGACACTACGATCGCCTCAGACCCGATACCCGCACCCAGGCGGTCCGGTGAGCGAGGTGACGGGATGAGGCCGATGACATGACAAGGTGTCCAGGCGGGCGGTCATGACACCCGCCGACCTCGAACAGCGGCAGATTGGAATCCTGGCCGCAGCGGTCGCGTTGGGTGCGCTGGTGGGACTGGGCTTGCCGCAGGAAGCGGTGCGGCTCGATCCCCTCGTCGCGCCGGCTTTGGTGCTGTTGCTGTACAGTACCTTTCTGCAGGTGCCGCTGGTGCGGCTGCGCGCCGCACTGGGCATGAAGCGTTTTCTGGGGGCCCTGCTGGCGGTGAACTTCCTGGCGGTGCCGGTGCTGGTCTGGGGGCTGCTGGCGCTGGTGCCCGCGGAGCCGGCGGTGCGCCTTGGCGTTTTGCTGGTGCTGCTCACGCCATGCATCGATTACGTGGTCGTCTTCACCCGGCTGGGCGGCGGTGACGCAGCCCGCTTGCTGGCCGCCACCCCGGTCCTGCTACTGGTGCAGTTGCTGTTGTTGCCGGTCTACCTTGCGCTGTTTCTGGGCGGCGCCTTCGTGGAGGTGATCGACCCGGCGCCCTTCGTCGCGGCCTTCGTCCTGTATATCCTGCTGCCGCTCGCGGGCGCCGCGGTGACCGAGCGGCAGGCGGCACGCCGCCCGGCCGTGGCACGCTGGGCGCGAGCGATGGCCTGGGTACCGGTGCCGGCGCTCGCCGTGACGCTGTTCTTGGTGGTGGCGGCGCAGTTGCCGCGTGTGGCAGGCAACTTCGAAGTGATCGCGGGCCTGATCCCTGTCTACGTGCTCTACCTGATCGGCGCCGCGTTGCTCGGCACGGCGGCCGCGCGCGCCCTTCGGCTCGAGGTGACGTCCGGGCGTGCGCTGGTGTTCAGCATCGGCACCCGCAACTCGCTGGTGGTATTGCCGCTGGCCCTCGCGGTGCCGGAGGCCGCTGCGCTGGTCGCCGCCGTGGTCGTGACGCAGACTCTGGTGGAGCTGGCGGGCGAACTCGTCTACGTCCGGGTCGTTCCGCGCTGGCTCATTCCCGCTACCCAAAAACCGAGGATACCGAAATGAAAGAAATCAAGGCCTTCATCCACCGCAACCGCGCCGCCGACCTGATCCGCGCGCTGAAGGGCGCGGGTTACGGCAGCCTCTCGGTGGTCGACGTCAAGGGCATGCTGGCGGCGCTAGATGAACGCGAGCGCGACTACTCCATCGAGCTGGGCGAGGAGACCATTACCGAAGTGAAGCTGGAGCTGGTCTGCGAGGACGCGCGTGCTGACGAGGCGGTACGGCTGATCAGGGAGAACGGCCGCACCGGTCAACCAGAGGCGGGCTGGGTCTATGTCAGTGAGGTGATTGGCGTCTATGTCATCGATGAAACACAGCAGGAGGAGACGCCATGAAGGTAAAGTGGATCCGTAGTCTACCGATTCTCACCACCATCCTCGTCGCCGGATGTGCCATGACGGGGAGGGATCTCGTCCGCGACAACACCGTACAGATCGAAAAGGTCTCCTCCGGATGGGCGACCGTCAGATTTGTTAGTGTCATCCAGGAGGACGATGAAATCGAACTGCGCGGCGAGGTGACGCGCCGGCTGGTCGGCCGGGGTCCCATCCCGGGCCATATCGATTTTGAAGTGATTGGCCCTGATGGCATTGCCCTGGAAAAAGCCGTGATCGATTACCACCGGCGCAGCGTAAAGTCGAGATACTCAAAATTCCACACCACGTTAAGCGCAGCACCGCCTGTGGGCAGCACGATCCGCGTAACGCACGATACCCGTGCCCATGAGGGCTTGTGAGTGGCGTCATTGTAACGGAGCCCCATGAGGGACATGCACAGAGATAGCCTGCCTGGAGGCGAGGCATTCCAATGCGGCATCAAGGGGCATGGACTGCCCCGACTGCGCCGCCAGGATCGAGAAGGTGGTGGGTGAGCTACCGGGCGTCGCCGGGGCGCGCATCGACTTCACCGGTAAGGCCCTCATTACGCGGGTTGATACACCCGAGACGGCGGCGCGCTTCGCGCCCTTGGCTATGGTGTCATCGAAGGCGGGCAGCGAATCACCAGCGTGTCGGTCGTCGAGAGCATGGACTGCGCCGAAGAGAAGGCGTTAGTGGAAAAGGCACTGAAAGACCTGTCCGGCCTGGAACGGTTCGAGGTGAATGTGATGAGCGAGGCGAAAGCCAGTCTCGCGCGGTTGCGGCGGCTCGGACTTGCCGCTGTGGATGGCGGTGCTCGCCGACATGGGGGCGAGTCTGATTGTCATCGCCAACAGTCTAAGGTTGCATCAAGATGTATGACGAAACCTCTTGAGCATTGACGTATCTGAGTTGACTGGAAGCTAGGGTGCCGAGATGGAAGCTGAGCGAAACAGGTGGTATACGAATTCGACGCTACGGATCGGGTTTGATGGTCTAGCGTGCATGAAATGAATACGGGTATCGTCGCGGCGTTATTCTCGGCTCTGCTCTTTGGGGTCAGCACGCCCCTGGCCAAGGTGTTGGTCGCGGGTGTGCCGCCGGTTGCGTTGGCGGGGTTGCTTTACCTGGGCTCCGGCGTTGGGCTGATGGCTTGGCGGTGGCTGCGGCAGCAGACGAGCGCGAGCCATGAATCGATGGAGGCACCCCTTGCGCGCGCGGACTGGGGCTGGATGGCCGGCGCCATTCTGGCGGGCGGTGTCGTCGCACCCGTATTGTTGATGCTGGGACTCGAACGGACGACGGGGTCTGCCGCCGCGCTCCTGCTCAATTTCGAGGGGGTGTTCACCGCGCTGCTCGCGTGGTTCGTGTTCCATGAGAATGTGGATAGGCGTATCGCTACGGGCTTTTTCCTGATTGTGCTGGCAGGGGTTCTGCTTTCATGGGAAGGCGCGCCCGCGGTTGGTTTGCCACTTGGCAGCTTGGCCGTGATGACGGCCTGCCTGGGCTGGGCCGTGGACAATAATCTCACGCAACGTGTCTCGGGCAGTGATCCCGTCCAGGTGGCCGGCATCAAGGGGTTGGTGGCGGGTTGCATCAACCTGTCACTGGCCTGGCTTACGGGGTGGGATCCTATTTCACTTCCGGTGGTGTTTGCAGCGCTGGGCGTGGGCTTCGTTGGCTACGGAGTGAGTTTGAGCCTTTTCGTCTGGGCATTGCGCCACCTTGGGACGGCCAGGACCGGTGCTTATTTCTCCGTCGCGCCATTCTTTGGCGTGGCCACGGCAGTGATCGTCCTGTCCGAGCGCCCCGGAAGCATGTTCTGGGCGGCTGCGCTGATGATGGCGGCTGGAGTATGGCTGCATATCACCGAGCGCCATGGTCATATTCACCATCACGAACGGATGGTACACAAGCATGCTCATCGGCATGATGAACATCATCAACATGAGCATGACGAAGCATACGACGGCACCGAGCCACACACCCATACGCACGAACATGCACCACTCGCGCATTCCCACCCGCATTATCCGGATCTGCATCACCGGCACCGCCACTGAGGGTGGCGAACGCCGGTCCAGCAAGGCGTGACACGAGGATAATCCCCTTCGGGATTTGGAGAGAAAAGGGTGGTTACACTGTAACCACCCCACCCGTTCAGTACCCTTCGTTACCGCGCCACCGACCGATGTATCAGAATTTGGGCTGTCCACAGAGTCCACAGGCCTTGCCCGCCACGGCGTAGCGAGCCTCTCACTCGCGCAGCCAAGGGCGGGGCCGCGGTCAGCGGCGCCTGTGGACCCCTGTGGTCAGGCCGTTGCTCTGAAAGCCGGCGCCGATCAT
>CBDDRG010000097.1:0-4349 GCA_965232975.1 uncultured bacterium
GCGACCCAGTTCAGTGAAGACACCTGGTTCGTGAGCCCCCGCGCCGGTATTGTGTGGCAGCCGACGCCGACTTCATCCTGGTATGTCAGTAGCGGGCGGTCGTTCAACCCGTCGGCCGAGGGTCTCAGCCTCAGCGCCAGCACGGAGGAGCTGGATCCCGAGGAGTCTACCAACTACGAGATCGGCACCCGCCATGAATGGCTCGACGGCCGGTTCGGCTTTGCCGCCGCCGTGTTCCGGCTCGACAAGGACAAGGCGCGGACGCCGGATCCGGACGACCCCCTGCTGCAGGTCCTCGCCGGTCAGCAGGTGACCGACGGCGTCGAAGTTGAGGTAAATGGCCAGCTCACGGACAGTCTGCGCGTATTCGCGTCCTCGGCCTGGCTCGACGCCGAAATCAAGAAATCGAACACGCCCGATACCGAGGGCAAGCGCCCCTCGAATGTCGCCAAGCGGCAGGGCGTGGTGTGGGCGGATTGGGCATTCGCGCCGCGCTGGACGTTGGGCGGCGGCATGTATTTTGTGTCGTCTCGCTACACCAACAACACCAATACCGTAAAGCTGCCGGGATACGAGCGCTTCGACCTGACCCTCGGCTACCAGCTGACGCACTGGGAATTCCAGGTCAACTTCCAGAACCTGACGGATGAGTTCTATTACGAGTCCGGGCAGAGCAACTCGGCGCTGCCGGGCGCCCCGCGCGCGCTGGTGTTCACGGTCAGGGCTTATCTGTGACCGCAGGCTCGGGATGGTCGCTATCGGCGCGCCTGCTGGAACGCCGCCAACCGCAGGGGAGGCGACGGGTGCTGGTGCTGTGGCTGGGACGCGTACACGGCTGGATCGGACTGTGGGGCGCGCTGCTGGGGTTGCTGTTCGGGGTGTCCGGTTTTGTGTTGAATCACCGCGAAGTCCTAGGCCTCGAGCTGATGACCTATCAGCCCAGTTACCAGCGTATCGCAGTACCGGCAGCGGTCGGCGCCAGTGAACAGGCGTTGACCGCGTGGCTGCCGGAGGGACTCGGCGTGCCGCCAGCCGCCGTGGGGCTGCCGAACGCCGGGCAGGCCAATGCGCGGCAGGGCAATGCGCGGCAGGGCAGACCAATGGTGCCGCCGGTCGATGCCGATGGCAGGCAGCGCTGGGTGGCAATGCTGAATACGCCGACAACACGCATCGAGGTCAGTTACTGGCAGGGCGATCCCTATGCCGAAGTCAAGCGCGAAACCGCCAATACCTTTGCCGCGCTGGCGCGCCTCCACAAGGGCACCGGGCTCGGCGCCGGCTGGGTGCTGTTCGCCGATACGCTCGCCGGCGCGATGGTCGCACTGACCCTGACCGGTGTGCTGCTGTGGACCGAAATGCACAGCCGGCGGCTGCTCGCCGTTGCGCTTATCGGCGGCAGCGGCGTCGTCGGCACTCTGCTGGTGCTGGCGGCAAGCTGATGCTGATCGTCATTCCCGGTTTGCTCGACAGCGCACTGCTGGCGCAGGTGCAGACGCTGCTCGCACGGGCCGAATTTGGCGACGGCCGGGTGACCGCCGGCAGTCTGGCCGCGCCCGTGAAAGCCAATCTGCAACTGGCGCCGACGGCGCCGCAACTGCGCGCGTTGCAGGCGTTGATCGGCGATGCGCTCGCGGTATCCGCCGAGTTCGTCGCCGCGGCCTTGCCGCGCCGCGTGCATCCGGCGCTGATCAATCGCTACCTGCCGGGCATGGGGTTCGGCGCCCACGTCGACAACGCGGTGCGCATCGACGGCGTGCCGCTGCGCGCCGATCTGGCGGCGACGCTGTTTCTGAATCCGCCCGGTGATTACGACGGTGGCGCGCTCGCCATCGACAGCGACTACGGTGCGCCCGACATCAAGGGCAATGCCGGCGATCTGGTGCTGTACCCGGCCGGCAGTATCCATGCGGTGCGCCCGGTGACGCGCGGCCGCCGCGAGGTCGCCGTTCTCTGGGTGCAGAGCATGGTGCGTGACCCCGATCGGCGGCGCGCGCTGTACGACCTCGATCGCGCCATCCGCTCATTGCGCGCGCGCGCGCCGGACAGCCCCGAAATCATTGCGCTGACCGGCGTGTACCACAACCTGTTGCGGGCGTCGGCGGAGTTGTGAGTCGGCGCGCCGGGTTTTCTTACGCCTGATTTTTTTCACCTGAGGATTTGTCATGAACGTCGATCACTACCCGCCCGCGCAGATTGCGAGCGCGCTGCTGTGGCTGCTGTGCCGTTCGATCGCCAACCCGACCTGCCCCTGTCCCCATGGCGCCGTTCTGCAGCACCTCGGCATGCCGGGCCAGTCATCCGGAGGTTGAGCCACAACTGGGCGAGACCTGCCCCCAGTTGCAGCTGCAGCTGTTCGAGCGCCAACGCGATCAGCAGGCCGTCGGCGCCAAGGGCCGGGTAGTGCCGACGCCCGCGACTTGCCAGTGAATCGCTCCACCTGCCGGCGAAGGGGTCGCATCGATGCCCAGCCGACTGTCAGCCCCCACCGCGAGGAGCATTTTTATGAAGACCATCGGTGAAGCGCTCGCCTCGTTCCGGGTTCGACTCATGCTCGCTCGCTCGGCGGGGGCAGCTGCGCGCACCCGGTGAGGACTGCGCCGGCAATGGCCAGTACCACCATCACCAAGCTGGCGCGAATCCGGGTCGAAAAGGGCATCAGCTACTCTATGGTGGGAACACTGTTTGTGGTGGCGACACCGATCTGCAATCTCGCGGACATGGTACCCCGCGCGGTCGCGATACTCCCGACAGTGGTTCTGGTCGCTGCCGAGGACACCCGCCACAGTGGTCGGCTGCTCGCCCATTTCAATATCGACACCCCGCTGGTGGCCTACCACGAGCACAGCGCGCCGGCGCAGGGCGAGCGGATTCTGGCGACGCTCGCCTGCGGCCAAAACGTGGCGCTGATCTCCGATGTCGGCACCAAGCCCCGCACCGGGTTGCCGACACGCTCGGCGATCTCTGCGACGCCTTCGGGTGCGCGCGGGAAGCGGCTCTGGCGCGCGAACTGACCAAGACCTTCGAGACCTTCCTGACCGGCACGCTGGCCGCGATTCTGGCCGCTGTTGCCGCCGACACCAACCAGCAGCGAGGCGAAATCGTCCTTATCGTCGGTGGCGCCGACCCTGGTGACGACGCCGGCGCCATGGCCGAGGCGGAGCGCGTACTGCGTCTGCTGCTCGCCGAACTACCGTTGAGACAGGCCGCCGAACTGGCTGCGCGCATTACCGGCGGCAGCAAGAATCTGCTGTATCAGAAGGCGCTCGGCTGGCTAAAAGCCTGATTGCCACGGGCTGGGCGCTGCCTCGACAGCGCTGTACGCCATTACTCGGCAAAGGCAAGCAGCGCCTGCAAAGATGTTACAAATGATAATGAATCCTATTTCTATCTATCCTGCGACGCGCTATCATGGCCATCATGACGACGCTGCGAACACAAGGGCTGACTCCGCGGCCGCGTCGCGCGATCCCGGCCAGTGGCGCGGGGGCGCTGGACAGCTCCGAAACCATTGCGCGGACCAGTGGTCCTATCACACGTCTGTTGTGTAGCGGTGGCGTTTGTGAATTCGCGCGCCGGGTTTCCTTTCGGTTGAATTTTCCATTGAGGAGTTGCCATGAACGTCGATCACTACCCGCCCGCACAGATCACGAGCGCGCTGCTGTGGCTGCTGTGCCGTTCGATCGCCAACCCGACCTGCCCCTGTGCCCATAACGCCGTTCTGCAGCACCTCGGCATGCTGGCCAATCATCCGGACGTCGAGCCACAGCTGCGCGAGACCTGCACCCAGTTGCAGCTGCAACTGTTCGAGCGCCAACGCGATCAGCAGGCCGCTGCTGGCGCCCAGGGCAGGGCTGCCCCGATGCCCGCGACCCGCCACTGAGTTGTTCCCCTTGCCGGCGACAGGGTCGCACCGATGCCCGGCCGGTTGACACCCCACCACGAGGAGTATTTATGAAGACCATCGGAGAAGCACTCGCCCCGTTCCGGGTTATCGGCGTCAAACCCGGATTCAACGAATTCATCGAAAACGGCGTGTCCGCGTTCGAGGATTTAACTGAACAGAGCTTTCCGGGCAAATGGAAAGTGATCTATTTCTGGCCCAAGGATTTCACCTTCGTGTGCCCGACCGAGATTGTCGACTTCAACCGGCTGACGGGAGAATTCGCACAGCGCAACGCCGTGGTGCTCGGCGGCTCGACCGACAATGAATTCTGCAAGCTGGCGTGGCGCAGCCACCATGCCGATCTCAATCGGCTGGGGCACTGGAGTTTCGCCGACGTCGGCGGTGGCCTGATTGACCAGCTCGGCGTGCGCGATCGGGTCGCCGGCGTTGCGCTGCGCGCCACTTT
>CBDDRG010000098.1:0-7687 GCA_965232975.1 uncultured bacterium
TGTTCGCGCAGGCGCTGAAGGTGGAATTGCCGAAAACCGACGCGCCCCCGGTCGGTGACGCCAAGCTGATGGACGTCGAGGTGGGCGCCAACGGCGCCGTCACCGTCGATGCCAAACTGGTTCCACCGGGCGGGTTGGCCGATGCCATCCGCGCCGGTCTGGCGCGTGAACCGACCAGCCTGATTCGCCTGGGCGCCGACAAAACGGTGGCCTACGAGCATGTCGCCCAGGCCATCGCCAGCATCCAGGCAGCAGGTGCCAAGAAAATCGCCTTCGCGACTTCGCCCAAACCTCGCGCCAAGCCCTGACGAGACACGGGGTGGCGCGGCCACCCGCCCCCGGCAGATCATCGTTATCCGCCGGGGGGCGAATACAGGCTTCCGAAGCATCCCCCTGGGTCAAAGTCGGCCGCAGGGATCGGCCGCGATTGGGTTTGGATCGCTGCTGCGCCCGCCAGACTCAGGGAGCGCTTGGCGCGGAAACGGGGAGTAGCCCTTATGCGTCGACGGGTCATTCGCGCCGAGCTGCTGTTGCCAGCGCTGTTGTTGCCGGCGCTGTTGACGTCGTTCGCCTGCTCGGCAACGCCGCTACCGGCAGCCCACCACGGTGCTGATGCCCACCCCAGCGCGGCCGCGCAGACGGCCCGGGAAGGCGCGCATTGCAAGGCCTTAGGCGACTTCTATTGGGAAATCGGCGATGGCAAAGGGACAATCGTCAGCGGCAGCGTCGGCAATGACTACTCGCCGACCACGACGGTCAAGATCGCCTCAGCGTCGAAGTGGGTCTGGGGCAGCTATGTCCTGGAGAAGCTCGGCAAGCGCCGGGATCCGGACGGCCAAGTGCTCGCCGCGCTCGAGATGCAATCGGGCCACACCGCGTTCAGTACCTGTCTGCTAGCACCGACGGTCGGGGGTTGTTACCAGAATCGCTCCAACAGCAAGCTGAACCCGGCCCATGTCGGCCGCTTCTTCTACAATGCGGGCCACGATCAGTGGCTTGCCATGGGGTTTGGGTTGGCGCCCATGGATTCCGCCGCGCTGACCCGCGAAGTGCTCGGCCAACTGGGTAACAACCTCGATATCTCGTACTGGCGACCCGTTCCCGCCGGCGGCATGCGGGGCTCGCCCGCCGGCTACGCGGCGTTTCTGCGCAAGATCATCAACGGCGAACTGCGCATGCGGCAGTACCTGGGCTACCAGCCGGTCTGCACGCTGCCCGGCGTCTGCCCGACCGCCGTCTCCAGCCCGGCCAGGGAAGCCTGGCACTACAGCCTGAACCACTGGGTCGAGGACGACCCGCGCACCGGCGACGGCAGTTTCTCGAGCCCGGGTCTGGAAGGCTTTTATCCCTGGATTGCGGCCGACAAGACCACCTATGGCATCGTGGCGCGGGAAAAACTCGCGCGGTCGGCGTACTGGGAAAGCGTGCTGTGCGGACGCGATATCCGGAAGGCCTATTTCAGCGGTACGCCGGTGCCCTGAGGGTGCGGTGCGGAATGGATTGGGGGCGGGTGCTGCCGGCACCGGTCGCGAAGCGTCACCGGGAGCCTGGCGGGAGCGCTGCGCTCACCCGGGCAGTCAGCGGCGTTCACTCAGACCAAACTCGGTGGCGATTTGCGCGCACCAGCGCGCGATGCGCTGATCGCTGCGGTCAAACTCGTTGTCCTCATCGAGGGCCAGGCCGACGAAGTGGCGGCCATCGGCAGTGAGCGCTTTGGACACAGCGAACTGGTAGTCCGCCGCCGGCCACTGCCCGACCGGGGTGGCGCCCAGGTTGACCAGCAGCGCCCACAGGTAGCCGAGTGCGTCCTGAAACCACTCCGGATAGCCGATCTGGTCGCCCAGGCCAAACAGCGCGACCTGTTTGCCGTGCCAGTCGAGCGCGCCGATATCCGGCCAGATGCGCTCCCAGTCCTCCTGTAATTCGCCGTAATCCCAGGTCGGAATGCCGAGAATGACGCGCCCATAGGCGGCCGCGGTGGCGATCGGCGCCGCGGCGATATCGAAAAGATCGACTTGATCGACGCCGAGCACGGCCTGGATTTTTTCTGCCGCCATTTCGGTATAGCGGGTGGAGGAGCCGAAGAACAGTGCGATGGGGGCCGGCATGGCGGGCTCAGCCCGGTACCGGCTTGCCGCTGCCGGCAAAGCCCAGTTGCCGCCAGGCTTCATACACCACAATGGCGACGGCATTGCTGAGATTCAGGCTGCGGCTGGCGGGCTGCATGGGGATGCGCAGTACCTGTCCGGCGGGCAGTGCAGTCAGTATCGCGGCCGGCAGGCCGCGGGTTTCAGGCCCGAACACCAGGGTATCGCCAGGCGCAAAACGGGCATCGGCGTGGCTCAGGGTGCCCTTGGTGCTGACCGCGAACAGCCGCCCGCGGGGGCGGTCAGCGCAGAATGTCCGCCAATTGGCGTGGATCTGGACGCCCTGCCACTCGCCATAGTCGAGGCCGGCGCGCCGCAGGCGCTTGTCGTCCAGTGCAAACCCCAGGGGTTCGATCAGGTGCAAATGGCAGCCGCCGTTGGCGCACAGGCGAATGATGTTGCCGGTGTTGGGCGGAATCTCGGGCTCGAACAGGGCGATGTTGAACATGCGTTGGGGGCAGGGCGCCAGCTTGGTCGGACGGCGACGGAGTGGGCATTATCACCCGTCTCGGCGGTGCGCGGCCACCCATTGTCTCCGCCCCGCGTCATCCGGCCGTGCTGCGGGCGCCGCCCCGGGTTGTCCTGCCGGGGGCAGGGTGTAAAATCGCCGCCGTTGTGTTCCCGCGTTCGCCCCCAGCCGGCGGCGCCCGCCGGGGCAGCGGACGCAATCGCGAGCGGCCCGCAATTGGGGTCAACTCGCCAGTTCCGGCACCCATTCCGCATGAGTCCCCGATGCACCTGAAATGTATCAAGCTGGCCGGCTTCAAGTCGTTTGTCGATCCCACCACCATCAGCTTTCCCAGCCGCCTGTGCGCCATCGTCGGCCCCAACGGCTGCGGCAAATCCAACGTGATCGACGCGGTGCGCTGGGTGATGGGCGAGAGATCGGCCAAGCCCCTGCGCGGCGAGTCCATGGCGGACGTGATTTTCAACGGCTCCGGTGGGCGCCAGCCGGTGGGTCAGGCCAGCATCGAGCTGATCTTTGACAACGCCAACGGCGGCCTCGGTGGCGAATACGCCGCCTACGCCGAAATTTCCATTCGCCGCAAGGTGACCCGCGACGGTCAGTCCCAGTACTACCTGAATGGCGGCAAGTGCCGGCGCCGCGACATCACCGACGTCTTTCTCGGCACCGGGCTCGGCCCGCGCAGCTACGCGATCATCGAGCAGGGCATGATCTCCAGCCTGGTCGAATCGCGCCCCGAGGATCTGCGCGTGTACCTCGAAGAGGCGGCCGGCATCTCCAAGTACAAGGAGCGCCGCAAGGATACCGAGAGCCGCATCGCCAGCACCCAGGAGAATCTGGCGCGCCTGACCGATATCCGCGACGAGCTCGGCCGCCAGCTCCAGCGCCTCGAACGCCAGGTGCAGACGGCCGAAAAATACGTCGCCCACAAGAAGGAGGAGCGCCAACTCAAGGCGGAGTGGCTCGCGCTGCGCTGGCGCGCCCTCGACCGGCAGATGAGCGTCCAGCGCCAGCAGATCGGCCGTGCCGAACTGGCGGCAGAAGCCCTGGTTACCGCACGCCAGGGCTGCGAGACCGCCCTCGAAAAACACCGCGTCCAGTACAGCGACCAGTCCGCCGCGTTCAACCAGACCCAGGGCCGCTATTACGCCATTGGCGCCGAGGTCGCCCGCATCGAGCAGGCCATCCAGCACGCCGGCAAACGTGTCCGTGAGCTGGACAGCGATCTTCAACAAACCGTGCGCAATCATGATGAATCGGCGGCCCATCTGCGCAGCGACCAGCAGAAAGCTGTTGGCTGGCAGGCGGAGCTGGCCGAACTGGCGCCCGCGCTCCATCAGGCGCGGGGTCGCGAAACGGCATCCAGTGCCGAGTTGCAGGCCGCCGAAGCCGCCACCCAGGCGCTGCAGACGACTTGGGACGAATTCAACCAGCGCGCCGCCGCGCCACGCCGCCAGGCCGAGGTGCAGCAGGCCCGCAGCCAGCAGATCGAGCAGACCGCGCGGCGACTTGCCGAGCGCCAGGCGCGGCTGAGTGACGAACTGGTCCGCCTGGACGCCAGTGCGCTGACCGCCGAGGTCGCCGCACTGACCCAACAACTGGCGGAGCTGGAGACACAGGGCGCCGGCCAGCAGAGCGCACTGCAACCGCTGGCGGCCGCCATCGACGCCGGCCGCAAGGCCATCGTCGGCATCGCGCAAAGCCTCGGCGGCGCCCGCGAACAGGTGCAAAAGCTGCGCGGCCGCCAGGCCTCGCTGGAGGCTTTACAGCAAGCGGCGCTCGGCGACCAGGCCGCGCGCACGCGCTGGCTCGCCGATCGGCAACTGAGCGCGCGGCCCCGACTCACCGATTCGATCGAGGTCGTCGAGAGCTGGGAGACCGCCGTCGAAACCGTGCTCGGCGACTGGCTGCAGGCGGTTTGTGTCGAGGCGCTGGAGCCCCTGGCCGCCGCCCTCGGCAGTTTTCAGGCCGGCGAGCTGGTACTGGTGGACAACGCCAGTCCCGCGCCGGGTGCACCGGCCGATCCTGTGGACGGCATACCGCTGGCAGCCAAAGTAACGGGTACCGCGGGCGCGCTGCTGAGTGGCATTTATGCGGCGGCGAGCCTCGATGAGGCGCTCGCCTTGCGCCCGCGGCTCGCCCGCGGCCAGTCCGTGGTGACGCCGGATGGCCTCTGGTTCGGCCCCAACTGGGTGCGCGTAGCCCGCGACCAGGGCGGTGTCAGTGGCGTGCTCCAGCGCAAGCGCGAACTGGCCGAACTCGGCACGCAGATCGTCGCGGCGCAGGCTGCGGTCGCCACGCTGACCCAGCAGCAGAGCGCAGCCCAGGCGGAACTGGCGGCGCGGGAACAGCGGCGCGAGGATCTGGCCGCCGCCGTGGCGCGCCACCAGCGCCAGTACGCCGACCTACGTGCCAAACTCAGCGCGCGGCGGATGCAGGTCGAGCAGCTCGCCAACCGCAGCCAGCAACTGGAGCGCGAGTTGACGGAAATCAACGGCCAGCAGGAACAGGAGCGCCAGCACCTGACCGAGGCGCGCGAGCTGCTCAGTCAGGCGCTCGTCGCGATGGCCGCCGACAATCAGCGCAAGGACGAACTGGTGCGTGAACGCGACCAGCAGCGCGCCGCGCTCGACCACGCCCGCGCCCGCGCGCGGCGGGATCGCGAGCAGGCCCATGAGCTGGCGGTGCGGGAAAAGGCCGTCGGCGCCCAGTTGGCGTCGATCCGCGACGGCATCGCGCGGCTGGCGGGGCAGGTGGCGCGCCTCGCCGAGCGCCGCGCCGAGATCGAAGCCAGCATCGCCGCCCAGCTCGATCCCAATGCGGAGTTGCAACGGAATCTGACCACCCAGCTCGACCTCCGCCTGCGCGCCGAAACCGAGGTGGCGGACGCACGCAGGGCGGTGGAGGCCATCGAGCAGGAACTGCACGCGCTGGAGCAGCAGCGCAGCCAGCTCGATGGACAATTGCAGGATCAGCGGGCGCAGCTCGAACAGCAGCGGCTGGCGGCGCGGGATGTGGAGACCCGCGGCGCGACGCTGCTGGAACAGCTCGCCGAGCTCGATGCCGCACCGGGCCCGCTGCTCGCCGCGCTCGCCGAAGAGGCCGACCCCGCCGCCTGGGAAACCTCGCTGGCGCAGGTTGGCGAGCGCATCCGCCGGCTGGGGCCGATCAATCTGGCCGCCCTCGACGAATATCAGGTCGCCGCCGAGCGCAAAACCTATCTGGACACCCAGCATGCCGAACTAGTGGATGCGCTAACCACGCTCGAAGACGCCATCCGCAGGATCGATCGCGAAACCCGCACCCGCTTTCGCGACACCTTCGAGCAGGTCAACCAGTCCCTGCAGCGGTTGTTTCCCAAATTGTTCGGTGGCGGCAATGCCTACCTGGAGCTGACCGGCGACGACCTGCTGAACACCGGGGTCACCATCATGGCGCGCCCGCCCGGCAAGAAGAACAGCACCATCCACCTGTTGTCGGGCGGCGAAAAGGCGCTGACCGCGATCGCGCTGGTGTTCGCGATCTTTCAGCTCAATCCGGCGCCTTTTTGCATGCTCGATGAAGTGGATGCGCCCCTCGACGACGCCAATGTGGGGCGCTTCGCCCAGCTCGTCAAAGAAATGTCCGCGCAGGTGCAGTTCATTTACATCAGCCACAATAAAATCGCGATGGAGATGGCGCATCAATTGCTTGGGGTGACCATGAACGAACCCGGTGTGTCCCGTCTGGTCTCTGTGGACGTCGATACTGCCAGCCAAATGGCTCAGCCCCAGGTCGAGCCCGGCCAACGCCATGCTCGACCTTAACCGGTTCTTGGAAAAGAGTTATCCTGCTCGCTGCGCAGCGGGCAGCGGGCAGCGGGCAGCGGGCAGCGTCGGCTCTCGTCGACGGTCGGGCAATTTTTCGGTTGACAGCAAAACCGCCAGCAAACGCTGGCCAGCGGCGCAACCTCTGGTTGATGGCGGCCTGACGGGGACGCGAGGGTATTAGAGTTATGGAATTTGGCACGCGGGAAATCCTGATCGGGCTTGGCGCCCTGGTCGTGCTGGCCATCTTGCTCGACGGCGTGCGCCGGGTGCGCAACGCCCGCCGCGGTTCGCTGCGCACGGGGCGCTCCCGGCAACCCGTGTTCGACGAGCGCGATGACCTCAGCGAGCTGCCTAACGGCTCGGCGCGCATCGTCGCCTACCGGGACGACGACTCGGCGGAAGAAGTGGGTCAGAAAATCCGCGACGCCGTCGCCAAGAGCCGCGCGCACCTGCGCACGCTGCGGGCGCCCGAGCAAGTGGCGCTGAATCTCGGCGACGCCGAACCCGCGCTCAACCAGACCGCGGCGCCGAAGGTCGAGGCACCCCGCGCCCCGCGCAAGAAAACCGACCACAAGCCCGTGATCAAACCACCGCCGCCCGCCACGGTGGACCCGACCGACGTCGTCGTACTGCACGCGATGGCGCCGCGCGGCGATACCTTTGCCGGCGATCAACTGCTGGATGCGGTGCTCGCGCAGGGCCTGCGCTATGGCGCGCGCAGGATTTTTCACCGCCACGACAGCGACGATGGCAGCGGTTCGATCCTGTTCAGCATGACCAATGCTGTCAAACCCGGGGATTTCGAGCTGGACAGCATGGACGAATTCACAACCCCCGGGGTCAGCTTTCTGATGATCCTGCAAGATGCCCAGGATCCGCTCGACACCTTCAACCGGATGTATGACACCGCCGCGACCATCAGCCGGCGGCTGGGTGGCGAATTGAAGGACGAAACCCGCAGCGCACTGACGCCGCAGACGGTCGAACACTACCGCCAGCGCATTACCGAGTACACCCGCCGCCACATCGCGGGGTACCATTGATTGGTGGAGCCCAGCGGCACCGCCGTGCAGTTGCCGGCCGCAAAGGTCGCCGCCGAACAGCTGCGCGAGCAGTTGCGCCACCACAATTACCGCTATTACGCGCTCGCCGACCCCGCCATTACCGACAGCGAATACGACCAACTGCTGCGCCGGTTGCAGGATCTCGAAGCCCAGTATCCCGAACTGCAAACCCTGGATTCACCCACCCAGCGGGTCGGCGCG
>CBDDRG010000099.1:0-2973 GCA_965232975.1 uncultured bacterium
GGTCAACCGTCACATGGACATACTCTTCGGTTTTTTCGTCCACCCCTGCCAATTTCTCGAGGCGGGCGCGCATTTGCGAATCGCTGCTGATCTGGTCGACCAGGCCGCGCTCGACGGCGAGGCGAGCGGAATCACCGGCAACTCCACTCATATGGACGTCCAGATTCTTGACGTAGTCGTTGATCGCGCCCGGCGTCAACTTGCGCTGGGCTTCGACGCGATCCGTGTACGAACCCCAGAGCGCGTTCAGCCACAGAGCGGTTTGGGCACGCGATGCCGGCGACATGTCGTTGCGCTCAAAGGGCTCGACGGCGTCCTTGTAGTCGCCGACGCGAAAGATGTGAACATTCAGCTTCAGCTTGTCGAGGGCGTCCTTGAAGTAGGGGTGGTAGGCGCCAAAACCGGTTAGATTCACCGCACCCATGGGGTTCAGGTGGATTTCACTGGCGAAGCTGGCCAGGTAGTACTGCTCCTGCGTGTAGTCGGTACCAACCGCGACTATGGGCTTGCCGCTGGCACGGAAGCGCTCCAGGGCGCTGCCCACTTCGGCCAATTTGGTGATGCCGCCACCACTCAGGTCATCGAGGCCAAGCGCTATGCCAGCAATGCGCGGATCGGCGGCGGCACTGTCAATGGCCTCCACCAGGTCGCGGGCCAGGGTTTCAAAGGCGTGGGGCGACCGCCGCTGCACCAGGCGGGCAAGGGGTTCGCTGTAGGACAGTTGCTCGACCAGGACACCGCCCGGGGCCACCTCCAGGAACGCGCGCGCCGGCAATGGCGGCGCGTAATCAAACAGCAGGCTGGCCAGCAGACTCAGGAAGAACAGCAGGACCAGGGTTCTGACCGCAACGCCCAGCACATGCACGCCGCGCCCGATGCCGATACCCAGGCGACGGATGAATCCGGGTTTACTTTTGCTCATGAACGGGCAATTCCTTGCGAACGAGAGAAGAGGGCCGGCGCTGCAACCAGCGGCTGCACAGCATGGCAGCGACGAACAGTATTATCACCGCGGCGAGCGCGACGCCGTCGAGCCAGGAGCGGTCGCGCTTGAACAGATTGGTCACGATCACCGTGAAGTACAGGAGCGCAACAAAACACAGATAGCTGAAGCTGCGGTGGCTGCGGCGGACCATACCCGGCACGAACAGCAGCAGCGGCGCCAGGGCGAACACCAGCAATACCGTCGGTGTGCCGGCCACGAGACCCGCCACACCCAGACTGACCAACAGCAGGATATAGCTCGACCAGCTCGCCCAATAGGCCGCCCACAAACGTCGCTCAGGGGTTGCGCTGACCATTGATATCCGGATTTCCTCGAGCGTCGGGCGCTGCTGCGGGTGTGGCTGCGGGAACAACGCGGTGAGTGTAGCCGAGAACGGCCCCGCAACCCGCCCCATCTGGGAGGTCAAAGAATATCCAGCACCGCTTCGGGAGGGCGCCCGAGCGCAGCGCGGTCGCCGTTGACGACGATCGGGCGCTCGATCAAGGCGGGGTTGGCCACCATCGCCGCCACCAGGGCGGCCTCGTCGAGCGCCGGATTGCCGAGCCCCAGTTCACGGTACGCCGTCTCGCCGGAGCGCAGCAGTTGGCGGGCAGACCGGCCCAGTTTGCCCAGCAGATCGCGCAGGGTAGCTGCATCCAACGGGGTGTCCAGATAGTGGACGATGGCAGGTTCGAGACCGCGGCTGCGCAGGAGTTCCAACGTCTGTCTGGACTTCGAACAGCGCGGGTTATGATAGATGGTAACCATTCGGCTGCCCCCAAGGTATCGATGGCCGCCCGCCTGGCGGGCCGATATATCAAAGCTTCGCTCTATTCTAGGGCCATCCCCTGCCGAGGGCCAGGCGAGCCCCCGCTGACAGACTTCGGACGGCAACTCATGAGCTGGATCGACCGGGCCAACCGTTGCGCCAATCAGGCCGGCACCTTGATCGCGCAAGTGGTCGCCGGCTACCGGCGCGACGGCTGTTCGCTACAAGCGGCCGCGTTGACCTACTCGACGCTGTTCGCGGTGGTGCCGCTGCTGACGCTGATGTATGCAGCGCTATCCCTGGTGCCCGCGTTTCAGGGCCTGGGCGACCAGTTCGAACAATTGCTGTTCGACAACCTGATACCCCAGAGTGGCGGCGAGGTGCGGCGCTATCTGCGCGAATTTTCGACCCAGGCCCGCAACCTGAGCGCCGTCGGCGGGGTGATGCTGATCGTCACCTCCTATCTGATGCTCACCACCATCGAGCAGACCTTCAATCACATCTGGGGGGTTACCGGCGGTCGCCGCGGTCTGGCCGGGTTCCTGATGTATTGGGGAGTGCTGAGCTTCGGCCCGCTCCTGGTCGGCGCCGGGTTGCTGATGCACGCCTATCTCGCCTCCCTGCATTTCATTCGCGGCGTCCCGGTCGACGGCTTGGTGACGGCACTGTTGCGTTATTTACCCTGGCTGATGACCTGGATCGCGTTTACGTTGATTTTCATCGCCATGCCCAACTGCAAGGTCTCGACCCACTATGCGCTGGTGGGCGGCCTGGTTACCGCGCTGTGCTTTGAACTCGCCAAGGCATCCTTTGGGCTGTTGATGGCCAATTCGAGCTACGACACCCTGTATGGCGCCTTTGCGGCGGTGCCGCTGTTTTTGCTGTGGATCTACCTGTCGTGGGCGCTCGTGCTCGGCGGCGCGGAGCTGGTGCGCGCGCTGGAAACCCGCGACCGTCCGGGCCATGTGCAACCCTATTCCGACGCCGTCGCGGTGGTGGTCGCCTGCGCCGAGTGCCTGCAGCGCCAGCACCAGGGCGCGGCCACCAGCGATCTGGACATCCTCCGGGCGGGCATCGGCGATGCCCAGTGGGCGCGCCTGCGCAACCGCCTGCTGGCCGCGAAGATCCTCGTCCGCACCGCCGCCGACGGCTATGTACTGGCCCCCGATCCGCAGCGGCTGACCCTGTGGCAGCTGGTGGAGTTGGCGCCCGCGGGGGT
>CBDDRG010000100.1:0-6292 GCA_965232975.1 uncultured bacterium
TGGTGCGGATCTGGTCGAGGTAGGTGGGCTTGCCGGTGTAGGGGCGGACGGTGATCTTGGTGTTGGGGTCGGCGGCCAGCCGCTCGGCGTTGCGCTGGTGTTGGCGGGCCATGAAGGCCACCGCCTTCTCGCGTTCGGCGCGGTGTTCGGCCAGCAGGATGCCGGCTTCCGCGGCGACTGGCATGGGCCCGGGAATGGCGCCGAGGCTGGTTTCGACGCGCGCCGCGGCGGCACTCCACAGCAGCAGAAACACCCCGAAAAAGATCGCCGGCACGCCGATCATCAGCCAGATGTCGCGCACCTGGGCGCGGGGGCTTTCGCCGGCGGCCAGCTTGACGAAGGGCACGAACCAGTCCAGCCCGAGCAGCGTCAGCATCCGGTTGGCGCGCACATACAGCGGCGTGGCGTTCGCCGTCGCGCTGGCTGCCGGTTGGCCGGCGGGTGGCCTGGTGCCCACTTTGGCGCCGACGTCGGCAGTGTCGATGGCGATGGGCGCAGTGCCGGCGGGTTCAGCGGCGGCCGGTTGGCCGGCGCGGGTGATGATTTTCAGTGCGGTCATGGCCGAAGTCTCCGTGAACCGCCGCCTCGCGCCGGTGGCGACGCGGGGCGGCGGTGAATTGCTGCAAGCGCGGTGGCGGGAGCAGTCATTTGACGGTATCGGAACCCTTCAGCCCGATCGCGAACCGGTCGAGGTACGCGTTGGGCTGGTTGGCGTCGAAGGTTATGCCGTCGATGAATTCCGTCTGCGGCGGCTTGATGCCGGTCTCCGCGGCGAAGTCGGGAAAGTCGCTCGCTTTAAGCTTCCCCTCCGCGATGAGCTCGCGCGCGGCGCTGGCGTATAGATCGGGGCGATAGACTTTTTTCGTGGTGTCCAGGTACCAGGTGTCCGGTTTGGCGGTTGCGATCTGGCCCCAACGGCGCATCTGGGTCAGGTACCAGATGGCGTCGCTGTAGTAGGGGTAGGTGGCATGGTGGCGGAAGAACACGTTGAAGTCCGGCACCGGCCGCTTGTCGCCCCTTTCGTATTCGAAGGTACCGGTCATGCTGTTGGCGAGAACCTCGGCATCGGCACCGACATACTCGCTGCGCGAGAGTATCTGCACGGCCTTGGCGCGATTGGCGTTATTGTCCGCATCCAGCCAGGCGGCGGCGCGGATCAACGCCTTGAGTACGCGCAAGTGGGTGTTCGGGTAGCGTTCCGCCCACGCCCTGGTTACGCCGAAAACCTTCTCGGGGTTGTTTTTCCAGATCTCATCGTCGGTGATCACGGGCACGCCGATGCCCTTGAACACGGCCTGCTGGTTCCAGGGCTCGCCGACGCAATATCCGAGGATGGTGCCGGCCTCCATGGTCGCCGGCATCTGCGGTGGCGGTGTTACCGAGATGAGCACATCGGCATTGATCTGCCCGCTGACGTCGCCTTTGGCGGGCGCGTAGTAGCCGGGGTGAATGCCCCCCGCGGCCAACCAATACCGCAACTCGTAGTTGTGGGTGGAGACCGGAAACACCATGCCCATATTGAAGGGCTTGCCCGCGGCTCGGTACCCATCGATGACCGGCTTGAGCGCAGTGGCCTTTATGGGGTGCACCGGCTTGCCATCGGCGCCCACCGGGATGTTGGGTTTCATCTGCGTCCAGACGTCGTTGGAGACGGTGATCGCATTGCCGTTCAAGTCCATGCTGAAGGCGGTGATCACGTCGGCTTGGGTGCCAAAGCCGATGGCTGCGCCCAGGGGTTGGCCAGCCAGCATGTGAGCGCCGTCGAGTTGCCCGCTGATAACCCCGTCCAGCAGCACCTTCCAGTTCGATTGCGCTTCGAGGGTGACGTAGAGTCCCTCATCCTCGAAATAACCCAGTTCGTAGGCGATGGCGAGGGGCGCCATGTCGGTGAGCTTGATGAAGCCGAACTTGAGGCCCTCTTTTTCGGGTGCGCCGACCGCGGCGACGACGGCGGTGGACAGGCCACACAGGATGCCGCACACCAGGATCGTGGCAAGGCGGCGGGCGAGGGGAAGAACTGAACGCATGGGCATGACTCCTTAAAGGACGGCCGGGAGGTGCAGCGGGTAGGTCGAGGCGCCGAACGCCCGAACGCAAAAAGCCCACTTCGTCGACGCCGTGGCAGCGCGTCGGGAAGTGGGCTTCGTTACCCAGGTGCGGGAAGTAGACGAGGTGGTCGCCGTCTTCGTCACGCGCCTTGTCGCTGACATATACAAAAGCCATGCCAGCGCTGACAAAAGCCATGCCAGCACGGGTGTGGCGAGTTTTGACCGGTCTCGGGCCGGCCGGCGGCAATAGCGCTGGTACCTGTTGGTGCGATTTGGCGCCCGACCGCACTAGGGGCGGGCATCGGAGGGGTGGCGGAAAACGTGCTTCCGGCGCGAACCGGCGCCGGTGTTCGGGGCTCAGTCGGCGGCAGCGCCGAATTCCGGCAGCGCCAGTTGCCAGGCTCGCAATTTTTGCCGATAGGACAGGGCGGCGTGCGCGGGGCTGGTGGAGGGCAATCTCTGGTAGTGCAACAAGCGGGTGCTCAGGGTTGGCAGCACGCGCCGCCGAAACGCCCGTTCGGCAAGGGCGCCGTTAAAGCAGACTTGCGCTATCTGCGGGTGGGTGGCGAAAAACGGCGCAAAGTCATTGGGTTGGGAATCCGTGATGGCGGTGTCCAGACTACCGTCGCGGCGGCAGGCGGCAAACACGTCCCACAGGGCGACGCCGTTTTCACGCAACCGGGCGCAGCGCTCCGTATAGCTCGCCCCGGGCTCTATGCCCAGTATTGTGCTGAGGATCGGCCACAGCGCATTGCGCGGGTGCGCATAGTACTGGCCGGCGCGCAACGACTCGACGCTGGGCATGGTGCCGAGAATCAGCAGCCGTGCCGAGGTATCGGCAATGGGTGGAAAACCCTGGAGGCGGGTCATCACGCCGCGCGCCCGGTCTGGGCGCCGGCTAAAACGCCGATCCGGGCTGGTGCAAAAATTCGCACTCGGCCGCCGTCGATGGCCGTCCCAGCACCCGATTGCGATGGGGGTAGCGGCCAAAGCGGGCGATGATGTCGCGGTGGCGCAGTTCGAAGTCCAGATTGCTCGCAATGCCATTGGCCCGGTACAGCTCGACGGCGATGTCGTGAATGAGCAGGGATTCGCTGTGCATGTAGGGTAGGTACAGGAACACGCGCTGCGCCGGCGTCAGTTCGCGGTCGGCGCCCACGGCGACGGCTTCCTGAGCCATGGCCAGGGCCAGGGGATCCTGGGCGAAGGCCAGCGGCGAATCCCGGTACAGGTTGCGCGAAAACTGGTCGAGCACGATGACCTCGGCGAGGCGGCCGGCGGCGGAAGCGCGCCAGGCGTACAGCTCGCAGCGCGCTGCTGCGGCGTGCACCGCCTGAAATTTGGCGGCGATGAGTTGGTCGAACCGCGGATCCCTGGCCCACCACTGCCTAGGCTTGGTGGCGGTGAACCAGAAGTCGATAATCGGTGCTGGGTGCATGGGGCGCTCGGCATGGCGACAGTGGGGAGCGATGAAATACACCAATCTCGACGGCAGGGCAATCACGGCGACTTTGACCCAGGTGTTGAAATGGCAGTTGGGTCTGCATGACGAAAAGCGCCTGCCGGCGCCCGCCACCGGCGTGCCCGTGCCGATGGTGGTCAACGATGGCAGCGCGCTGCGCACTGCCGCGCGCGATGCGCTGACCTGGATCGGCCATGCGTCCTTTCTGGTGCAGCTGGGTGGCGTCAGTGCGTTGGTGGATCCGGTGCTGTCCGACGCCATCGGCGGCATCGTCAAGCGCAACGTCGCGCCCGGCCTGAGCTGGGCGGCGCTGCCGCCGATCGACCTGGTGCTGATAACCCACAACCATCGCGATCACCTGGATCTGCCCACGCTGAAGCAGCTCGGCGTCGCTCCGGTGTACGTGGTGCCGCAGGGCCTGGGCGCGACCCTGGCCGGCGCGGGGTTGCCGCGCGTGGTCGAACTGGGGTGGTGGGAGCGCCGCCAGCTCGCCGGGATGGAGGTCACTCTGGTGCCGGCGCAGCACTGGAGCAGACGCGGGCTGTTCGACACCAATGCCAGCTGGTGGGGCGGCTATGTGATCGAGCGCAATGGGCGGAGCGTCTACCACGCCGGCGATACCGCTTGGTTCGACGGCTTTGCGGCGATCAACGCGCGCTGCGGCCAGCTCGATGCCGCCATGCTGCCCATCGGCGCCTATGCCCCGCGCTGGTTCATGCGCCGCCAGCACATGAACCCGGCCGACGCGGTGCGCGCGTTTCAGACCCTCGGCGCCCGGCGTTTCGTCGCCATGCACTGGGGTACCTTCAAGCTCACCGACGAGGATCTGCGCGAACCGCCCGAGCTGCTGCGCGAGATCTGGCGGGCCGAGCAGTTGCCCACGAGTGCGCTGGCGATTCCCGCAATCGGGGAGACCCTGTGGCTGGATCGAGCGGGCGGGGTCACCGCTCGTTGATCCGGCCCGCGGACAGCTTGCCGCCGTGCAGGCCGAGCTGGGAGCTTGCCGAACAGTCGAAGCCCTGCCGGCGTGGCGCGTCAACAGAGCTTCCCTGAGCGCGCAGCGGAGCGACGCAGAGCCGGTTCAAGATCTCGCTGACGGGCGGGGCCGGCGCTCGGGTGCAAGCGAGCTCCGCCGGCGAGAGTGGCGACTCGTTTTCTCGCCCCGAAAAAGCGCTTGCATTTAATTATCTGATTATTTAAATATGGGCGACATGGTCACCGCCACCCCTAAAACACGTCGCCAAACCAACGTCAAGGCGCGCCGCCCCGGTCGTCCGCGCGTGGACGCGACCAACCAGCGCGCGCATCTGCTCGATATTGCGCGCACCGTATTTACCCGCGAGGGCATCGCCGCCACCAGGCTGCGCACCATCGCCCGCGAGGCGGGGGTGACGCCAGCACTGCTCAATTACTACTTCGGCGGTAAGCCACAACTGGTCGAAGCGGTGATCGAAGAGTCGCTGAGGCCGCTGATAGCTCAATTGCGTGAACTGGTACTGGCGGCGGGTGACGACATCGCTGCTATGGTCAGAGGTTTTGTTATCGGCGTGCATGCCGCCGTCGCCGCCCATCCCTGGCTGCCGGCATTGTGGGTGCGCGAATTTGTCAGCGAGGGCGGCGCGCTGCGCGAACTGCTGCTCGCGCGCATTGCGCCGCCGCTGGCACAGCTGCTGGCCTCGCGCTTCGCTGCGGCGCAGCGACGCGGCGAGATTAACCCCGATCTCGACCCGCGTCTGCTGGTGGTGTCCCTGGTCAGCCTGACGTTGCACCCGTTCACGGCGGCGCCTCTCTGGAGCCGGGTATTTGCCAGCGCCGATGTCGGCCGCGATATCCTGCTCCACCACACTTTTGCGCTGCTCGACCGCGGCCTGGGGTTGCCTACCCCACTGACGCCTGTGCCCCTGGAGGTTGGTTCATGACGCGGGTGATCCTGGTACTGTTGTTGACGTTCGGTTTGGGTGGCTGCGTCAAAAAGCCGGATGCGGGGCTGCTCGGCACGCTGGAATGGGATCGGGTCGCGGTCGCCGCCGAGGCGTCGGAGCCGGTAATGCGATGGCTGGTCGCCGAGGGTGACCGGGTCGCGGCCGGTGATCTGTTGCTGGAACTTGACCCCAGCCGTCTGCAGGCGCGGCTGCAGCAGGCCGAAGCGGAGGTTGCACGCGCCGAGGCGGCATTGACTGAGGCCCGCAATGGCGCCCGCAGCCAGACCCTGGATCGCGCTCGCGCCGACGTCGCGCGCGCTCAGGCCGCCGTCACCGAGCGCCGTCAGGAGTACGCGCGGCAGTCCGAAATGCTGCGCCGCCGGCTGACCGCGGTGGCGGCGCGGGACGCGGCGGAAACCGCGTTGCGCCAGGCCGAGGCCGCGGCGCGCGCAGCGGACGCCCAACTGCGCGAATTGCTGGCGGGAACCCGCATCGAACAAGTCGCCCAGGCGGAGGCCGCCCTCGCCACCGCCACCGCCACCCGCGCTTGGGCGGCGCTCGCGCTGCAGCGCCTGCGCATCCGCGCGCCGCGGGCGGGGCGGGTGGATGCGCTGCCCTTCAAACCGGGCGACCAACCCCCCCTGGGTACTGTGGTGGCCAGCCTGCTGGTGGGGGATGCACCCTATGTGCGGGTGTTCGTGCCGGCACCGCTGCGCCCCCAGATCAAGATCGGCGATGAGTTCCAGGTCTGGGTTCAAGGTGTCCATCAGCCTTTTGCCGCACAGTTGCGCAGCATTCAGAGCGAACCCAACTTCACGCCCTACTACGCATTGGCCGGCGACGATGCCACGCGCCTGGTG
>CBDDRG010000101.1:0-4280 GCA_965232975.1 uncultured bacterium
TCCTCGGAGGACGAGAACCATGCAGCGATTCCTCATCGCGCTCGCGAGCACCGCGCTCTTGCTCGCGTGTGCATCCCAGAGCGGCGACCCCGCCGGCCGCAAACTGGATTTCTTGATGCAGGAGTTCAACCGGGAGGCGAACACTCTGGCCTCCAAATCCCTCGCCATCGCCACCACCCAGGCGGCCGTTGCCATGAAAATGCTGATCGAGCAGATGCGTGAACAGATCCAGAACCTCGAGTGAATCCCCGCGTCCGCAGCCGGTGAGCCGCGGCCATCGCGGTACGCTGTACACCGTTTCGGCGCCCTCCGGGGCCGGTAAAACCAGCCTGGTGCAGGCGCTGGTGAGCCAGTGTCGGGATATTCGGGTGTCCGTTTCCCACACCACGCGGGCGATGCGTCCGGGGGAGCGGGATGGCGTCAACTACCACTTTGTCGCAGCGAGCGACTTTGCGGCGCTGGCGGCGGCGGGGGTTTTTCTCGAACACGCGCAGGTGTTCAACCACTCTTACGGCACCTCCAGGACCTGGGTCGAGACCACCCTCGCGCAGGGTATCGACGTCATCCTCGAAATCGACTGGCAGGGCGCCGCCCAGGTGCGCCGCCAACTGCCCGCCAGCATCGGCATTTTCATTGTGCCGCCGGCCCTGGAGGTGCTCCGGCTGCGGCTCCAGGGTCGCGGCCAGGACGACGCCACCGTGATTGCCCAGCGCAACGCCGCGGCCCGGGAGGAGATGGCCCACTGTGTCGAGGCGGACTATCTGATCATCAACGACGATTTTGCCGTCGCCCTCGCCGAACTCACCGCCGTCGTCACCAGCCAGCGCCTGCGGGTCGACGTCCAGATGCAGCGTCACCGCGAGCTGCTGGCGGCACTGCTTCACCCATTGACCGACGCGCGAGCGCCCAACCCCGGTGGGGGCGATGGCCGCGAGCTGGGCTGACGAGTATCGCGCCAGGGCCGGTAGCGCCGCCCAGGCGGTGAGCGCCATCCACAGCGGTGACACCGTGTATCACCACGGCAACAGCGCCATGCCGGGCGCGCTGATCCGCGCCCTGGCCGCCCGCCAGGGGGAGCTGGTCGGGGTCACGCTGGTGCACCTGTTGCTGCTCGGCGACTACCCGCTGGGCGCGCCCGGCAGCGAGCGGGCATTCCGCCACCAGTCGCTGTTTGTCGGCGCCGCCGATCGCGCCGCGGTCGCCGAGGGACGCTCCGAATACATTCCGGTGATGCTGCACCAGGTGCCCAAGCTGTTTCGCGAGCGCCACATCCCCCTCGACGTCGCCATGATCATGGTGTCGCCGCCCGACGAGCACGGCTTCATGAGCTTCGGCGTCGAGGCGATCGCCACCCGTGCCGCCGTCGATGGCGCCAGGTTGGTCATCGCCCAGGTCAACCCGAGGATGCCGCGGGTGCTCGGCGATGCCTTCATCCACGTCACCCAGATCCACCACATCGTCGAACATGAGGAACCCCTGACGGCGCTCGAACCCTGCCCGATCGGGGCAGTGGAGCGCCGCATCGGCGCCCATGTGCGCACGCTGATCCCGGACGGCGCCACGCTGCAAATGGGCATCGGCGGCATTCCCGACGCGGTGCTGGCCAATCTGGACGGGCTGCGCGATCTCGGCATCCACACCGAGATGATCAGCGACGGCGCCATGCGCGCGATCGAGGCCGGCATCATTACCGGCGCGCGCAAGAGCTTCCACCCCGGCAAGGTCATCATCACCTTTGCGCTGGGTTCGGCCGCGCTCTACGACTTCATCGACAACAACGCGCTGATCGAAGCCCACCCGGCCGACTATGTGAATGATCCCGTGGTGATCGCCCGCAACGACCAACTGGTCGCCATCAACTCGGCGCTGGCCGTCGATCTCAGCGGCCAGGTGTGCGCCGACTCGATCGGCACCGCGATCTACTCCGGGGTCGGCGGACAGCCGGATTTCATCCGCGGCGCCGCGCGCTCCCGGGGCGGCGTGCCCATCATCGCGCTGCCGGCGACCGCCCGGAACGGCACGATTTCGCGCATCGTGCCGACGCTGGCGATGGGTTCCGGCGTCGTCACCACCCGCGCCGAGGTGCATTACGTGGTCACCGAATACGGCATCGCGCAATTGTTCGGCCGGTCGTTGCGCGCGCGTGCCGAAGCGCTGACCGCCATCGCCCATCCCAGCTTTCGCGAGGGTCTGGCGCGCCACTGGCGGGATCAGTTGGCCCGGCGCCCACCCGCGTAGGGCTGGGTTCAGTGGGGGTGGTCAGCCCGCGAGAGGATTTAGCACCGGTCTGAGAGCCCGTTCAAGATCTCGATCAGCGGATGCAGCGCAAGGCAAAACTGACCGAAAAAGCGCAGCATACACGGCGTATGTGAGCATTTTGAGGCCAGTTTTAACGCGGCGATGCGCCCTTCAGCGAGGTCTTGAACAGGCTCTGAGGGACGATCGGACTTATCGAGCGCTGCTCTAATCCCCCGCCTCCCGCAATAACGTCAGCGGTGGCTCCGCCAGCGTGCGGCGGCTCGCCCAATAGCCGCCGCACGCGACCAGCAAGCCCAGTGCCAGGGGCAGCAGCAGCCACGGCGACCAGGGCAGCGCGCCGTCGAACAGCAACGTGCCGAGCGGATACAGCGCCGCCGTCGCCATCACCGCGCCACCGCCGGCGGCGGCGCCACCCAGGGTCAGAAATTCGATCCAGATTGCGCGCCGCAGCAGGCGGTCGTCGCCGCCGAGCGTGCGCAGCAGCGCGTTGTCGCGCCCGCGGCTCGCCTGCGCGCCGAGCAGCGCGGCGGCCAGCACCAGCACCGCCGCCGCCATCAGCAGCGCCGCCAGTAGGGCGGTGGCGGCGCTGGCCTGACCGACGACGTCCTGCGCCTTGGCGAGCATGGCTTCGACGTCGAGCACGGTGACGTGGGGGAGTGCGTGCACCAGTTCGGCGATGCGCGCGCCGGAACCCGGTGGCAGCCAAAAGCTGGTCAGCCAGGTGAGATCCTCATTGGCCAAGCTGCCGGGGCCGAACATGAAATAGAAATTGGGCTCGAAGCTGTCCCAGTCCACCGTCCGCACACTCGTGATCCGGGCGCTCAGCGTGCCGCGACTGGTGGTGAACAGCACCGCATCGCCGAGTTTCAGGTCGAGCTTGGCGGCGACCTCGGCCTCGACCGATACCCCGGCGGGGCCGCGGTTCCAACTGCCGGCGACGATGCGGTTGCTCGCCGGCAGCACCGCCGCCTCGGTGAGCACGAGATCGCGATTCAGCGCCTCGGGCGCGCGGTCGCCGTCCTTGGTCACCGCTGCGCGCACCGGTGCGCCGTTGATCTCGGTGAGGCGCCCGCGCACCACCGGGTATGCCGGTCGCGGTACGGCCTGGTGGCGCGCCAGCCAGCCTTCAAATGCCGGCAGATCAGCGGTAAAAAGGTTGAGCACGAAATGGTTCGGTGCCCGCGCCGGCAACTGGGTGCGCCAGCGCTCGGGCAGTTCGCTGCCGGTGAGCCCGGCCAGCGCCAACACCGCAAACGCCAGGCTGAGGGCGGCGAGCAACGGCAGCGTCAGGCTGGGACGGCGACTGAGCCGGCGCACGGCGAGGCGCGCGACCACCGGCAGCCGCGCGCCGAAGACATCGAGCGCCTTCAGCAGTGGCCATAGCAGTGCCGGCAAAGCCGCGCCGAGCGCGACCAGGAGGCCCAGCAATTTGCCCAGACCGGCCGCGGAATCGGTCAACAGCGCGGCCAGCAGCACCGGCGCCGCCAGCGCGGCGGCGAGCGCGAGGGGCGCCGCCATGTGGCCGCGATCCCGCTGTTGCAGCAACTGCATCGCCGGCACCCGGGTGAGCCTCAGCAACTGCGGCAGCGCAAAGCCGAGCCAGAGCGCGAGCGGGCCGAGCGCGATGGTGAGCCAGTCCGTCGCCGTGGCGACGGGCGCCCCCTGCCACCCCAATGCCTGCCGCAGCGCCAGGAACAACCCGCTGCCGGCGATCGCGCCGAGCAGTGCGGCCGGCAGTGCGGCGCCCACATCGTCGCCGAGCACGCGGCCGAGCACTTGCCGGCGACTGGCGCCGAAGCTGCGCAGCAGTGCTGCCAGGCGGGCGCGGCTCCGCACCCGCTGGCCGGTGGCGAGATAGATCGCGGCGCCGCACAGCAGGCTGACCAGGAGCACCCCGAGGCCGGCCCACAGCGTCAATTCGCGCAGCGGTCCCAGACTGCGGCGGGCGGCCTCGGCCACGGTTTCGAGGCGCTGGTCCGGGCGCAGCGTCGCGGCGAGTTCGTCGTGGACGGACGCCAGCG
>CBDDRG010000102.1:0-5771 GCA_965232975.1 uncultured bacterium
GCCGATCATGGTGGATTCCTCCAAGTGGCACGTTATCGAGGCGGGTCTGAAGTGCATCCAGGGCAAGCCCATCGTCAACTCCATCAGCATGAAGGAGGGCGAGGCGCCGTTCATCCAGCAGGCGCGGCTGTGCAAGCGCTATGGCGCCGCGGTCGTGGTCATGGCATTTGACACCGACGGTCAGGCCGACAACCTGCAGCGGCGGATCGACATCTGCAAACGCAGCTACGACATCCTGGTCAATGAGGTCGGCTTCAACCCCAACGACATCATCTTCGACCCCAATATCTTTGCGGTCGCGACCGGCATCGCCGACCACAACAACTACGCTGTCGATTACATCGAGGGCACGCGCTGGATTCGCCAGCATTTGCCTGGCGCCAAAATCTCGGGCGGCGTCAGCAATGTGTCGTTCTCGTTTCGCGGCAACGACCCGGTGCGCGAGGCCATCCACTCGGTGTTCCTGTACCACGCCATCCGCGCCGGCATGACCATGGGTATCGTCAACGCCGGCCAGCTCGCGGTCTACGACCAACTGCCCGCGGAGCTGCGCGACGCGGTCGAGGACGTGATCCTGAACCGCACGCCGGACGCCACCGAAAACCTGCTGGCGCTCGCCGCCAAGTACAAGGGCGACGGCAGCGCCGCCGAGCGCGCCGAGGATCTCGCCTGGCGCGAATGGCCGGTGCACAAGCGCCTCGAACACGCGCTGGTGAAGGGCATTACCGTCTATATCGAGGAGGACACCGAGGCGGCGCGCCAGCAATCGGATCGCCCCCTCGATGTCATCGAAGGCCCGTTGATGGACGGCATGAACGTGGTCGGCGATCTGTTCGGCGCCGGCAAGATGTTCCTGCCCCAGGTCGTCAAATCGGCGCGGGTGATGAAGCAATCGGTCGCTTATCTGCAACCCTTTATCGAAGCGGCGAAAAGCGAAGCCGCGAGCACCAACGGCAAGATCCTGATGGCGACAGTCAAGGGTGATGTCCACGACATCGGCAAGAACATCGTTGGTGTGGTGCTGCAATGCAACAACTTCGAGGTCATCGACCTGGGCGTCATGGTGCCCTGCGACAGGATTCTCGACACCGCACAGCGCGAGAACGTGGACGTCATCGGCCTGTCCGGGTTGATCACGCCGTCCCTCGACGAGATGGTCCATGTCGCCAGCGAGATGGAGCGCCGCGGCATCAACCTGCCCCTGATGATCGGCGGCGCGACCACCTCGAAGGCTCACACCGCGGTCAAGATCGACCCGCGCTTTCATCTCAACCAAGCCGTCTATGTGCCCGATGCCTCGCGCGCGGTGGGTGTCGCCAGCAAGCTGATCAGCAAGGACATGCATCCGGCCTTTGTCGCCGACATCAAGACTGAATACGAAAGCGTGCGCGTGCGCATGGCCAACCGCAAGCCCACCGGCGAGATCCTGCCCTATGCCGAGGCCGTGGCCGCCGGCTACCGCTGCGACTGGTCGAGCTACACGCCGCCCACGCCGGCTTTCGTCGGCGTCAAGGTTTTCGCCGACTACCCCATCGAGACGCTGGTCGATTACATCGACTGGACGCCGTTTTTCATCACCTGGGATCTGGCCGGCAAGTACCCGCGCATTCTGGAGGACGCCGTCGTCGGCGAGGCCGCGCGCAGCCTGTTCGCCGACGCTCTGGTCATGCTCAAGGATCTGATTGCCAACCATAAATTGAAGGCGCGCGGCGTCATCGGGCTGTGGCCGGCAAACCGCATTGGCAGTGACGATATCGCCGTCTATGGCGACGCCAGCCGCACCGATATCATCGCGGTGCTCCACCACCTGCGCCAACAGACCCGCAAGCTCGGCGCCAGTGAAACCCTGCACTCGCTGGCGGACTTCATCGCACCCAAGGATAGCGGCGTTGCCGACTATATCGGCGCCTTCGCGGTAACCACCGGCATCGGTGCCGACGAGTTGGCGGCGGCCTACGTTGCGAAGGGCGACGACTACAACGCGATCATGGTCAAGGCGCTCGCCGACCGCCTCGCCGAGGCCTTTGCCGAACATCTGCACCAGCGCGTGCGCACCGAGTTCTGGGGTTACGTGCCCGACGAAACCCTCGGCAACGAAGCGCTGATCGCCGAAAAATACCGGGGCATCCGCCCCGCGCCCGGCTACCCGGCGTGCCCCGATCACAGCGAAAAGACCACACTGTTCGCGCTGCTGGACGCTGAGCACAACGCTGGCATCCAGCTCACCGAGAGCTTTGCGATGTGGCCGGCAGCGGCCGTCAGCGGCTGGTACTTCAGCCACCCGGATGCCCGCTATTTCAATGTCGGCAAGATCCAGCGCGACCAGGTCGAGAGTCTGGCAGAGCGCAAGGGGATGCCCACTGCGCTGATCGAAAAGCAGCTCAGTCCGGTTCTCGACTACAATCCCGCGGCAGATTCCCAGTAGCGGCGGCGACCATGACTAAGCCCGAGGCTCCCCTATCCAAGCCCGACAACGCCAGTGACAGCGCACCCGAGGCGGCGTCAGCGGGCAAGCAAAAAATCGGTTTGCTGGCGGTCGTTAAAAGCACACTCGCGGCGGCCACTGGCGTGCAAAGCAACAAAAACCGCGAACGCGACTTCACCCACGGCAACATCAAGGTTTATGTCGCCGCAGGCGTCATCTTCACGTTGCTGTTTATCAGCGTAGTGATCGCCACCGTCAGATTAGTGATGTATTTAGCCAACAAATGAAGGTTGGCTTTGGCGGAAGGTTGACTTTGGCGAGTGACGGTTGGCTATGGCGAGCGTTTTGCCGGCTCGGCCACCGGTGGCCGGGGGTTATGCCGCGCAGACGCGGGCTCTGGGAGCCTGTCGGACTCGAGCGGTACAGGCCCGCGACGGCCTCCGAAGATCAAGTACTTGGCGTGCTTGATCTTCGTACAAGCCGCCCTGGCTTGCTTTAGCGGGCCGTTGAAAGGCGTTTTCCAACGGTTCGCTAACAGGCGCCTTCTGTTTTTCTACTGGTGACTGACCCAGAAAACGACGCTGGCAACAAAAATGGCAACGACCGCCACGGCGGCAATGGCATCAGCGGCGGCGTCCCCCTCTTTATCAACGACTTCAACTGTATTGTCTGACGGGGAATGGTCGCTCATACGGATACTCCTTGATTGGTGGCGGTGGAGTGGTGGCAGATCGGTTTTTCAAGGTACAAAAGAGCGCGGGATTTTAGCAAGAGTTGATCACCAATGGTAAATTCCCCGCCCCACTGCTTATTCTCTAACCCAAAGTCGCTATAAAAAAACGATTTTTTACGCCTCCAACTGCAACCTGTATCATTGCCCACCAATCGCCATCGCTGCTTTTTCGCCATCGTCATCTTTCACTGAGTTGCGGGGTTGACCGACAACGGTATGTACATCTATAGCCAGCAAGACCGGGATCTGGTGCGCCAGCGGGTTGCGCAATTTCGGGATCAGACCCGGCGCCATCTGGACGGCGACCTCTCGGATGATGAGTTCCGCCCGCTGCGTCTGCAGAACGGGCTCTACATCCAACGTCTCGCGCCCATGCTGCGCATCAGCGTGCCCTACGGCCTGCTGTCGTCAACTCAACTGCGCAAGCTGGCGCACATCGCTCGCACCTACGACAAGGGTTACGCGCATTTCACGACGCGCCAGAATATCCAGCTCAACTGGCCGCAGTTGGAGGAGGTGCCCGACATTCTCGCCGAGCTCGCGGAAGTGGAGATGCACTGCATCCAGACCAGCGGCAACTGCATCCGCAATATCACCTCAGACGAGTTTGCAGGGGTCGCCTGCGACGAGATCGAGGACCCCCGCCCCTGGTGTGAAATCATCCGTCAATGGTCGACCCTGCACCCCGAATTCGCCTTTCTGCCGCGCAAATTCAAGATCGCCGTCAGCGGATCGACCAGCGACCGCGCCGCCATTCTGTTGCATGACATCGGCCTGCAACTGGTTCGGAATACCGCCGGCGACATCGGCTTTCAGGTGTTCGTTGGCGGCGGTCTGGGCCGCACGCCGATGATCGGCGCGGCGATCAATGATTTTCTGCCAGCAGCGGATTTGCTGAGCTACCTGGAGGCCATCGTCCGCGTCTATAACCGCTACGGCCGCCGCGACAACAAGTACAAGGCGCGCATCAAGATTCTGGTCAAAGCCTGGACCCCCGAGATATTTGCCGCGAAGGTCGCCAGCGAATGGGCGATGTTCAAGGACGGCCCGGCGCGGCTGACCGCTGCCGAGATCGCGCGGGTGCAGTCATTCTTTACCGCACCCGTCTATGACACCGTTGATGTCGCCGCCGTCGAACAGTCACTGAGTGATATCGCCGGCCGGGAATTGGCTTTCAGGCGCTGGCTGGAGCGCAACGTCAAACCCCACAAGGTCGCCGGATATTGCACCGTCAGCCTGTCGTTGAAACCCACCGGGGTAGCCCCCGGTGATGTCACCGATCGTCAATTGGAGGCCATCGCCGATTTGGCGGACGCCTATTCCGGTGGCGAGGTGCGGGTTACCCATCATCAGAATGTGGTGCTCGCCGATGTCAAAAAATCGGCGCTGTTCGAGCTTTGGCAAACCGCCAAGAGCCACGGCTTTGCGACTCCCAACATCGGCACGCTGACCGACATGATCTGCTGCCCGGGCGGGGATTTCTGCTCGCTGGCCAATGCCAAATCCATTCCCATTGCCGAGGCCATCCAGCGCAAGTTCGACGACATGGACTACCTCTACGATCTGGGCGATCTGAGCCTGAATATCTCGGGCTGCATGAATGCCTGCGGGCACCACCACGTCGGCAACATCGGCATCCTGGGCGTCGATAAAAAGGGCGCCGAGTTCTATCAGATCCAACTGGGTGGCAACGCCGGGCACAGCGCCCGGCTGGGCGACGTACTCGGGCCGTCGTTCTTTGCCGACGAAGTCCCCGCGGTCATCGAGCGAATCCTGCAGGTCTACACCGATCATCGTCGCGACGGCGAGACCTTCGACGAAACCTTCGCGCGCATAGGTATCTCACCCTTTAAAGAAAGCGTCTATGCCAAAGCTGCTTAGGCGCGACGCGTCGGTCGACAACCCCTGCCCGGTACTCGGCAAGGATTTTGCGGGCGACCTGCCCACCGGCCCGGTATTGGCGTCGCTGCCCTATTGGCTCCGCCATCGCGACGCCCTCAGGCGACGGCCGCAAACGGGAGTCTGGCTCGACAGTGACGAGGAACCCGAGACTCTCGCCGCCGACCTGGACGTGCTGGCCTGCATAGGCGTCAACTTTCCCACCTTCATGGACGGTCGCGGTTTTTCGCTCGGGCGGCTGCTGCGGGAACGCCTAGGGTTTCAGGGCGAACTCCGCGCCATTGGCCACATCATTGCCGATCAACTTTTCTTCCTCAAGCGCTGTGGCTTTGACAGCTTCCTGGTGCCGGATGACTTCGATCCGACCCAGAGCCAAACCTTTCTCAACGCGTTCACGATCACCTATCAGGCGGGTGTCGACAATCCACTGCCCGGGTTCCGCCGCCGCCCTGGTTGACGGCGGGCGCCCGTCTGTTGTTTTTCAGCGCGCACTGGGCAAGCGCGCACTGGGAAAGATAGTGCGCTGTCGGAGCGCGTGGCTCGTACCACGACCGTCACCCGCCGCGCCATCACCCGAGTTATTGTCAAATCTGGTGTTTACGAGTTATTTAAGCAGCGTTCCTGATTGACTTTGTCACCTCAATTCCATCCTTGAACTTTACGCCTGTTATGACCTTCGCCAGGTAATCAAAACCACGCAGGCGACGCCAATTC
>CBDDRG010000103.1:0-24030 GCA_965232975.1 uncultured bacterium
GAATTGGCGTCGCCTGCGTGGTTTTGATTACCTGGCGAAGGTCATAACAGGCGTAAAGTTCAAGGATGGAATTGAGGTGACAAAGTCAATCAGGAACGCTGCTTAAATAACTCGTAAACACCAGATTTGACAATAACTCGGCATTGGGGAGCACCAGATCGATGCGATACGGTAAGCAATGCGCTTCTGGGCTTTTGTGGGATTTGTCGCCCGCGTTGTGGCCGCTTTCTTGGGCTCGACAACAAAATAACTATCGATCAACAAGATAGCGGTGCCGAGTGCGGACAGGCGCAGAACCGACAGTCCTTTCCCTGACGCAGAATCATCGTGGCATAGCTCTTGCTTAGCTTTATCCAGCAGCACCAAAGCCGGTGCTGACCTGTTCTGGACAACGGCGTCCTTGAGCATCGCCTGATCGGCAGTGTTCGAGACGCCGTTCTATTTTTTGCAAGGCAAGCCAATGTCGGCGTTGATCACATCGTTACCCATCGTTCACGACCTCCCCGCGCCAGTTGTCGCAATCGGAGCGCCGGTGGTGGTCATTGGCAGCGGACCGGTGGGCGTGAGTGTGGTGCAGGAACTGCGCCGTCATCGGCCGCAGCAGCCGCTCGTGCTGTGCGGCGCCGAAGCGCATGAACCTTACAACCGGGTACGCCTCTCATCGCTGTTGATGGGCGAACTGGGCCTGGCCGAACTCAACCTGGATTCACGGCTGCCGGAGGACGCCGCCTTCCAGGCGCGCCTGGGGTGCGCGATCGGTGCAATTGATCGCAACCAACAACTCATCATCGATTCACGCGGCCGCACGTTGCACTACTCGCAGCTGGTGCTGGCCCTCGGCTCATCGCCGCACATTCCGCATATTCCCGGCGTCGATCTACCCGGCGTCTTCACCTTTCGCGATTTCGCCGACGCCGAAAAACTGTTCGCACGGCGCATGCGCAGTCGCCGCTGCGTCGTGCTGGGCGGCGGCTTGTTGGGATTGGAAGCGGCCCGCGCCATGCGCCGCTTCCACACCGAGGTGCTGGTGATCGAGCACAACGCGCGCTTGATGCCGCGGCAATTGGACGCGCTGGCCGCGCGCGTCACGCAACAGCACATCGAAGCCATGGGCATTCGCGTAGTGCTGGGAGACGGCGTACGTGCATTGCTCGGCAGTGGTCGCATCGAAGGCGTGCAATTGCAAAGCGGGCAGCGCATCGAATGCGACACGATCATCATCGCCACCGGCATCCGGCCGAATGTCGACTTGGCGCGCAAGGCCGGCTTGCATGTGGGCCGAGGCATTCGTATCGACGATCGGTGTCGCACTACCGATCCCATCATCTATGCCATCGGCGAATGCGCGGAACATCGCGATGTCGTGTACGGACTGGTCGCACCGGGCTTCGAACAGGCCAGTGTGGCGGCAGCCAATATCGTCGGCGTTGACGCTCACTACGCTGGTTCGCTGGCCGCCACCAAATTGAAAGTGGTCGGCCTGCCGGTATTCAGCATGGGGTGCGTGGCGGAAGAAGCGGTGAGCGACCGGGCGCGACGCTATCGCTTCCAACTTACCGCCGGCAACTACACCACACTCGTTGTTGAGCAGGGTCGCCTGGTGGGCGCAGCGGCGATTGGCGACAACAGCGAAGTCAATCGCCTGCAGGAAACCGTCAAACGTCATGGCAGAATTTGGTTATGGCAGTGCTGGCGTTTTCGTACCACCGGGCGCGTGTGGGCACAACCGCAAAGCGATGATGTCGCGCGCTGGCCGGCCACCGCCACCGTATGCAATTGCGCAGGGATCACTCGCGGTCAATTGAGCGCGGCGATCACTACTGCCTGCTGCAATACGCTTGAATCACTCAGCGCCTGCACGGGCGCCGGTAAGGTCTGCGGCTCTTGCCGCCCGTTGTTGCAACAATTGCTGGGTGGTGCGGAAAAGCTGCGGCCGGTAGGTGCCGCAACCACGCTGCTGGCGTTGAGCATGCTCGCGGCGATCGGCGCGCTACTGATGACGTTGCCATCGAATCTTCCCGACGCGGCTTCGGTGCAAATCACCAATCCCTTGAGTCGTTGGTGGCGCGAAGGATTCTGCAAGCAGGTCAGCGGCTACAGCCTGCTGGGTTTGAGCGCCATCACGCTGCTGCTTTCTGTGCGTAAGCGGGTTGCCGGTTTTCGCTGGGGCGATTTTGCGCGGTGGCGCGTGGCGCACCTCGCCATCGGTGCATTGACCCTGTTCGGCCTGGTGCTGCACACCGGCGGTAGGCTCGGCGCCAATTTCAATCTGCTGCTCTCGACAAGCTTCTGCGGGTTGATCGCGGCGGGCGGCATCTCCGGGGCCGTAATCGCCAACGAACATCGGTTGGGGGCGCGTGCCGCGCGCTTGCGGCGCGTTTTGGTGTGGACGCACATCCTGCTGTTTTGGCCCATTCCCGTGCTGCTGGCATTTCACACCCTGCAGGCGTATGTCTTTTGAGCGCGATTGAATGAGGCAAGAAGGTAAAGGGCAACGCATATGGTGGTTGTGGTGGGGCGCAATAACGATAGTGATAGCAATGGTGCTGGCCGCGAGCTTGTTTATGACTAAGCGTGCGGTCGATCATCCGGTGCTGGCGCAGGTGCGGGCACAGTTTCTGCCGGGCAAGACCACGGCGGGCCACTACCAAATCGAACTGGCCTGCGAGTCTTGTCACACCCAGTCCTTTACCGACAAAGATTCCATCCAGGCAGCCTGCGTCGGCTGCCATGGCGCCGAGCTGAAAGCGGCGGACGATAAACATCCGCTGGCCAAATTCACCGATCCACGCAACGCCGCCCTACTCGAAAAGATCGACGCGAGCTGGTGTGTCAGCTGTCATGTCGAGCATCGACCGGAAATTACCCATGCCATGGGCGTCACGCAGCCCACCGACTTTTGCTTCCATTGCCACCAGGATATCGCCACCGAGCGTCCCAGCCACGACGGCATGGCGTTCAATACCTGCACCAACGCCGGTTGTCACAATTTCCATGACAATCGCGCGCTTTATGAAGATTTCTTGCTCAGGCATGCCGCTGCCGCCGCCAACACGGCAACCCAACAACTGATCAGGGCAAATTTCCGTGACGTCGCGGCGCTATTGCCCGAGTACCCCAGCGCTCGATATCCCCTCGAGCCGTTGGACGCCGCTGCCGCCGACGCGCCGCACGACCTGACGGTCGCGACCACGGTCATGAAAGACTGGCTGGTCTCGTCACACGCGGCCACGGGCGTGAATTGCGGCGCCTGTCACATCGGCACAGAACCGAACAGCGGCGTCTGGGTCAATAACCCCGGCGCAGACGTGTGCGCCAACTGTCATCAATTGCAGCAACAGGGCTTTGCCTCAGGCAAGCATGGCATGCGGCTGGCGCAGGGCTTATCCCCCATGTCGCCGGCACGAGCCCGGCTACCGATGAAGACCGATGCCGCACATGCCGAGCTGACCTGCCTGAGTTGTCACGGTGCGCATCGCTTCGATGTCAAACGTGCCGCAGTGGATAGCTGCCTGGGATGTCACAACGATCGGCATTCCCTGGCGTTCCGGGAATCCAAACATGCGCAGTTGTGGCGCGACGAAGTGGCGGGCGTGACGCCTCCCGGCAGCGGCGTCAGTTGCGCCAGCTGCCACATGCCACGTCTCGAGCATCGCCATGAAGAGTACGACCTCAAGCAGGTGTTCGTTCAGCACAACCAGAACGACACGCTGCGGCCCAACGAAAAGATGATTCGACCGGTGTGCATGAACTGCCACGGCTATCCGTTCGCGGTGGATGCGCTGGCCGACAGACGGCTAATCGATGCCAACTTCACCGGCCTACCCGCCGGACATGTCACCAGTGTCGATATGGCCGTTGCGCGCGATCGAGCCATTCAACAGCAGCGTCAAGCCGCGCCGGCGCCGTGATTTCATTTTGGTTCAACGTTGACGTTGATAAAGAGTTGTTTCAACCAGTGGAGGTTTGTGATGAGTGAAATGAAAATGACCAGATTGGCCGGCGGCGTCGGCGCAGCGCTGCTGATGAGCTTGTTTGCACCGCAAACGCACGCAGCCGACGGCGTCAGTTATCAGCAAATGGCCGATGGCCTGCACGCTGTCATGGAAGCCGATCGCACGGTATATACTCGCATGGTGGTTAACCGCTTGCAGAACGAAGAAAAAGTCATCAAGGCCAGCGAGCACTTCAAGGACGACAAAGCCTTGCCATTGCCGGCGCAGATGTTCCGCTTTGGATCGGAGATGGTGGCCGAAAAAAATCCTGGTTTCTCGTACTCGCTGCTGTCGCTATGGGCAGTGAACAAACAGAACATGGCAAAGACGGCTGTGGAAACCGAAGGCCTCAAGGCAGTGGCCGCCAACCCCAAAACGCCGTTCTACAAGGAAGAGACTTTGGGCGGAAAGCAATACTTCACCGCCATCTATCCGGATCGCGCCATTTCGCAAGCCTGCGTCACCTGCCACAACGAGCACAAGGACAGCCCGAAGACCGACTTCAAGCTGGGTGACGTGATGGGCGGCGTGGTGTTGCGCATTCCCATGAAGTAGGAGTCCGTAATGCGCAAGCAAGTATCGGCGATGCCCGTGGTATTTGCGGCAGTCGTTGTCGCCGCGTGGATGAGCTGTGGCGTGAACCCCAGCCTCGCGACTGAAGCGTATCCGGAATTGCCTGGGCGGACCCTGAAGCTGGGCCGCGAAATCTGGCTGGGCACCTGTGCCGTCTGTCACACCGATGACTTCACCGGCGCGCCACAGGTGACCGATGCCAAGGCGTGGGAGCCACGCCTCGCCAAAGGCAAAGAGACTTTATACGAACATGCGCTCAACGGATTTTTTGGCCCGCAGGGAACCCAAATGCCGGCGCGTGGCGATAACCCAGAGCTATCGGACTCTGAAGTCAAAGCGGCCGTCGACTACATGTTGGCGCTGATTGTTGCGCTTGGCCCTCCCACTCAATAACCCCCGCAATACGCACGAGGAAAATGTCATGACCCCGGAAGAAGTAGCGCTGGTGCAAGGCACCTGGCAGAAAGTTGTCCCTATCAAGGAAACCGCCGCAGAGTTGTTCTACGGCAAATTGTTTGAACTCGACCCCGCGTTGCGCCCGCTGTTCAAAGGCGATATCAAGGAACAGGGCCGCAAGCTGATGACCATGATCGGCACCGCCGTCAATAGCCTCACGCGCATGGAACAACTGGTGCCTGCCGTGCAAGACCTCGGTCGCCGCCATGCCGGCTACGGCGTTACCGACGCGCACTATGGCACAGTCGCCACTGCGCTGATCTGGACGCTGGAACAAGGGCTGGGTTCGGCCTTCACCCCCGAAGTCAAAACCGCGTGGGTGAAAACTTATACAGTGCTGGCCAAAACCATGCAGGATGCAGCTGCTACCACTGCGGCTTGATATCCCGGTGGCGGCATCCGGGCCGGTTGGATTGCGAGGAGCCTGTCGGACTTGAGACTGTCCTACTGCGGGAAAGCCGAATTTGGTCATATTTTGCGCAAATGTTCGTTGAATAGTCCCCCGCTATTTGCCGCAAATTTGCCCGAAATCTGCGTCAAATCGGACTTTCCCTCGCTACGGACGCTCAAGTCCGACAGGCACCCAGCCCGTTTTCGTTATGCCCCCGCGGGCGGAGCGGCACGCGCCGCCAGGCGCAACCAGAAATAGCCGCTCAATCCCGCGAACAACGAAGCGAACAGGACGCCGGTTTTGGCCATCAGCAGCTCGTCGGGGTGCGCGGCAAAACCCAGTTCAGAGATGAAAATGGACATGGTGAAGCCAATGCCCGCCAACAGCGATACCCCGGCGATCTGATTCAGGCGGGTGCCGGTCGGCAATTCCCCGATACCCAGTTTCAACACCAGCCATACGGTACCGGTAATCCCGATGAACTTGCCGAGCACCAGGCCCAGCGTCACACCCAGGGTCACGGGGTGCGCCAGTGTCGTTGCCAAGGCGCCGAAATCCAGCGGAATGCCGGCGTTGAACAGAGCGAACACCGGCACCACCAGAAAAGCCACCGGCAGACTCCACAGATGTTCCAGACGCTGCAGCGGCGCCTGTACCTCGATGGCACCATTGCCCATGGCCTGCGCCATCGAGCGCAGCTCATCGTTGGTGAGAATGCTAACTCCCGGGCTATGGTTGGCATCGAACCGCGCGAGCAGCGCCCTGGTGTGCTGGCTGAACCGCGCCGGATCATAACTGGGTCGGGCGGGCACCGTGTACGCGCCGAGCACGCCGGCCAGGGTCGCATGGATCCCGGATTCGAGCAGCGCATACCAGAGCACCATCGCGAGCAGGAAATAGGGCATGGTGCGACGCACGCCAGCCAGATTCAGCACCAGCATGGTGCCGAGCACCAGGGCCGCGCCCGCAAGCCAACCCAGCGCCAGATTTTCCGTGTAGAAAAGTGCAATGACCACGACGGCGCCGAGATCGTCGACAATCGCCAGCGCCACCAGAAAAGTGATCAGCGCCTTGGGGACCCGTTCCGCCAGCAGCGCCACCACGCCGATCGAGAACGCGATGTCCGTCGCCATGGGAATGGCCCAGCCGCGGGCACCTTCGCCGCCGGCGTTGAGCGCCGCGTAAATCAGCGCCGGCACCAGCATGCCGCCGATCGCGGCGACAATGGGCAACACTGCGTGGCGGGGATTGGCCAGCTCGCCCACCAGCATTTCCCGCTTCAGCTCCATGCCGACGACGAAGAAAAACAGCGCCATCAGGCCGTCGTTGACCCAGTGGTGAAGAGATTTCTCGATGCCCCAATCACCGATGCCGATATGGGCCGGCAGATGCAACAGATGCTGGTAGGCCGCCGCCAAACCGGAGTTGGCGAGTATCAGGGCAAGAATCGCCGAGACCATCAGCACCATGCCGCCGGCCGTCTGACGATGAACGAATTCCTCGAGCGGTGTGAGGATTCTTTCGAAAGTCCGCTCCCAAGGTGCCCGAATGCGGCCCGAGTCGGTATCGGCGGAACTGAATGGTTCGCGGTCCTGATTGCTCACGGCGTACTCATGCTGGGTCTGAAAATGCCTTGGGGATGCGCGTGGCGGCGCCTGAATCCGCGTCGTTCGCGTGGGGCGCTACCGGGGACCTGTCCAGGCGTCGCGGGTTTCACCCACGCCAGCGCCGATCCACCTCAGCGCCAGCCCACCTCAGCGGATGTAGGCCTCGGCGGCATAGCGGCGCATCATGCGGTGGCTGTTGAAGAATGAGGCGTTCTTGCTGATCGCGCCCTGCATCACCTGCACCCAGCCGCCGGGGCTGTCGTCATAGCCGTAGTAGAGCGGCAGCACCACCTGTTCGAGCTTGTCGTAAAGCGCTTGCGCGTGACCATCGTTGACCACCGCGCCATCGCCGACGGCCCAGCCGGTCACGCCCTCGATGCAGCCCTCGATCCACCAGCCGTCGAGTACCGACAGGCTGGGCACGCCGTTGAAGGCGGCCTTCATGCCGCTGGTGCCCGAGGCTTCGAAGGGCGCCAACGGCGTGTTGAGCCACAGATCGCAGCCGGAAACCAGCAGCGACGCCGTATCCATGTCGTAATCGGGCAGATACACGATGGTGACGGTGTCGGCGAGGTCGCGCATGTGCCGATGCAGTTGTTCGATCAGCTCCTTGCCGCCGCCGTCGTGCGGATGCGCCTTGCCGGCCAGCACGATCTGGAAGCTGCGCTCGGCGGCAATGGTCTTCAGCCGCTGCAGGTCGGTAAACAGCAGATCGGGTCGCTTGTACGCGGTCATGCGGCGGGCAAAGCCGAAGATCGGCACCTTGGGATGCAGGGTCACGCCCAGGCGCGCGCGGACGGCCGCGATCAGCGCCTGCTTGGCGGCGGCGTGGGCGCCGAGCAGTGCAGCCGCGGGAATGCAGCAGTCGGCGCGCACCAGCAGCTCCGGCTCGTGACACCAGCCGGGCAGATAGCGGTCGTACAGCGCGCGCAGACTGGGCGCGGTCCAGGTGAACGGATGCACGCCATTGGTAATGGCGTGGACCCGGTAGCCGGGGAACATCTGGCGGGAAACCTCGGCGTGGCGCTTGGCGACGCCGTTCACGTATTCGCTCAGGTTCAGGGCCAGGCGGGTCATGTTGAGTTCCCGCTCCCCCGCCAGCTTCTTGATGACGTCGAGCTCGATCGGCTCGCCCAGCACCCGCGCCACCAGGTCGTAGGAGAAGCGGTCGTGCCCGGCCTCGACCGGGGTGTGGGTGGTGAAATTGCACAGCTCGCGCACGCGCGGTATGTCGTAGGGTGATTCGCCCTGCCGCAAGTCCCCCGGCGGGTACCGATAGCGGCGCAGCAACTCCAACCCCAGCAGGGCCGAGTGCCCCTCGTTCAGGTGGTATTGCCGGATCTCGAAGCCCAGCGCCAACAACATCCGCGCCCCGCCCATGCCCAGCACGATCTCCTGCTTGAGGCGATAGGTATCGTCGCCGCCGTAGAGGTGGTGGGTGATCCCCCGATCCTCGATATGGTTGTCGTCCAGATCGGTATCGAGCAGCAGTACCGGCTGGCGTCCGCCCATATGGCCTTCGAGCACGTACAGCCAGGCGCCGATCCAGACCACGCGGCCGTCCATGGGCACCGCAACCTTGGCGTCGAGCCACTGCGCGAACTGCGCCGGATTCCACGACACGGGGTGCTCCACCTGCCGCCCCTGGGCATCGATCTCCTGGCGGAAATAGCCGGCCCGGCTCACCAGCGTGACCGCCACGATGGGCAATACCAGATCCGTGGCGGCGCGCACCGTGTCGCCAGCCAGCACCCCGAGCCCGCCGGCATAGGTGGGAATCTCGTTGCGCAGCGCGATCTCCATGGAGAAATAGGCGACGCGCGGTTCGTGGACAAATTCATCGAGCATGGTCATCTCCTGGAATTTCTCCTGGAATTTCTCCTCGAATTGCCAGCGCTGCCGCGGCAGGGCGTGCCGCCGCTACCCTCCGCGGTCTGACGACAGTGGCGGGCGCGCAAGTCTACCGCATCGGGGGGCGACGGCAGCCTGACCTTGCCCGGCGCACGCCATCCCGTATGCCGAGCGTACCGTGGACGCCCAAACTCGAACCCGGTCATTCTGAGGAGAAGTCATGAAAACCACCTGGATTCTAGTCGCCGAACGGAGTCGCGCCCGCATCTTTGCGCTCGCCGCCCCGCTCGCTCCGCTCGAAGAACTGGAGGATCTGAACCATTCTGCGTCCCGCCTGAAGAAAAGCGAACTGGTCAGCGACCGTGCCGGCAAGATGCCGGACAAAGGTCAACCGGGTCAACATGCGGCCCCGGCAGCCCACACGGCAACGGAAAAGGAGGCCGAGCATTTTGCCCGGCAGTTGTGTCAACGGCTGGAGCGGGGCAGAGACCAGCACCTGTTCGCGCGCCTGGCGATCGCTGCGGCGCCCGATTTCCTCGGCCTGCTGCGGCGGCACATGAGCGATTCGATCAAGGCGCTGGTCGCGGCTGAAGTGGACAAGAATCTGGTCAGGGAATCGATCCCGGAGATTCGCCGCCATCTCCCGCTAGCAATTGCGCGCTGAGTCGGCGCCCGGATGTCCGCCGCGCCCGCCCCCAAGCGGTGAGCCAGGCGGTGTTGCACGGGCGAGACGACGTCAGGCCACACCGGGATACCCGTTCAATCGACAATTTGCGGTTCGTTGGGCAGTTCGTCCACATCCGGCGTGCCGGCGCTGCGCGGAAAATGCTGCGCCAGTAGCGCGGAGACCGCCGCCACACCCTGCACCACTGCCTGCTCGGGTGCCTGAACGCGCATCTGTGCCGCCATCGACTCACAGATGTTGCGCCACTGCGCCTCGCTGACCAGGCCGCGCAGGCCGCGGTCGGCAATGATTTCGATGGCGTGATCCGCCAGCAGCAGATAGATCAGCACGCCGTTGTTGGCTTCGGTATCCCAGGTGCGCAGCCGGGCAAAGGCCTCGGTGGCGCGCTGGCGCGCCGCCACGCCCCGCCACACCTCGAGGAGCGGCAGATCCGCTTCGACGGCGAACATGACTTCGCCGCGGTGGCGGCGCTCGCCGTCAGCGATCGCGGCCGTTATCCGCGCCAAGCCGGCGGCGGGGAACCAGCGCCGCACCGACGGTGCAAACAAATGGCGCAGTAGCCGCTTCATCACCACCGCCCTCATCACCACCGCCCCGAGGCGCCGCCGCCTCCGGAGCTGCCGCCCCCGCCGCCAAACCCACCACCTCCGCCACCAAAGCCTCCACCACCAAAACCTCCACCACCCCAATCCTGGCGGCGCGCGTAGCGGCTCCCGCTGGAGGCGGGCAGCAAGCCGTAAATCAGGCCGAACACGCCGGCGATCACGGCCACCACCAGCAGCGAGGAAAACACAAACGCCAACACTGCCGCCGCGCCGCCAGCGACCAGGCCGCGCATGCCGGCTGGCGCCACGCGCAATGCGCCGCGGACGATATTGGCGATGACAAAGGCGGCAAACAACCCGTTCAACCAGTTGCCTGCCGCTGAATTCGCGGCGGTTGTGTTACTGCCAGCCGGCGCCGGCAAGGTTTCGCCGTCGATCAGTTTCACCAGCATCGCGCTCGCGGCGCTGATGCCGCCACCGAAATCGCCGGCGCGGAAGCTCGGTATCAGGTAGTCCTCGATGATTCGTTTGGCGACGGCATCGGGAATCGCGCCCTCCAGGCCATAGCCCGGTTGAATGCGCACGCTGCGGTCGCTCTTCGCCACCAGCAGCAGCACGCCGTCGTCGACGCCCTTGCGGCCCAGCCGCCACTGATCGAACACGCGCTGGGTATATTGCTCGATGGTTTCCGGCCGAGTGCTGGCAATCATCAGTATCTGCAACTGGCTGCCCTTGCGCCGCTGCAGCGCCAGCGCCCGTTGCTGCAACTGCTGCTTTTGGTCAGCGTCGAGCGTGCCGGTGGTGTCGATGACCGGCGCATCGAGTGGCGGAATGGCGGCAAGTTGTTGCGCCCAGGCCGGCGCGCCCAGCAGGCACGCCAGTACTAACAGATACCTGACCATGGCGCGGCTCATTGCGCTGGCGTCGGCGCGGGAGCGCCGAAGTCAATCATCGGCGCTTCCGATATCGCGGCCTCATTGGCGACGCTGAAATTGGGTTTCGGATCGTAGCCGAACGCTTTGGCAGTCAGGACTTGCGGGAACGAACGCACAAAGGTGTTGTAGTCCTGCACCACCTGGATATAGCGCCCGCGCGCGACCGTGATGCGGTTCTCGGTGCCCTCGATCTGCGCCTGCAGGTCGCGGAAGCCACGGTCGGATTTCAGGTCCGGGTATTTTTCGACGACCACCAGGAGCCGCGACAGCGCGCTCGACAGTTCGCCCTGGGCCTGCTGAAACTGGTCCAGCGAGGCCGCATCATTCGCATTGACCTGAATCTGGCCTACCTTGGCGCGGGCATTGGTGACGTCGGTCAGCACCTGGCGCTCGTGCTGGGCGTAGCCCTGCACCGTCTTGACCAGATTGGGGATCAGATCCGCGCGGCGCTTGTACTGGTTCAACACCTCGGCCCAGCTCGCCGTTACCGCCTCATCCTTCTGTTGGATGCTGTTATAGCCACAGCCGGACAGCAGCGCCAAGGTCATCGTCAAGAGCAGCAAGCGGAGGAATGTATGCATGGCAAATCCGTTTTGATGGTGACCGCGAAACTGAACCGTGCCAGACGCGTAACGCGACTGGGGCGGCGCGCCCGGGCGGATGGTAGCGCAACCGGCCTGCCCTCGCAGCGTGCGGGCCGTATGATCCAGGGCGGGCCTTTGGCATAATCCGGCGCGTTATCCCCTCCGCGGCGCGCCCCATGTCGTCGCCGAGCGGTCTCAGCGATACCAAACCCATGACCTGCAGGCCCCCCGGCGCGGAGCCGCCGCACGGCCGATACCTGCGGCGGCTATTCGAATAACAACCACGCCAATAACAGCCACGCCAATAACCACAACGCCAATAACGACAACGCCAATAACGACAACGCAAGCAAGCGCAGGAGGATTCCATGACACTCGACCCCCAAGCAGCCGCACTGCTCGCCCAGGCCGCCGAAAGCGGCGGCCCCGCCCTTGGCGAAGGCTCCCCGGCACAGGGCCGGGAACTGTTCGCCGGTCTGGTCAGCCAGCTCGGCCTGCCGCCGCCGGCGGTGAAATCCGTTGACGAAGTGCAGATCAGTGGCCCCAACGGCGCCATTCGCACACTAGTCATCACACCCAACGGCGGCGGCGGCCCGCTGCCGGTGCTCATCTACTACCACGGCGGTGGCTGGGTGATCGGCAGCCCCGAGACCCACCGCAGCGAGACCCATTTCTTGGCCGATGCGGCCAACTGCATCGTCGTGGTGCCCGACTACCGGCTGGCGCCCGAGCACCCGTTCCCGGCGGCGCCGGAAGATTGCTACGCGGTGCTGGCATGGGTGGGTGCCAATATCGCCGGCCGCGGTGGCGACCCCAGCCGCATCGCGGTGGCCGGCGACAGCGCCGGCGGCAATCTGTCCGCCGTGGTGGCGCAGATGACCCGGGCGCGCGGCGGCCCCCGGCTCGCGCTGCAACTGCTGGTCTACCCCGCCACTCGCATGGGTCAGACCACCGAATCCTATCGCCTGTTCAACGACGGCTATTTTCTGACCGGCAAGGCCATGGCCTGGTTTTTCGCCCACTACCTGACCAAAGCGGCAGACTGGGACAACCCGCTGGCCTCGCCCCTGCTGAGCCCCGATGTGAGCGGACTGGCACCGGCGTTCGTCATGACCGCCGGCTTCGATCCGCTCCGCGATGAAGGCGCCGCTTACGCCGACCGCCTCAAGGCAGCCGGTGTCCCGGTCGAGTATCAGTGCTACGCCGCGCAGATTCACGGCTTTGTATCCATGGCCGGGGTCATCGATCAGGGCCGCGAATTCTTGCAGCAGGCGGCCGTGGCGCTGCGCCGGGCGTTTGCCCGCTGAGCGCCGCGCGCCGGTTTAACAATGATGATTAACGGCTAATTTCTACTGTAATAATTTGAAAATATTCAACTTCATAACCTAAAGGAGATTCTCTATGTCGCAACAACAACTCGACAAATTGCTCGCCATTTTTGCCCGCCAGCCGACGCTGGGCGCGCTTTCGCTGGAGCGGGAGCGCGCCAATCTCGATGAGGGCGGCGCGCGCTTCAAGGTGCCCGCCGACGTGGTGCTGGAACCCGTCAGCGCCGACGGCGTGCCGGCGGAATACCTGACCGCGCCCAATGCCGCGTCCGATCGCGCGGTGCTGTATTTACACGGTGGCGGCTACGCCATCGGCTCCATCAAAAGCCACCGCTACCTGATGCAGAACGTGTCCCGCGCCGCCGGCGCCCGCACGCTGGGCATCGACTATCGCCTGGCGCCCGAACACCCGTTCCCGGCCGCGATCGAAGACGCCACCAAGGCCTATCTGTGGCTGCTGGCGCAGGGCTTTGCGGCGAGCAAGGTCGCCATCGCCGGCGACTCGGCGGGCGGCGGGCTGACGCTGGCGACCCTGGTCAATCTGCGCGACAAGGGCTTGCCGATGCCCGCCGCCGGAGTGCTGATTTCGCCCTGGACCGATCTCACCGGCACCGCCGCTTCGGTCAAGTCGCGCGCCGCCAGCGATCCCATGGTCAAACCCGACGGCCTCTACGGTCTCGCCGGCCACTATCTGCATGGCGTGGACGCCCGCAATCCGCTGGCCTCGCCGGTGTTCGCCGAGATGAAGGGCCTGCCGCCGCTGTTGATCCATGTCGGTGGCCGCGAAATTCTGTACGACGATGCGGTGACGGTGGCCAGGCGCGCGCGGGCGGCGGGGGTCGAGGTGACGCTGGTGGAAGAGCCGGCGCTGTTCCACGTCTGGCACGCCTTTGCGCCCATGCTCGACGAAGGCCAGCAGGCGGTCGAGCAAATCGGCGCATGGCTCAAGACCCGGTTCCGTTGAGAAAATATAAAGCCGGGGTCGCCCCCCGGCTTTATTCACAGCATTCACAGCAGCTGTTTGCGGAGAGGCTCCGGCGGCAGCAAGGTCGTGGTGCAACATCACGCCGCAAAAGGCCAGTCGCCACCGACGAGACCAAGCACCCGTTTTACGCCGCGTAAGTCCCGCCATGTTCCCCACCAACGGCGGGGGCGCCAGGACGCGTCCGCCGGCGCCGCGCCGGAAGGTGCTCAACCTGTCCTCGATCCGGCCGCCGACCCGCGCGCCCATACCAGCGGATATATGCTTGGGTCACGGCGAAAACACAGCGAACGGTTCGATGGTGAAGCGAGTTGTCATTGGGATCCTGGTACTGCTCGGCTTGATGCAAGTCTGGGATCAGTACAGCCATCGCGCGCTGGCGCGGCCGGACGGCGTGCTGGTTGCGACTGAACCTCTGCAAGCGCAGGCCGATGATCCGCGGCCGTTCGCGCTCGGTGAGTTCATGCTGACGCCGCTCGCCAATTTTTCGCTGCGCGGGCGGGTGCTGCTGGTGGCGCGTTATCGGCTGGGCAGGGAGGCAAGGCTCGCGCCCTATGATCTCGGCGTCGGCTGGCAGCGGATGTCGGATTCGGCCGTGTTGCGGAAGCTGAGTCTGGCGCAATCGGCGCGCTTTCTGACCTGGCGCTGGCGCGATGCGCCGCCGCTACCGGACGCCGAGATCACCCGTTCGGCGGCGAACATTCATCTGATTCCCGCCAACGGTCGCGTCCGGTCGCGCATCGCCGCGCTGCGGCCGGGACAACTGGTGTTGTTGCGGGGCCGTCTGGTCGAGGCGTCGCGCGCCGATGGCTGGCGCTGGTCCAGCTCGCTGCGCCGCGACGATAAAGGCCGGGGCGCCTGCGAGCTGCTGTACGTCGAAACTATCGAAGCAGACAGTGGCAAGGGGTAAAGGGCGCCCTGATTCAGGCAGAGCATCCGCAAAGCGCAGCGGCGCTGTTATCGTTAGCACTTTGCGATGCCACTGACCCGCACCGCTGAGCATGCCGCCCCATGAGTTTGATCCTGCATTTTTCCGATCCCCACTTCGGCACCGAGCAGCCGCCGGTGGTCGAGGCATTGCTGCGGCTTGCGCAGCAGGTGCGGCCGGATGTCGCCGTCCTTTCCGGCGACATCACCCAGCGCGCACGGCCCCGTCAATTTGCCGCCGCGCGCGCTTTTGGCGAGCGCCTGGGGGTGTCGGCGCGCGTGCTGCTCCCCGGCAATCACGATATTCCGTTCGCCATCGCGCGCCTGCGCCACCCCTATCGCCGCTATTGCGAAGCCTTTGGCCCTGATCTGGAGCCAACCTACGAGGATGCCGCACTGCTGATTCTCGGCGTCAACACCACGCGCTGGTATCGCCGCAAGGATGGCGAAGTATCGGCCGCTCAGATCGAGCGAACCTGCGCGCGGCTGGCTGCTGCGACCGCCAGGCAGCTGCGGCTCATCGTCACCCATCAGCCGGTGCACGTGATCCGCGCGCGCGATGAAAAGAACTTGTTGCATGGGCGCGACGCGGCGCTACAGGCGTGGTCGCGCGCGGGCGCCGACCTGATCCTGGGCGGCCACATTCACCTGCCTTATGTGCGGCCGCTAGCCGAACAGCATGGGCTGGCGCGCGAGCTCTGGGCGGTGCAGGCGGGCACGGCGCTGTCGTCGCGGGTGCGCTTCGGAGCGCCCAACTCGGTCAATCTGCTTCATTATCAGCTGGAGACCAGGAGTTGCTCCATCGAGCGGTGGGACTACGCTGCCACCAGCCGCGAGTTCGCGCTGGCCGAGACCCTGGTGATCACGCCGGATCGCGGAATCGCCGCCGCGCCGACCGCGGACGCCGGTCGCTGAGCCGGTTGCCGACACACCACAGGAGGCTGACATGGCCGAGCGGGATGATCTGTCGCTGGCGGGATTGGTCGCCATCGGCAAGGATCTGGTGGCGACGTTGCGCGATGGCGCGCTGTTGCTGGTGGTGCTGTTGCTGCTGGTCTGGCCGCAGGCCATCAACCGCATTCTGGTCGCGGCCGGTTTCGAGTCGGGCAGCTTTGCCGGCTTGAACTGGAAGGCTCAACTCAGCGCAACCGACCGGGTTCAGGCCGAGCGGATGCTGAGCGCGGCGAAGCGACGCCGTGAGGACGCCTATCTACAAAGCTAAGCGGCCCGCCGACACCGGTGGGCGAGGTCGCAAAGATTTGAGTTCACAACAACCCTTAGCCCCCTTTTCGGCGGGTCCGCCTTGAGCGCCTTGTTATGCGGCCACACCACGTCGTCAGCAGGGAACACCACAAAGTGAAATGCTTGAGAATGTCCAAAGGTAGGAAATGACCAATAATGACTGAACAAAAAATCGAGCAAAGCTTCATCGACAAACTGGCGGAGCTAAAATGTACCTGCCGCGAAGACATCCGCGACCGCGCCGCGTTAGAGAGAAACTTTCGCGAGAAATTCGAGGCCCTCAACCGCGTCCGGCTCACCGATGGCGAATTCCCGCGTCTGCTGGATGAGATCATCACCCCCGATGTCTTCACCGCCGCCCGCACCTTGCGCGAGCGCAACAGCTTCACCCGGGACGACGGCACGCCGCTGAACTACACCTTGGTCAATATCAAGGACTGGTGCAAAAACACGTTCGAGGTCGTCAACCAGCTCCGCATCAACACGGACAACAGCCACCACCGCTACGATGTCCTCCTGCTCGTCAACGGTGTGCCCTGTGTGCAGATCGAGCTAAAGACTCTCGGTATCAGCCCGCGCCGGGCCATGGAGCAGATCGTCGATTACATGAACGACCCCGGCAACGGCTACACCAAGACGCTGCTGTGCTTCCTTCAGTTCTTCATCGTCAGCAACCGCACTGAGACCTGGTATTTCGCCAACAACAACGCCCGCCACTTCGCCTTCAATCAGGACGAGCGCTTCCTGCCCATCTATCAGTTTGCCGACGAGGCGAACACCAAGATCACCCACCTCGACAGCTTCGCCGAGACCTTCCTCGTCAAATGCACCCTCGGCCAGACCCTCAGCCGCTACATGGTGCTTATCGCCAGCGAGCAAAAGCTCATGATGATGCGCCCGTATCAGGTCTATGCCGTGAAGCAGATCGTGGACTGCATCCACCAGAACTGCGGCAACGGCTACATCTGGCACACCACGGGCAGCGGCAAGACGCTCACCTCCTTCAAGGCCTCCACGCTGCTCAAGGACAATCCCGACATCGAAAAATGCCTGTTCGTCGTGGACCGCAAAGACCTCGACCGGCAGACCCGCGAGGAATTCAACAAATTCCAGGAAGGCTGCGTCGAGGAAAACACCAACACCGGCGCACTGGTGCGGCGCTTGCTGTCAGACGACTACGCCGACAAGGTCATCGTCACCACCATCCAAAAGCTCGGCCTCGCGCTGGATGAAAACAGCAAACGCAACAAGCAGCGCAAAAAGAATGACCAGCAGACCTACAAAGAGCAGCTAGCGCCGCTGCGCGACAAACGCATCGTCTTCATCTTCGACGAGTGCCACCGCTCCCAGTTCGGCGAAAACCATCAGGCGATCAAAGCGTTTTTCCCAAAAGCCCAGCTCTTCGGCTTCACCGGCACGCCCATCTTCGAACAAAACGCCAGCGCCAAACAGTTCGAGGGCGAATCCGGTCAGTTCAAGACCACTGAAGACCTTTTCCAAAAGCAGCTCCACGCCTACACCATCACCCACGCCATTGAAGACGGCAACGTCCTGCGCTTCCACGTCGATTACTTCAAGCCCGAAGGCAAAAAGGTGCCCAAGCCCGGAGAAGCCCTCGAAAAGAAAAAAATCATCGAGGCCATCCTGCAAAAGCACGACGCCGCCACCGGCCAGCGCCGCTTCAATGCACTACTTGCCACCGCCTCCATCAACGATGCCATCGAATACCAATCGCTGTTCAAGGTCATGCAGGCGAAAAAGCAGGCCGCCGACCCCGACTTTCAGCCGCTGAACATCGCCTGCGTCTTCTCTCCGCCTGCCGAGGGCGATGCCGATGTGAAGCAAATTCAGGAAGACTTGCCGACGGAAAAGGCCGACAACGAAGTCGAGCCAGAGAAGAAAAAGGACGCCCTCAAGGCCATCCTCGCCGACTACAACACCAGCTACAGCACCAACCACACCATCGGCGAGTTCGACCTCTACTATCAGGACGTGCAAAAGCGCATCAAAGACCAGCAGTGGCCCAATGCAGATTTTCCCCACGCGCAGAAAATCGACATCACCATCGTGGTGGACATGCTGCTCACCGGCTTCGATTCCAAATACCTGAACACGCTCTACGTGGACAAGAACCTCAAGCACCACGGCTTGATCCAGGCCTTCTCCCGCACCAACCGCGTGCTCAACGGCACCAAGCCCTACGGCAACATCCTCGACTTCCGCCAACAACAAGATTCGGTAGATGCCGCCATCGCCCTCTTCTCCGGCGAAAGTGCCGGCCCGCAAGCCCGCGAAATCTGGCTCGTGGACAAGGCCCCCGTCGTCATCCAGAAGCTGGAGGCCGCCGTGCAAAAGCTCGACGACTTCATGCAGTCCCAAGGCCTGGCCTGCGCGCCTGAGTCCGTGCCGAACCTCAAGGGCGACGACGCCCGCGCCGCCTTCATCAACCACTTCAAGGAAGTCCAGCGCCTCAAAACTCAGCTCGACCAATACACCGACCTCACCGACGACAACGCCGCCGCCATCGAGCACATCCTGCCCAGGGAAAACCTGCTCGGCTTTCGCGGTGCCTATCTGGAAACCGCCCAGCGCCTCAAAGCCCAGCAGGGCAAGGGCGGCGACAAACCCGCGCCGTACGGCGTGGACCAGCTCGATTTCGAGTTCGTCCTCTTTGCCTCCGCCCTCATTGATTACGACTACATCATGGGCCTCATCGCCCGCTTCTCCCAGCAAACGCCGGGCAAACAAAAGATGAGCCGCGAGCAGCTCATCGGACTCATCCAGTCCGATGCCAAGTTCATGATCGAGCGCGTGGACATCGCCGCCTACATCGCCACCCTGAAGGCGGGCGAAGGTCTCAGCGAAAAAGCCATCCGCGACGGCTACACCCGCTTCAAGGCGGAAAAAGACGCCGCCGAACTCGCCGCCATCGCCACCAAGCACCACCTAGCCACCGCCGCCCTGCAAAGCTTCGTGGACGGCATCCTGCAACGCATGATTTTCGACGGCGAGCAATTGAGCGACCTCATGGCCCCGCTGGAACTCGGCTGGAAAGCCCGCACCCAGGCCGAACTCGCCCTCATGGAAGACCTGCACCCCCTGCTCACCAAACGCGCCCAAGGCCGCGACATCTCAGGACTCAGCGCGTATGAGCAGTAAAACGAAAACAACCGCCGCGAAGGAAGAGGCAGCGCCCGCGTTGGTGCCGAAGCTGCGGTTTCCGGAGTTTCGGGAGGCGGAGGGGTGGAAGATGAAAATCGTAGGCCCCTATTTGGAGGACTGTTCTCAAAGGGTGCCATCGCATACTGAACTGCCGATTTACAGCTCGACGAGGGAAGGTCTAAAACGACAAGACGACTACTTTGACGGCAGAGTGCTCCTGAATGAAAACGATTACGGAGTCGTGCCTCACGGTTGCTTTGTCTATCGCCACATGAGCGACGACGGGACCTTCAAATTCAACATCAACCAAACCGGTGGCGACATAGCTGTAAGCAAAGAATATCCGGTGTTCAGAACGAAAGGCCTGAACTCCCTCTTCTTGCTCGCAAAACTGAATTCAGGCCCCGACTTCAAGCAGTTCGCCATTTCCCAAAAAGCTGGTGGCACGCGAACTAGGTTGTATTTCAGCAGACTTTGCGAATGGCAAACGCTTCTACCGTCGCCCCCCGAACAACAAAAAATCGCCGAGTGCCTGAGCTCCGTGGACGATCTGATGGCCGCCCAAGCTCGGAAACTGGACGCGCTCAAGACCCATAAAAAAGGGCTGATGCAGCAGCTTTTCCCCCGCGAAGGCGAAACCAAACCCCGCCTCCGCTTCCCCGAATTCCAAAACGCCGGGGAGTGGGCGATCGAAGCCCTAGGACAACTCGCTGATTACGAGAACGGCAAAGCTTACGAAAAAGACATCACGGAAGATGGGAAATACATCGTGGTGAACTCGCGGTTCATTTCCACTGACGGAGCGGTGCGGAAATACACGAACGCTGAGTATCTGATCGCCAAAGCTGGCGAAGTTCTGATGGTTTTGAGTGACCTCCCCAAAGGCAGAGCTCTCGCAAAATGCTACTTCGTTCAAACCGATGACCGCTATGCGGTCAATCAGCGTGTTTGCCGACTCAAGCCACACCGAATCGACGGCAATTTTCTCTACTACACGCTAAATCGGCATCCCCGCCTTCTAGCTTACGATGATGGGCTGAACCAGACGCACCTTAGTAAAGGAGGCGTCACCGAATGCCCGCTCTGCGTTCCACCGCAGAAGGCAGAAGAACAACGCATCGCCGACTGCCTCAGGACCATCGACGACCTCATCGCCGCGCAAACCCAAAAGCTCGACGCCCTCAAGACCCACAAGAAAGGGCTGATGCAGCGGCTTTTCCCATCTCCCGACACAAACCAGCGGCATTAATCTCAAAACGAGTCCGACCAAATGAAACACCATGAACAAACAATCAAGGTAACTGACCTTCACTTGGATCAGGAAAACCCGCGTTTTCCTCCAGTTAACAGCCAGCGTGAAGCAATAGACGCAATGTTGGCGGATCAAGGAGAGAAGATTGCCGCCCTGGCGTTGGATGTCTTTCAAAACGGACTCAACCCGAGCGCCAAACTAATCATATTCAAGGCGGGGGCGCACTTTGTTGATGGTGACGGCAATCGAAGGCTAACGGCGCTAAAAATCTTGGAGACGCCATCACTGGCAGACGCGTTCCCCAAAATTCGAAAAAGGATTGATGCAATTCTGAAACGACCTGGCGCAGTGCTGACAGAAGTTGGGTGTGTGGTTTTCAGTGATCGCAACGCTGCACGGCACTGGATATCGATTAACCACGGCGGCGAACAAGAGGGGCGTGGTCAGATTACTTGGAATGCTGAACAAAAAGACCGTTTCGAGCGCAAACCATCGATAGGCTTAGAGGCATTAGACCTCTTGACGCATAAGGGCCACATTACCACTGCCGATAAGTCACAAGTGAACAAGTCAACCTTAGACCGCTTGTTGAGCTACAAGGAAGTGAAGTCGGATTTGTCTATCTCCAAGAAAGGTGATCACTTCGCTTTTGGAAATGTCGATCACCTGCGAAAAGTAGTTTTGAACCTGAGGGGCAAGGCTGTTGACGAGGTTTACACGGCAACGAAAGGAAATAAATTCGTCCAGGAAGCGATTGCCTCGCCTGGAACTGCCCCTACAGATACAGGAGGTAATTCCACAGCCGGTTCCGGAAATCCACCTAATGGGGAACCCGGCCAAGGAAGCCGTTCCCGGAGGATAAAGAAACCGAGCCTTCCTGTTTTTGGAGGCAAACTGTCCCTTAAGACCGGTCACGTTAACAACCTCTACCGCGATGTCGAAAGTCTGCATGACTTCTATCAAACAGAAAAAAGCCGACTCTCCGCAGATTTTATCGTGATCATCAGGATGTCTTTGAGAATGCTGGCTGAGACTGCCGCGAAGGACACGAAAAAGGATATCAAAGATTACCTAACAGAGCATTTCGATGCCGCAAAAAAATCTTTGGACCAGAACGCAAAAACCACCTTGTCGAACCAAAGTGTGAGCAAGAATTCAATCGTTAAACTTTTTCACACTGGTGCCCACGATTACCACAATTCAAAGGACGCGGAACAGGCGTTTGCGCTTTCGATTATTCTCGGGGCAATGCTAACCCTTAGCCACGGGAAACAACCATGAGCATTGCTCATTCACCGCTCCGATATCCGGGAGGGAAAAACTGCATTTTCCCATTCGTTTCGAGCTTGATCGCCGAGAATGGATTGACCGGCTGTAAATATATTGAGCCTTACGCAGGTGGTGCAGGATTAGCGTTACGCCTCCTTTTTGAGGAATATGCGGGAACGATAGTCATCAACGACTTGGATCCTTTGGTTCATGCTTTTTGGCGCATATGCATTAACGAGCCGGAGCGTTTCATCGGCTGGATCGAAAGAACGCCAGTCTCAGTTGCCACATGGAAAAAGTGTAAAGAAAATATTCGGCGGGTGAACACCGAGGATGACTTCGAGTTGGCGACCTCATTTTTCTTTCTGAATCGGACGAATGTTTCCGGGGTTTTGAACGGCGGTGTGATCGGAGGAATTGACCAAACGGGAAATTACAAAATTGACGCCCGGTTCAATAAAGTGGAACTGATTAGAAGGGTCGAGAAGATCGCACGCTTTTCCAACCGTATCCGTGTCGCAAACCTCGATGGTGTCGAGTTGATCAAAAACTGCGCAGCAGGCACGACAGAATCCTTTATCTACCTTGATCCACCCTATTACCAGAAGGGGGCAAATCTATACCTCAATGCCTTCAAAGATGCGGATCACGAGAAGTTAGCCAAATATGTCAGCAAGCTATCCATCCCATGGTTGCTCTCATATGACAATCATTCCTTCATCACGAACCTATACCAGCGGTTTGAGAAGCGGGCTTATAAGTTGCAGCACTCGACTTCCAACAAGATTGGTGACGAGGTACTGATCTTTTCCAAAAAGACCAAATTTCAAGAGTCGCTGGGTCATCTTACCTCTGTGGTTCCCCTCTGACCCCCACCAGCATCATGACCGACACCAATCAAAAACAACTGGGCAACACCCTCTGGAGCATTGCCGATCAACTGCGCGGGGCGGTGGAAGGGGACGATTTTCGCGAATCTGCTTCAACACCATGAACGACCTGATACTTTACACGACTGAAGACGGCCGGAGCCAAATCAAGCTCCGCACGGAGAATCAGACCGTCTGGCTGACGCAGCTTGAGATGGCGGAACTCTTCGATGCCACGAAGCAGAACATTTCCCTGCACCTGAAGAATCTCTTCGGGGACGGGGAGCTGGACGAGAGGGCAGTTGTCAAGGAATCCTTGACAACTGCCGCCGACGGCAAGCGCTACTCGACACTGCTCTACAACCTCGACGCCATTCTGGCCGTGGGCTACCGGGTGCGCTCGCCGCGTGGCGTGCAGTTCCGGCGCTGGGCCTCCACCATCCTGAAGGAATACCTGCTCAAGGGTTTCGCCATGGATGACGAGCGGCTGAAGAACCCTGACGGTCGCCCCGACTACTTCGACGAGATGCTGGCGCGCATCCGTGATATCCGAGCCTCCGAAAAGCGCTTTTACCAGAAGGTGCGCGAGCTTTTTGCCCTGAGCAGTGACTACGACAAGACAGACACGGCCACGCAGGGCTTCTTCGCCACGGTGCAGAACCTTCTGATCTTCGCCGTGACGCGGAAAACCGCCGCCGAACTCATCACGGCACGGGCGAATCCCGCCGATCCGCATTTTGGTTTGCTCGCCTGGAAGGGCGACAAGGTGTGCAAGGCGGACATCCTCGTGGCGAAGAACTACCTGACCGAGGACGAAATCGACACCCTGAACCGGCTGGTGGTCATCTTCCTGGAAACCGCCGAGCTGCGCGCCAAGAGCCGCCAGGAGACGCGCATGAGTTTCTGGAAGGGAAATGTGGACCAGATCATCACTTCCAACGGCTTCCCACTGCTGGCTCACGCGGGCGCCATCAGCCATGAACAGATGGAGAGCAAGACGAGCGCCCTCTATCTCGATTACGACCAGCGCCGGAAAATCCAGGAAGCGCTGGCAGCCGATCAACAGGACGAAGCCGAACTGAAGGCGCTGGAAAGCAGGATCACGGACCGCAAAGGGACGGAGTCATGACTGACCCGAAAAAGCACGCGCATGAAAGCTTTGCTGACTTGCCTGCGTTGGCGAGGCATCTACGCAGCGAGTTGAAAACCAAGAAATTCGTTCTGCTTTACGCCTATAGAGTTATAACTGAATCTGGTGTTCACAGGAATTGAAAAGTAGCGGTGTATCTGGTTGATTTGTTGTCGCCAAACAAGTCAATCAACACACAGGAGATACACCGCTATGAGCAAGAGTAACTTTGTTGGATTGGCGGGTCG
>CBDDRG010000104.1:0-2504 GCA_965232975.1 uncultured bacterium
GAATTGGCGTCGCCTGCGTGGTTTTGATTACCTGGCGAAGGTCATAACAGGCGTAAAGTTCAAGGATGGAATTGAGGTGACAAAGTCAATCAGGAACGCTGCTTAAATAACTCGTAAACACCAGATTTGACAATAACTCCGGCGACATGACGACAATCGCAATCTCCACGACACGGTCATGACGCCAAGGCGACAAGCCGGTGGTTTCCAAGTCGATGACCGCGATTCGATCATTGGGCATTGTGTTGAGCCTGTCTTTGACGCCGAACAACCAATATACACCTTGAAGGGTGTATATCTTTTATGCCGACGAGAATTATCGCTTTTATCTCGACTGGCTACGTGAGCACGCAGACAAAACAGGCTGCCAGATTCACGCTTACGTCCTCATGAGCAAGGTCACGTCCACTTGCTGCTTTCGGCGGAACGAGCCGACGCCCCGGGGAAGTTGATGAAGGCGCTGGGTCAACGCTATGTGCAGAGCGGCATGAGGGTCTGACCCTTTTGATTTGATTCTTATTTGTGAGAGTCTGACCCTTTTGATTCTTTTGATTTCTATTGATTTACGCACTGAATCAATAATAGGGTCCCCTGACGCCGCGGCGGGGGCCGCTTTCACCCAATGTGCCGTGTTCCTCGACATGCCGGGTAATCCACACAGCCCCAAAATTCGCGATCGGCGTTCGCGCCACGCTTGGCCCGCCGCTTGATCATGGATTTGGCGCAGGTTGGACAGTCTGGCGACGAGGCCGCAGCGGAAGCCACATCAACCGCAGCTACGGGGCGAAGCTGAACTACGTCTGGCGGTCGCGCGGCTTCTTGCGGCTTGCGCGCTCCGCGAAGCATGTCGTGCAGCGAGGAGCCATCGATGAGTTGCAAATTGCGCCCGCTCGCGAAGCGGGTTGCGTCCGCCGTGAAGCTGCCCGAGGTGACCACAAAACCACCGGCGGCGCCCTCCGCCGCCATGGCGCCGTAGAGTTCGCGCACCACGCCGACGCCCACCTTGAACGCCTTCCATTGCTTGCATTGCACCAGGAATTTCTCGGGGCCCTTGGCAAGCCGCAGATCGACGCCACCATCGGCGCTACGGCCACCAGTCTCCACCACTCGATACCCGAGCTGCCGAAAAGCCTCCCCGACCATCATTTCGAATTCGCGCCAACTGATGCCGTTCAGCAGCTCGGGGTTGTGGCGGGTATCCCGGACGAGTTTGCGGCGCCGTCCTTGTCGCGATGCAGAAACGCCTGCACCCAGCAAGCAAATCAATGGCAAAGCGTACTGTCCGATCTTCGCCAGCGTCGTCCCCAGCACCTGCGCGGCTTGGGCTCCGGCCCTTCCCATCGCCCCATCGATCACCATTTCCCGCTCGGCCACCGGGTGCAATACCAAATAGGAAACCACTGCCAGCACTAACCCCACCCACCCGGGCAATCTGGACATCAACCCCATCAAGTCGCCGACCAGACCGGCCTGTCCTTTACGCGCCATGCTCCCCGCTCCCCGTTCAACCGTTCCTGTCATGCCGGTTTCTTGCGCCCGCCCAGCGCCGCCAGCGCGGCGCCGACCACGACCAGCAGCGCGCCGACGACTATCAGCGGTGTAGTCGGCTCGCGGGCAATCGGGACGCCCGGAATCAAGTTCAACAGCCAACTAAAAGTCAGCGTGAACAACGGCGTCGTAGTCAGCACCGCGCTGATGCGCGACGCCTCCCAGTGCGCGACGGCTTCGGCGAAGCTGCCGGAGCCAATCAGGGTGCTGGCACCACAGAACAGCAGTAGCAATACACCGCCGCTATCGAGCCGCAGCGCCTGGCCGGGTTGCGCCCAGGGTAAGAACGCCAGGCTGCCGAGCGCGTAAATCATCAGCATCACCTGCGCGGACGTGAAGCGGGTCAGCAACTGCTTTTGCAGCACGGCGTAACCGGCCCAGCTGATGGACGACAGCACCATAAAGCCCATGCCGATCGCGTAGGCGTCGAAGCCGGCCAGCATCGCCATCAGGCGAGGATAGAAGAACACCACCAGACCCAGCCCAAATACCCCACAGCCGGCCCACTGCACGGCGGTGAAGCGCTCGCGGAAAAACAGTACGCCGGCCAGCAGAAACAGCACCGTCGCGAGCTGGATCAGCACCTGGGCGGCGGGCGGCGACATGCGCTCCAGCGCCAGGATGTAAAACGCATAGTTGCCGATCAGCAGCAGTGCGCAACCGCCGATCGCGAGCGCGAGCCGCGCATCCCGGAGCAGTGCCAGCCGCGGCAACTGCCCGCGCCGGTACAGCAACGGCAGCAGGCAGGCGCCGGCCAGCGCGAAGCGGTAGAAGCTGATGGTGTAGGGGTCGAGCTGCGCGAGCAGCGCCTTCATCGCAATCGGCAGCAGGCCCCACATGGTGCAGGTGACCAGCGTCAGCGCGAGGCCATAGCCCCAGCGCCCCGAGGTGGCGTGCGGGCTCACGGCCGACGCCCGTAGGTGCGTCGTTGCCAGCAGGGCGCGCCGTCCACACCC
>CBDDRG010000105.1:0-21070 GCA_965232975.1 uncultured bacterium
ACCCGGCATCAAGGTCATCGCGCCCTGGCGGGAGTGGAATCTCACCTCCCGCGAAACCCTGATGGCCTATTGCGCGGAGCATGGCATCCCGGTGGATTACGCCAGCGGCAAGAAAAAATTGTCCTATTCGATGGATGCGAACCTGCTCCACATCTCCTACGAGGGCGGCGTGCTCGAAGACCCCTGGGCCGAGGCGGAGGAGAGCATGTGGCGCTGGAGTGTCGCGCCCGAGGCCGCCCCCGACCGCCCGGTCTATGTCGAGTTGACCTACCGGGGTGGCGACGTGGTGGCGCTCGACGGGGCCGAATTGTCGGCGGCGCAGGTGCTGACCGAACTGAACCGGCTGGGCAACGAGAACGGTGTCGGCAGGCTCGACATCGTCGAGAACCGCTACGTGGGCATGAAATCCCGCGGCTGTTACGAAACCCCCGGCGGCACCATCCTGCTGCGCGCGCACCGCGCCATCGAGTCGATCACGCTCGATCGCGAGGTAGCCCACTTGAAGGACGAGCTGATGCCCAGGTACGCCAGCCTGATCTACAACGGCTACTGGTGGTCGCCGGAGCGGCGTCTGCTGCAAACGCTGATCGACCAATCGCAACAGCACGTCAACGGCGTGGTGCGGGTCAAACTCTACAAGGGCAACGTCACCGTGGTTGGCCGTCAGTCCGCTGACAGCCTGTTCGACGGCCGCATCGCCACCTTCGACGACGACGCCGGCGCCTACAACCAAAAGGACGCCGAGGGCTTCATCAAACTGAACGCGCTGCGCCTGCGCATCGCCGCCAACAAGGGCCGCCGCGTGTAGCGCGTTGACCCTCTCCCGGAGGCTGCCATGAGACTGCTCCACACCATGCTGCGGGTCGGCGATCTGGATCGCTCGATCGCGTTCTACACCGACCTGCTCGGCATGCAGTTGCTGCGCCGGCGCGATTTTCCCCAGGGCCGGTTCACGCTGGCGTTTCTGGGCTACGGCCCGGAGGCCGAGCACACGGTGCTGGAGCTGACCCACAACTGGGGCACCGCCAGCTATGAGTTGGGCAGCGCCTATGGCCATATCGCGATTGGCGTCGATGATGTTCATGCCACCTGTGCGCAGATCAAGGCCAAAGGCGGGAAGGTGGTGCGTGAGCCGGGCCCGATGCTGCATGGCAGCACCGTGCTTGCGTTCGTCGAGGATCCGGATGGTTACCGGATCGAGCTGTTGTCCGAGCGCCGCTAACCGCCGCCGACTTCGAGTGGTGGCGCCCCGGCCTTGGTGCGCAGCCAGTTGATGCTGTTGAGCACGGCGGGGACGCCCACGACGCGCCGCTCGAGAGCGAATTTGCCGGGGTAGTCCAGCAGCAGCAGGCCCATCGCCATCGTCAGCAGGCCCTGGCCGGGCAGGAATAGCATCAAAAGGCCGCCGGTCAGCAGGGCCAGTCCCAACAGGTTTTTGCCGAGCAAATACGACCAGCGGATGACGGGGTGAGCCTGTTTCCAATGGGTTGGGTGGCGTTTGCGGAAGTGAAAATAATCCGCTGGAATCCGCGCGACCAGCCAGGGTAGAGACAACAGGCTGATGATGAACACCAGGGCGGATGTAGCGGCGACCCAGGTCAGCAGCGACTGGTGGGCGAGAAGCCAAGCCATCAGGCGTTGTCCAGCCCGGTTTGGTGCGAACCGTTGTGGTTCACGGATTGTGATCCACAGAATCGTGGTTCACGGCATAGGGCAGCGGAGCGCGCTGAACGGCGACCGCGCGCTGTCCTATCAGCAGCTTGGATGCGCGGCTCGCGTCGTCTTTCAGTACCACCAGCGCTTCGCAATGTTCGGCATCGGCGGGCGCCGCGGTCACCACCGTGCCGGCGCTCTGCGCGTCTTCGGGTACCAACACCTCGGTTCCGGGCGCCGGGACGGCCGTATCGGCGAGCACCAGGCGGTACATGTGGCGTTTAAGTTTGCCCAAGTACTGCATTCGCGCCACCACTTCCTGGCCGGTGTAGCAGCCCTTCTTGAAGCTGATCGCGCCCAGGGCCTGGAAGTTAAGCATCTGGGGGATGAACTCGCCGCTGGTTTGTGCCCTCACGCATCCCTCGCCCGCGCGGATGGCCAGCAGTTGCCAGAAAGGCAGGCCGACCGGCTTGGCTGCCCCCGCCAGCTGCCGCCAGAGATCGGCTGCTGCCGTCGCGGGCGCCAGCAATAGCCAGCGGTCCTCGGCAAGCCGCATGAGGAAATTGCCGTCGTGGCAGTGGATCTGGCCGCAGGCCGTGGGCACCACCGGGAAATATTCCGCGAGCAGGGTGGGCGCCCTGGGACCGGCGACGCCGAGGAGTCGGTAGTCGGCGCTCCGGTCGACCAGCTTGGCCTTGAAAAAGGCTGCGTACTTGGTCAGTGCCTGCATGCTGGTTGCGACCAGCTCCCGCGGCATGACCAGCGCGATGCGCTCGCTGGCGGTGGCGACGGCACGGAAGTCGGCGATCACGCGCCCTTTCGGGTTGCAAAAGGCGCCGGTAACAGTCGTTGTCGCGGTCAGCGCCTGGATGTCGCAGGTGGCCTGGCCCTGGATGAATTTGGCGCCGTCGGAGCCCTCGACACCCAGGACACCCTGATCGCCAAGATCGGCGATAACCGTGGTGGTGGCCAGCGCGGGGTAATCGCCCAGCGCTTCACCAAAGGTGAGGATGTCGCCGTCCTGTGTCTGGCCGCCGTGGGCGGCGAGAAACTCCTGCCAGTCGTTCATGGGTCGCGCTGCCGGTGGGAAATGCCCGCGTATCTTAGTCAGATGTGGCGCAGGCATCCACTGCGAGGCATGCACTGCGAGGCATCCACTATAATGTCGGCCCGCCACCGGCGGGCTCGGCGGGTGGGAGGGTTCGCGACGGGGAGCGGCACATGGACAACAATCGGCTGATCTGGGCGTGCCGGCGCGGCATGCTGGAGCTTGACCTGATGTTGCGGCAGTTTCTCGATGAGGCGTACCCGGCGTTGGCGGAGGCCGACCAACTCTGTTTCCAGAACCTTCTGGCGTGCGAGGACCAGGACTTGTTCGGTTGGCTGCTGGGCCGCCAGGAATCTCCCGCCGACTTCCGGCGCATCACCGCGCTGATTCGCGAGCGGCGTGACCGTCCCTGCTGAGTTTGCGCTGCGCCGTTCCGCGCGCCAGATTTGGCTGTTGCTTGCCGTCCACGGCGGTGCGGGCGCCCTGGTGCTACTGTTGCCGTTGGCGGTGGCGGTGCGGGCGGCTTTATTGACCGTTCTCGCCGTTGCGCTCGCGGTTGCCTGGCGGCGACGGACGCGGTTCTTGGCCACCGAGCTAATCGCCCTGCGCGGCGAGCGCTGGGTAGTGCTCCGCCAGGGCCGGGAAATAGCGATCGCGGAGTGCCGTGTCGATTACCTCAGCCGCTGGCTGGTGGTGTTGGCGCTGCGTGTGGAGGGCGGCGGCGAGCAGCGTCTGCCGATATTTAGTGATGCTCTGAACGCAGACGATTTCCGCCGCCTGCGGGTGCTGTTGCGCAGGCAGTCGCGCGCGCCGCGTGTGGGCCGGCGCTAATTCTTGCTGACGATGAACTCCTGCGCCGCAAAGTTCATGGGCACCAGGATGGTGTCCCGGGCGATGGCCGACAGCTCGGGGTGGTCGAGCGTGAAATGCAAGCCGCGGCTCTCTTTGCGCGATAGCGCCGAGCGGATAATCAGCTCGGCCACCGCCGCCAGGTTGCGCAGTTCCAGCAGATCCCGGCTGATCCGGTGGCGGCTGTAGTACTCGTGGATTTCGCGCTGGAGCAGGCGGATGCGGTGCTCGGCGCGCTCCAGCCGCTTGCGGGTGCGCACGATGCCGACGTAATCCCACATGAAGCGCCGCAGTTCATCCCAGTTGTGGGAGATCACCACGTCTTCATCCGATGAGGTCACCCGCGAGGCGTCCCACTCTTTGGTGTAACTGGGCGCCCGAATGTTGGCCAGCTGCGCGCTAATACTGGCGGCGGCGGCGTGGGCGAACACCAGGCATTCGAGCAGCGAGTTGCTGGCGAGGCGGTTGGCGCCATGCAGGCCGGTAAACGCGCACTCGCCCACCGCGTATAGATTCCTGAGATCCGTGCGCCCCGCTAGATCGGTGACGATGCCGCCACAGGTGTAGTGCGCGGCGGGCACCACGGGAATGGGTTCGCGGGTGATGTCGATGCCGTAGGCCAGGCACTGCGCCCTGGTCGTCGGGAAGTGCGTCTCGATAAAGTCGGCGGATTTGTGGCTGATGTTCAGGTAGACGCAATCGCTGCCGAGGCGCTTGATCTCGTGGTCGATGGCGCGGGCGACGATGTCGCGGGGCGCCAGCTCGGCGTCCGGATGGAACTGGTGCATGAAGCGGCTGCCGTCCGGGCGCTCCAGATAGGCGCCTTCGCCGCGCAGCGCTTCGGAAACCAGAAAGGACTTGGCTTTCGGGTGAAACAGGCAGGTCGGATGGAACTGGTTGAATTCCAGATTGGCGACCCGGCAGCCCCGCCGCCAGGCGGCGGCGATGCCGTCGCCGCTGGCGCCGTCCGGGTTGCTGGTGTACAGGTAGGCCTTGCTGGCGCCGCCGGTCGCCAGCACCACGACTTTGGCCTGGAACAGGCACACCTGATCCCGGGTGGTGTCGAGCACATAGGCGCCATTGCAGCGCAGGCTACGCGAGTCGGCGTCCGCTTGCGTGGTCAGATCGACGACGACGTGGTGGGTGAAGACCTCGATGCCGGCTGTTTCCGCCACCCGTGCGGCAAGGGTTCCCGAGATCGCCCGCCCGGTGGCGTCAGCGGTGTGGAGGATGCGCCGGTGGCGGTGGCCACCCTCTTTGGTGAGGTGATAACCCGCGTCCTCGGCGTCGCGGCTGAACGCAACCCCCTGGGCGATCAACCAGGTGATCACCGCCGGCCCACCTTCGATGACGAAGCGCACGGTATCCTCGTGACAGAGGCCGGCGCCGGCGCGCAGGGTGTCGGCGATATGGGCATCGACGCTGTCTTCGGGATCCGATACGGCGGCGATACCGCCCTGGGCAAACCAGGTCGAACCCGTGTTTAGCTGATCCTTGCTGAGCAGTGCCACCCGACAGTGGGGGGCCAGGCGAAGCGCCACCGCCATGCCTGCGGCGCCGCTGCCAACCACCAGGACATCGTGACAATAGGCCTGATTCATCAGGGAGATGACCTTGGGTATTAAGGCCGCATGATAGTATAGTGGCGCGCAAAAACCCACTGTCAGGGGCGCGCGCTGATGCGTCGTACCGCCCGTAGCGTGCTCTGCGCACCTGATTTGGGCACCATGGCCGGGAGAAATTGATGGATGCCGAAGCGGCGCAGGATTCGGATAGCCAGTTGGTTGAACGGGTGCAGAAGGGCGACAAGCGCGCCTACGATCTGTTGGTGCTCAAGTATCAGCACCGGGTGCGGGCGATCATCTCCCGCTATGTCCAGGATCGGGACGAGGTCAACGACGTCACCCAGGAAGCCTTTGTCAAGGCGTATCGCGCAATCCCTGCCTTCCGCGGCGACAGCCAGTTTTACACCTGGCTGTACCGCATTGCGGTCAATACCGCGAAAAATTTTCTGGTCTCCCGCAGCCGTCGCCCGCCCGCCAATGATGTCGATTTGGATGATGCGGGCGATCACGGTGGCAGCGACTCGCTCCGCGATGTGGACAGCCCCGAAAATCTCGTTTACCGGGATGAGCTCGGGCGCATCATCAATGAGACGATCAATGCGCTGCCCGAGGATTTGCGTACGGCGCTGCTGCTGCGTGAGTTCGACGGTCTCAGTTATGAAGAAATTGCCGTCGAGATGGCCTGTCCGGTGGGCACCGTGCGCTCGCGCATCTTCCGTGCGCGGGAGGCGGTCGACGAGCAAGTCAAGGCATTGCTCGATGGTCGGCTGTAAATTGCCGCGCGGAACCTTTTGCAACCGGCTCGGTCAGAGAGGCCGCACGACCTTCTCGTGCTGACTCGGTGGATGGCAAATCGGCAGCAGGTGAGGGGCTCGAGCTAGATCGGCGTGCCGAAGGCCGGCAAGGGCAGAGAATCGGTTGTCAACAGAGAATCGGTTGTTGAAGAGGATATCGGTGATGAATGATCGCGGCGATGCGGGCGTGCGGGAATCTCTGTCCTGTGTCATGGACGGTGAAGCAACCGAGCTTGAGATGCAGCGCGTCTTGAACGCGGTGGCCATGGATTCCGCTTTGCGCGCCACGTGGCAGCGGTATCAGGTGGTCGCGGCGGTCGTGCGCGGTGAGCAGCCGGTCCCGCTGGTTGATCTCTCCGTCGGCATTCGCGCCGCGATTGATGACCTGGATGTGGTGGCCTGCCCCGGCTCGGACATTCGCACCAGCGTTTCCGGTGCGGACGCACAGCGATTAAAGCGCGCGCTGTTACCGCTGGGGCGGGTTGCCGTGGCGGCATCGGTCGCGGTGATTGCGGTGCTGGCGTTCCAGCAGTTGCAGTTCGGCTCCGCCGCCTCGGCGCCTGGTGTCCAGGTTGTCGACGGCGGCAATGGACCTGCTGTAAATGGACCTGGCGTAAATGGACCCGCTGTAGCTGTACAGGTATCTACCGCCCCGGCTGCCGGTATCGAAACGCTGCCGGAGGTGCAGACCCCGTCGTCGTACCTGACCCACCCGGCTCAGGTCGGTGCGCGGGCCGTCAGCATGGGTTCATTCGTGCGTCAGCAGCAGCTGGATCTGATTGATGGTCAGACCCTGATGGGCACCCTCAGCCAAGAGCAGATCCAGGCATACTTGAGTGCGCTGATTGCGCGCCACCAAGCGTCCACAGGAACCGGCCCGGGTTCGTACGCTGTCGAACACTCCCTGCAGAATCAGGGCTCCGATGGTCGGTAAATGGCGGTCGCGGGCGACTCGAAAGCGTTCATAACGGGCGTTCTACTTGCGCAAACACAGGGCACGCCGTGATCGGCGCTCGGTTTCGCGGGCGCTCACGTTAGGAGCTTGTCGGATTTGAGCGCCGTAGCGAGGGAAAGTCCGATTTGAGGCAAAGTTGCCCAGAATGTGAGCAAATTCGGCTTTTCCGCAGTAGGACAGTCTCAAGTTCGGCAGGCTCCTAGCGATCCATCCAGTCACCCGCATGCAACGCTCGACCGGTGCGGTTCCGCAGTGCGGCACTGCTGAGCCGTAGTGTCGAACTCACGGTGGGTTGCGCAACCACCGTGAGTGTGCGAGTGTCGCGCGTCATACTTGGGAATAATTGCCCGTGGGTCGGCCGTCGCCAGCGGCAGTGAATGCGGGTGCAATGCACGGGGCTGGGCACCGCGAAAATATCGTCGGGCACCGCATTGGGTGGTCGCGGGTGGCGATGGACTGGCTGCGGCTGGGCGTGAGATCAGTCTGCTTGACATACCTTGAGACGTTGTCGTGAGCGACTGATTTTAGTCGGATGTTTGCCGCGCGCGAGAGAGCGGAGGATAAGGAACGGGACCCGATGGTGAAGCGATGGTGGGCAGGTTTTCTGGTGCTGATTGTGCTGACGCCCTGTGCTTGGGGTGCGCTGCCCGATTTTACCGGGCTGATCGCCGACAACTCCCCTGCGGTGGTAAAAATCAGCACCGTCGAGGCGACCTCCGTGCGTCGCCGACAGACGCCGCCAACGGCGGACATGCCAGAAATTTTTCGCGACTTTTTTGATCAGCGGCAAATCCCCGAGCGCAGGGCCTATGCGGTTGGGTCTGGCTTCTTTATTTCTGACGATGGCTTTGTGCTGACTAACAACCATGTCGTCAAGGACGCAAGCGAAATCACGGTGCGGTTGAGTGATCGACGGGAGTTCGAGGCGAAAATAGTTGGCGTCGATCCCCGGTCGGATCTGGCGCTGCTGAAAATTGACGCCGCGGGTTTGCCGGTGGTCAAGCTCGCCGCGCCGGGCGAGCTCAAGGTGGGCGAGTGGGTGGTCGCGATCGGCTCGCCGTTCGGACTGGATTATTCGGCCAGCGCGGGTATCGTCAGCGCCATCGGTCGCAGCATACCGACCGAGCGCGGCGATGATTACGTCCCTTTTATCCAAACCGATGTCGCGATCAATCCGGGCAATTCGGGCGGGCCTCTCTTTAACCTGAATGGTGAGGTGGTGGGTATCAATTCACAGATCTACTCGCCCAGCGGCGGTTCGGTCGGTCTGTCATTCGCCATTCCGATCAGTGTCGCCACGGAAGTGGTCAGGCAGTTGAAGGAGAAGGGGCGGGTCGATCGGGGCTGGCTCGGGGTGTACATCCAGGAGGTGGATCGCGATCTCGCCGCCTCGCTGGGCTTGGCCAACGCCGATGGCGCCCTGATCGCCCAGGTGGCCGAGGGCAGCCCGGCCAAAAAGGCCGGTTTGTTGCCGGGCGACGTGGTGATTACATTTGACGGCCAGCCGATCGTCGAAGCCAGCGACCTACCCCATCTTGTCGGCCTCATGCCGCCGGGCCGAAAGGTCGATGTGACGCTGGTGCGCAAGGGCCGGGAACGCAATGTTGCCCTCACCGTAGGGGTGCGTCCAGGTGACGAGGGCGCCAACGCGGTAGCGCAGGCCCGTGGCGGTGATCGGTTGGGCCTCGAGGTCGTGACAGTGGATCCCGAAACCATCAACAGCAGTGAAATTCGCGGCGGTGTCGAGATCAAGAAGGTGTTCCCCGATTCCCCGGCCGAGCGCGCCGGTTTGCAGCCCGGCGACGTCATCGTTCAACTGGGGTATCAGCAAATTGACAACCTGGACAACTATGAAGACGAAGTCCGTCAATTGGCAAAGCAAACGCCTATCGCGCTACGCGTTTTTCGCCGCGGGCGATCCATTTTTCGCACGCTTGAACTCGACTGATGTCCGCCAACGGCGGGCGTAAATAGGCTAAACTCTGCGCCCTGCCTGCGCGCCGCCAGGGCCAGCGCCCCGCCACGGAATGAAACCCTCGACGTGTCAGATCTGAGCCATATCCGCAATTTCTCCATCATCGCCCATATCGATCACGGCAAATCCACCTTAGCCGACCGCTTCATCCAGCGCTGCGGCGGCTTGCCCGAGCGCGAAATGGCCGCTCAGGTGCTCGATTCAATGGACATTGAGCGCGAGCGCGGCATCACCATCAAGGCCCAGAGCGTCACCCTTGACTACCGAGCGCGCGACGGCAAGACCTATCAGCTGAATTTCATCGATACCCCCGGGCATGTGGATTTCGCCTACGAGGTGTCTCGCTCGCTGGCCGCCTGCGAGGGCGCACTGCTGGTGGTCGATGCCGCCCAGGGCGTGGAAGCCCAGTCGGTCGCCAACTGCTACACCGCCATCGCCCAGGGCCTCGAAGTGATCCCCGTGCTCAACAAGATGGATCTGCCGCAGGCCGAGCCCGAGCGGGTGGCGCGCGAGATCGAGGAGATCATCGGCATCGACGCCAGCGCCGCGGTGCAGTGCAGCGCCAAGAGCGGTCTGGGTATCGACGACATTCTCGAACAACTGGTCGCGCTGGTGCCGCCGCCCGTCGGCGATATCGACGCCCCGCTGCAGGCGTTGATCATCGATTCCTGGTTCGACAATTACCTGGGCGTGGTGTCGCTGGTGCGGGTCAAGCAAGGCTCGATCCGCCTCAAGGACAAGATCATCGCCAAGGCGATCGGCAAGCCGAACGTGGTCGACGTCGTCGGCGTGTTCACCCCAAAGCGCAAGGAGACCGGGTTGTTGCGGGCGGGCGAAGTCGGCTTTGTGGTCGCCGGTATTAAGGACATTCACGGCGCGCCGGTCGGCGACACCTTTACCCACGCCAGCACGCCCGACGTCGCCGCCCTACCGGGGTTCCAGAAGGCCAATCCTCAAGTCTACGCCGGCATGTTTCCGGTGGAATCCGAGGATTTCGAAGATTTTCGCGAAGCGCTCGCCAAGCTCACGCTGAACGATGCGTCGCTGTTTTACGAGCCCGAGAGTTCGGATGCGCTCGGCTTCGGCTTCCGCTGCGGCTTTCTCGGCCTGCTGCACATGGAGATCGTGCAGGAGCGCCTGGAGCGCGAGTACGACCTCAACCTGATCAGCACTGCGCCTACCGTGGTTTACGAAGTGGTGATGGCCGGGGAGATTCGCCATATTTCCAGCCCGTCGGCGCTGCCTGATCCGACCAGCATCGTCGAAATGCGCGAACCTATCTGCGCGGCCAATATCCTGGTGCCCAAGGATTATCTCGGCAACGTCATCGCGCTCTGTGTCGAAAAGCGCGGCGTGCAGCAAGACATGCGCTTTACCGGCAATCAGGTGTCGCTGAGCTACGAGTTGCCGATGAGCGAAGTGGTAATGGATTTTTTTGATCGCCTGAAGTCGGTCAGTCGTGGCTTCGCGTCCCTCGACTACAACTTTGTGCGCTTTGAGCCGGCGCCCTTGGTGAAGCTCGATATCCTGATCAACGGCGATAAGGTGGATGCGCTGGCGTTGATCGTGCACCGCGACAACGCCCAGTACAAAGGCCGCATGATCACCGACAAGATGAAAGACTTGATTCCCCGCCAGATGTTCGACGTGGCCATCCAGGCGGCGCTCGGCGGCCACATCATCGCCCGCTCCACGGTCAAGGCCCTGCGCAAGAACGTGCTCGCCAAATGTTATGGCGGCGACATTACGCGCAAAAAGAAGCTGCTCGAAAAGCAAAAAGCCGGCAAGAAGCGCATGAAACAGGTCGGCCGCGTCGAAATCCCCCAGGAGGCGTTCCTGGCCGTGCTCAAAACCGACAACGATTGAATCGTGGTGAATATGGACTTCCCGTTAATCCTGGTCATTTTGACCGCCGTGTCCGGGCTTATGTGGCTGCTCGACAAGCTGGTGCTGCGGCGCCTGCGCGGCGAGGGGGTGGCGCCATCCTGGCTGGTCGAATTTACCGCACCGTTTTTTCCGGTGTTGCTGGTGGTGCTGGTGCTGCGCTCGTTTCTGCTGGAGCCGTTCCAGATTCCCTCCGGCTCGATGATCCCTACTCTCAAGATCGGCGATTTCATCCTCGTCAACAAGTACGCCTACGGCCTGCGCCTGCCCGTCACCGGCACCAAGATACTGTCTGTTGGCGAACCGCAGCGCGGCGAAGTGATGGTGTTCTTCCCCCCGGGTGACGACCGCTATTTCATCAAGCGGGTGGTGGGTGTTCCCGGCGACCAGATCCGCGTGCTGGATAACGTGCTCTATGTTAACGGCCAGAAAATGATCCAGACTAAGGCAGATGGCGTGGCCACCGAGCCCGGTTTTCAGGTGGTCAGCGAAAATCTCGACGGCGTGTCCCATTGGGTGCGCAAGAGTATCGTGGCGAGCCGGGCAGGGCGCAATTTCAGTACCCGGGTGCCGGCGGGGCATTACTTTATGATGGGTGACAATCGGGACAACAGCAGCGACAGTCGCTTTTGGGGGCCGGTGCCGGAGGCCAATATCGTCGGCAAGGCCGTGGTCGTGTGGCTGCATTGGGAATCCGTCTTTAGTTTGCCGAGTCTCGCAGGCGTCGGCAGGATCCGGTAGTCGGCAGCGGCGAGGGGGTTGGGCAAATGCGTGGACAGAGCGGGGCATCCCTGATCGGTGTGCTGGTGACCTTGGTGGCGTGGGGCCTGCTGTTGCTGGTGCTGATGAAGGTGGCGCCGCTTTATATCGACGATTATTTTGTCGCCGGGGCTTTTAGGGATTTGCAAGACGCGAATATTCGGGAGCTGGATAACGGTGCGATCAGAAACGCACTTGGCAAGCAATTTACCGTCAACAATATCCGCGATCTCGACCCGGCCCAAGCCCAGGTGGTGCGTGAGAAAGCCCGTACGCTAGTCAAACTGACGTATGAAAAACGCGTCGCCGTGGTTCACAATCTGGATGTCGTCGCGACCTTTACCCACGTTTACGATAGCGCCCAGCCGCAGTGATGTGCCGTGAACAGACCCCTTCATCTGTTGCATAAGCGCATCGGCCATGAGTTCGCCAACCCGGACTTGTTGCGGCGGGCGCTGACCCACCGCAGCCACGGCAGTGGGCACAATGAGCGGCTCGAATTCCTCGGCGATGCGGTGTTGGGTTTGCTGATCAGCGAGGCGCTCTACACGCGTTTTGACGATGCGAGCGAAGGCGATTTGAGCCGTTTGCGCGCCCAGTTGGTCAATGGCGAGTCTGTCGCCGGGGTCGCTGCCGAGCTCGGTCTGGGGGGGCATCTGCGCCTGGGGCCGGGTGAATTGAAGAGTGGCGGCCAGCACCGCGCCTCGATGCTCGCCGACAGCCTGGAAGCGGTGCTCGGTGCGATTTTTGTCGACGGCGGTTTGGCGGCCTGCCGGGCCTGTGTTTCGCTATGGTTTGATCGGCGCCTGCAACAGCTCTCGCGCAGCGCTGACTACAAGGATCCCAAAACCCGCCTGCAGGAATATCTGCAAGCCCGGGGCAAGGATTTGCCGCGCTATGAAATAGGCGTGGTGAGCGGTGAGTTGCACGCGCGCACCTTCCGCGTGGACTGCTTTTTGGCGACTATCGGCAAAGTCTTCACCGGCACGGCATCCAGTCGGCGCAAGGCCGAGCAGGTGGCGGCTGAACAGGCGTTGGCCTATCTTGGGCTGACGCCGGCGAATGCAGCTGCGGAGCCATCACCATGAACACTGTCACTGCGCACCATTGCGGCCATGTGGCTATCGTCGGCCGCCCCAACGTGGGCAAGTCCACGTTGTTGAACCACCTGCTCGGGGTGAAACTCAGCATTACCTCCCGCAAGCCCCAGACCACGCGCCACAATGTGCTCGGTATCAAGACCGACGCCAACTATCAGTTGGTGTTTGTCGATACGCCGGGTTTGCACGACGATGGCCGGCGCGCCATCAACCGGATCATGAACCGCGCCGCGCAGAGCGCCATTCAGGGTGTCGATGTGGTCATCTTTGTCGTCGACCGACTGGCCTGGTCGGACGCGGATGAAGCGGTGGCGCGACGGGTGGCCGAGGCGCGGGTGCCGGTGATTGTGGCGATCAACAAAATGGATCGCCTGGGCGATGTCGAGGCCGTTCTGCCCCACCTGGCGAGACTCGCCGACTTGGTGCCCGGGGCCGATTGCCTACCCGTGTCCGCGCTCCAGGGCACTAACCTGGACAAGCTTGAAGAACTGGTGCGCGGGCATATTCCGGTCGGCACCTTTCATTTTCCGGAAGACCAGTTCACCGATCGCAGCGAGCGTTTTCTGGCCGCCGAACTGGTGCGGGAAAAGATCACTCGCCAACTGGGTGCTGAGCTGCCCTATCAGGTCAACGTCGAAATTGAGGCATTTGAGCTGCGCGGCGCGATTCGCCATATCAGCGCCTTGATCGTCGTCGAGCGCGAAGGCCAGAAAAAAATCGTTATCGGTGAAAGCGGGCAGCGTATCAAAAAGATCGGTCAGCAGGCGCGCGTCGATATGGAAGCGCTGTTCGGCGGCAAGATCATGCTCAATCTGTGGGTGAAAGTGCGCAGCGGCTGGGCCGATGATGAGCGCGCGCTGCGCAGTCTCGGCTACCAGGACTGACGGCCAGTGCCGTCCCGACCGCGGTTCTCGGAGCCTGCAATTTAAGATTCGGGAGCGCTCGTGATCATGATCGACGACGCTGGATCCGCGTTTGTGCTGCACTCTCGCCCTTATCGGGAGAGCGGCGCGCTGGTGGATCTGTTTTGTCGCCAGCAGGGCAGGCTGAGGGTTGTGGCGCGCGGCGGCCGAGTGGGCAAAGGCTGGCGGCTCGGGCCCTTTACGCCGCTGGCAGTGGGGTGGCGGGGGCGTGGCGATCTGAAAACACTGACCACTGCGGATGCCAGCGGGAGTGCCGTGTTGGCGGCCGGCAGGGCACTGTTGCTGGGTCTGTATGTCAACGAACTGCTGATGCGCCTGTTGCCCGAGCATTGCCCTCAGGAAGCGCTGTTTGACCGCTATCGACACCTGCTCGGCGAACTGGCGGTGGCGGCTGACCCCGAACCGTTACTGCGCGACTTTGAGCTGCTGGTGCTGGATCAGCTGGGCTACGGTCTGGATCTGCGCTATGACGGCGTTCACGATGAACCAATCGCGGCGCACCAGTTCTACCGGTTCGTCGCCACCGATGGCCTGGTGCGGATAACCAGCGACGGTGCGCCACCGCAGGCGCTGGACGGGCGCGGCTTTGCCGGCGAGCACCTGTTGGCGATGGCGCAGGGTCGCTACCATGACCTGGCGGTAAAGCGGACGGCCAAGCGGTTGTTGCGCGTCGCGTTGCAGCCCCATCTGGGCGTGCGGCCGCTCTATAGTCGCGAACTCTTTCGCGCACCAACCGCCGATGATCGGAGCGGCGACCACGGATGATTATTGGCATTGGTACCGACATCGTCGATATCGCGCGTATCGAGCGCATTCTGCAACGACACGGTGCCCGCTTTGTCGAACGGGTACTCTGCGCCGAGGAAATTCTGGTCTACCATCGGCGCGCCGACAGCGTGGCGTATCTGGCCAAGCGGTTTGCGGCCAAGGAGGCGGCGAGCAAAGCGTTCGGCACCGGCATTGGCGAGTTATCCTGGCAGGATTTCAGCGTTCTCAACGACGCGCACGGGGCGCCAGTACTGCGCTTGACGGAGCGAGCGGCGCAACTTTTGCAACAGCGCGGTGGGCGCCAGGCGTTGCTCAGCCTGTCCGACGAACGGCAGTTTGCCGTCGCTTTTGTGGTGTTGACGGCGTGAGAGAGACCGGCGGCCAGGGAGCAGCGCGTGGTGCACACTGATAAGTTCTCGCGCGGGTCCAAACCGCAGATGAACGCCCACGACGGACACTGAACATTGACAGGCCGTTGAAAAACGCTTTTCAACGGCCTGTTAGACGCGGGTAAGCAGCGGCGAGCGCACACCATGGAATTTCCCACCATCGAGGCTTCAATCGGCAATACGCCACTGGTGCGCCTGCAGCGCCTTGGCGCCGGCATCGACAATACGATTCTGGTCAAGCTCGAAGGTAACAACCCCGCCGGCTCGGTCAAGGATCGGCCGGCGCTGAGCATGATTCGCCACGCCGAACTGCGGGGCCTGATTGCGCCCGGGGATACCCTGATCGAAGCGACCAGTGGCAACACCGGCATTGCGCTGGCGATGGCGGCGGCGATCAGGGGTTACCGGTTGATTCTGATCATGCCCGACAACGCGACCGACGAGCGCAAGGCGGCGATGACTGCCTATGGCGCCGAACTGGTGCTGGTGACGCGCGCAGCAGGGATGGAGGGCGCGCGCGATCTGGCGCTGAAAATGCAGAGCGAAGGCCAAGGGCGAGTACTCGACCAGTTCAACAACTTCGATAATCCGCTGGCCCACTACGAGACCACCGGCCCGGAAATCTGGCGCCAGACCGCCGGCACCATCACCCACTTTGTCAGCGCCATGGGCACCACCGGCACCATCATGGGAGTATCCCGCTATTTGAAAGAGATGAATCCCGCCATCGTCATCGTCGGCCTGCAGCCCGACGCCGATTCCAGCATCCCGGGTATTCGCCGTTGGCCACAGGCGTATCTGCCGGGGATATTCGACGATCAGCGCATCGACCGGGTCATCGACATCGCGCAAACGGTGGCCGAAGACACGATGCGGGAGCTCGCCCGGCGGGAGGGAATTTTCTGCGGCGTATCCTCCGGCGGCGCGGTGGCGGGCGCCTTGTGCCTGGCGCGAGAAGTCGCCCACGCGGTGATCGTCGCCATCATTGCCGATCGCGGTGACCGCTATCTGTCGTCCGGCCTTTATAATTCCTAACCCGGCCCTGGCTGTAAACGAGCTCGTTTGACGCAGGTTGATCGCCATGGTCAAAGTCCGCGAATCGATACCCGGCACGGCGCTGGTTGATGCCGGCGCCTGGGTGAACAAGCTGGCGGCGGGCAGGCATTGGGGCGTGGATGTTCGCGACGCGCTGCACGCGGCGGTGGCGATGAGCAGGGCCGCCGATGGGCGCGGCGCAGGCGTGGACGACGGCGATGCACTCGGCACCAACAGTTTCTCGACCGGGCTGGAAATGGCCGGGATTCTCGCCGATCTGTACATGAATGTCGAAGGCCTGCAAGCCGGCATTCTCTACCGCGCAGTGCGCGAGCAAAAACTCGGCCTCGCCGCGGTGCGCCAGACCTTTGGCGAGGACGTCGCCAAGTTGATCGATGGCGCGCTGCGCATGGCCGTCATCAGCAACCAGCGCAACGATTCCGATCAGGGCGTGTTCGGCCAGGATGCAGCGCGCCAGGCGGCCAAGGTGCGCGAGATGCTGGTTTCCATCATCGACGACGTGCGCGTGGCGCTGATCAAGCTCGCCGAGCGCACCTGCGCCCTGCGCGCGGCGAAGCACGCGCCGGAGGCCAAGCGCATCCGGGTCGCGCGGGAAATCATGGATGTCTATGCGCCCCTCGCCCACCGCCTGGGTGTCGGCCACCTCAAGTGGGAGCTCGAGGATCTCGCCTTCCGTTACCTCGAACCCACTGAATACCAGCAGATCGCGCGGTTGCTGGATGAAAAGCGGCGCGATCGCCAGAGTTACATCGACGAAGTCATGGCCACCATCCGTGCCGAGTTGCGCAAAATCGGCAAGGACGGCGATGTCAGCGGGCGGGTAAAACATATCTACAGCATCTGGCGCAAGATGCACCGCAAGGAGATCGGCTTCTCCGAGATCTACGACATTCGCGCGGTGCGGGTGCTGGTGCCTACGGTGGCCGACTGCTATGCCGTGCTCGGCATCGTGCACAGCAAATGGCGCAATATCCCCAACGAGTTTGACGACTACATCGCGTCGCCGAAAGAAAACGGCTATCGCTCGCTGCACACCGCGGTGATCGGCCCGGGGCGCAAGGTGATCGAGATCCAGATCCGCACCCAGGCCATGCACGAGGAGGCGGAGTACGGCGTTTGTGCCCATTGGCAATACAAGGGCACCGACAGCGAAGCCGCCGCGCACAGCTACGAGGCCAAGATCGCCTGGCTGCGGCAGGTCCTCGAATGGCATGAAGACGTCGGCGAAGGTGGTGTCAACGATGCCCTCGGGGGCGACGGCTCTCCCGACCGCGTCTACCTGTTTACCCCCGAGGGTCATGTCGTCGATCTTCCCCAGGGCGCTACGTTGCTGGATTTTGCCTATCGCATCCACACCGAGGTTGGCCATCGCTGCCGCGGCGCAAAGGTCAACGGCCGTATCCAACCCCTGAATACCCGGCTGAAAACCGGCGATCAGGTGGAGATCCTGACCGGCCGACACGAGGCGCCGAGTCGTGACTGGCTGATTCGCTCGCTCGGGTATCTGACTACGGCAAAGGCGCGCGCGCGGGTGCAGCAGTGGTTTCGCGCCCAGGATCGCGAACAGAACATCGTGGCTGGCAAGGCGATACTCGAGCGGGAGTTTCGCCAGCTTGGCCTGACGGTGAGTGCTCAGGATCTGGATGCGCTCGCTGAAGGTTTCAACAAGAAAGGCAGCGAGGGCCTGTACGCCGCGATCGGTGCGGGCGATGTTGGCCAGGAGCAGATCAGCAAAGCGGCGCAGGTGCGCCTCGGCAATCTGAAAACTCAAGTGCGCAAGCCCAGGCCGGTCACCGCCACCCGGTTCGGTAAATCCGAGTTTTACATCTACGGCGTCGCCGACCTGCTGACCCGGGTGGCCAAGTGCTGCTCGCCCCTGCCGGGCGAGCCCATCTGCGGCTTCCTGACCTATGGCCAGGGAGTCTCCGTGCACCGCAAGGATTGCGGCAACATTCTGCGTCTGCAGGTGCGCGACCCCCAGCGCCTGCTCCAGGTGAGCTGGGGCGGTGAGCCCCAGCAAATGTATCCTGTCAAGATAGGGATCGAATCCTACGATCGCGGCGGCTTGTTACGCGACATCACCACCGTGATTGACAACGCGGGCCTGTCAATTGCGTCGCTGGTGAGCAATGAAGGCCGCGCTGGCGCCGTGCTCACCGAGCTGAGCGTCGATGTCCCGGACACCGAAAAACTCAGCATCTTGCTGACCCGTTTGCGCCAGGTACCCAATGTCACCGATGTCTATCGGATAGTGGAGTGACGGGTGAATGGAGACCGCACATTGACTGATTCGCCGCGTTATCGCATCGAAGACCTGCTGTATCTGATGCAGCGCTTGCGCGATCCGGTGACCGGTTGCCCTTGGGATTTGCGGCAGACCTTTGCCAGTATCGCGCCCTTCACCCTTGAAGAAACCTGCGAAGTCATCGATGCCATCGAGCGCGGGGATCATGCCCATCTCAGCGAAGAGCTGGGCGACCTGCTGTTTCAGGTGGTGTTCCACAGCCAGCTCGGCGCGGATGCCGGCCTGTTCCAGTTCGGCGATGTGGTGCATCAGATTGTCGCCAAACTGGTGGAGCGCCATCCCCATGTGTTCCCCGAGGGGACACTGCACAGCCGCCGCCAGCCGGGGGCTGCCGAGCACAGCGTCGAGGCCATCAAACAGGCGTGGGAGACCATCAAGCAGCGCAAGCGCGATGCACAAGGCAATGGCGGACGGCTCGCCGATGTGCCGCTGGCGCTGCCGGCGCTGACTCGCGCCGCCAAGTTGCAGAGGCGCGCCGCCGGCCACGGCTTCGACTGGCCGGATGTCGCCGGCGTGTTTGCCAAGATCGACGAAGAAATGGTCGAGCTGAAGGCGGCCATCGCCAGCGGCGACCGCGACCACATCGACGAAGAGGTCGGCGACCTGCTGTTTTGCTGCGTCAATCTGGCGCGCCATTTACAGGTCGATGGCGAGGGCGCACTGCGCCGCGCCAATCGCAAGTTCGAGCGCCGCTTCGCCGCGATGGAAGCTTTGGCGGTTGCCCAGCAGCGCGATTTTGCGCTGCTGGATATCGACGAACTGAATGAGTTGTGGCGGCAGGCCAAAGTGCGCGAGCGGCGCGGCTGAGTGTCCAACCGCCCGTTGGTGCGCTGTTTCCGGCGTGGGCGGGCTCGGTTCGGGCTTGTGGTAGTGGGGCGTAACCTGTACGCTCGCCCGCCTTTTTGATGTAAACAAAACCAGCGGCGACTGCGGAAATTTCGAGGGAGAGCTTATTTATGCGCATCATTCTGCTCGGGCCGCCCGGCGCTGGTAAAGGCACGCAGGCCCAATTCATCACCCAGCGGCTGGGCATCCCGCAAATTTCCACGGGCGATATGCTGCGCGCCGCCGTCAAGGCGGAAACCCCCCTCGGCCTCGAGGCCAAGGACATCATGGCGGCCGGTGGTCTGGTATCCGACGATTTGATTATCGCGCTGGTGAAGGAGCGCATTCAGGCTCCCGACTGCGCCGGGGGTTTTCTATTTGACGGCTTCCCGCGCACTATCCCCCAGGCCCAGGCGCTGCTGGATGCCGGCGTTCATATCGAGCGCGTCATCGAAATTTTTGTCGATGACGAGCAGATCGTCGCGCGCCTGAGTGGTCGCCGCGTGCACGAGGGCTCCGGCCGCGTCTACCACCTCGAGCACAACCCGCCGCGTCGGCCGGGGCTCGACGACATCACCGGCGAGCCTTTGGTGCAACGCGTCGATGACCGCGAGGACACCGTGCGCAACCGCCTCCGGGTGTACCACCAGCAGACCGAGCCCTTGGTGAAGTTTTACCAGCAGCTAGCCGCCGCACAACCCGCTTCATCCCTGCGCTGTGTGCGCATCGACGGCATCGGTGCGCTGGTGACCATCCAAGCGCGCCTGACGGCTGCCCTGAGCGCCCCCTGATCCCCGCGCGCGTCGACGCCGCCGCGCGGCACTGCTGACTGTTGGTTGCGACGCGCGTGAACACCGGTGTGGTACTGGTCAACCTGGGCACGCCGGAAATGCCCACCGCCGTCGCGGTGGCACGCTTTCTGAGACAGTTTCTTAGCGATCCCCGCGTGGTTGAAGCCCCCCGCTGGCTGTGGTGGGGCGTGCTCAATGGCATCATCCTGCCCCTGCGCACGGGTCGGGTGACTCGCGCTTACCGCGCCATCTGGCGCGAGCAGGGGTCACCGCTGCGGGTCATCACGGCGGCGCAAGCGGCTGCGCTGCAAGCCGCGCTGCGGCAGGGCGTGCAGCCGGCGCCCCTGGTGACCTATGCGATGACCTATGGTCAGCCGTCCCTGGCGACCCGTATTGCCGAGCTGCAGGCCCGCGGTGTCGACAAATTCCTGATCCTGCCTTTGTATCCGCAATATTCGGCGACCACCACGGGTGCCGTGTATGACCAGGTTGCCGCGCTGATCAAGGCAGCGCGCGACGTGCCCGAAATTGCTGTCGTCAAACACTATTATCAGCAGGCCGCCTACATCGATGCCCTGGCCACAACCGTGGTCGAGCACTGGCGCGAACACGGGCGCGGGCAAAAATTGCTGATGTCCTTTCACGGCATTCCCGCCGACTATGCGGCGCGGGGCGATCCCTATCGCGACCAGTGCGTCGCGACCGCGCGCGCGCTGGCGGCAAAGTTGTCATTGCCAGCGGATGCCTGGGCATTCGGTTTTCAGTCCCGGTTTGGGCGCCGGGAGTGGCTGCGGCCCTATGTCGACGGGTTGCTGCGTGAGTTCGCGCACAGTGGCGTCAGCCGAGTCGATGTTGTTTGCCCTTCCTTTGCCGCCGACTGTCTCGAAACGCTGGAAGAAATCGACATTCGGAACCGCCAGCTTTTTCTGGCGGCAGGTGGCGTCGAGTTTGCGTTGATTCGCTGTTTGAACGACCGCCCGCGCCATATTGATCTGCTCGCACGGATCGTCAACCATCATCTGCCGGTATTGCCGTCAGGCCAATAAATGTCATCGCAATAGTCGAATCAGCGCAGGTTTCGCATTCGCGGCTCTGTGGTTGAGCTCGCGAATGCGGCATTCACGCAATAATTTTATGGATTTGTTGACGATTTGAAATAGAATCAGTCTGGCGTGGAAATTTTTGATGCAGTGAAATCATTCCGTTGGACTGGCGATCAAGGAGAAACCTCATGGCAAAACCTGCAACGACTACCAAGCCGGCAAAAACAGTTGCGCCGGCAAAGGCAAGCACCAAATCACCGCGTTCAGATGTCGCGGACAACGTGGATGCGGCGATGAAGGCGGTACAGCGGCAAATTGAAGTCCACACCAAAAAGATGGGGGGGGGGAAGAAAAAAAAAAAAAAAAAGAGGGAGGGGGCGCCGGTGGA
>CBDDRG010000106.1:0-8267 GCA_965232975.1 uncultured bacterium
TCCCGGGGAATCTCCATCGCAGGCGGCACCGCCGCTACGGCTGACTTCTTCTTGCGTGGCATACAATCTCCTTTGGTTCGTCATCGTATGCCTCGCACACAAAATTTCTGACAGGCTCCCCCGCTGCGACCCGGCGAGAACCGGGATGTCCGCAACGATGCAGATCGGCTCAACGCCGATCTCGCTGCGCGACACCGGGCGGGGGTTCGGGCATGGTCGGCAATTCGGGGATCCTCCATAACCCAGCCGAGCCAATCGTAGCACCGTGTTGGGTCCGTTCGGCTGAACGGGTTCTGGCGAGAACGGCGCCGCCAATGCCTTGAGCCGAGTTCGCCAGCTGCCGGGTTCCTGACCCGGCAGCTGGCTGTTAGCATAGCGGCCTGTCGGCGCCGAGGGCGCTCGCTACCGCTGTCAACCACCACCACACAACACACGACCACAGCACCCAACCACAGCACCCAACCACAACACCCAACCACAACACAGGGGAATTACCGTGACCATCAACTATAACGGCCGCGTCGCCGTCGTCACCGGCGCGGGCGCCGGTCTCGGCCGCAGCCATGCGCTTTTTCTCGCCGCGCGCGGCGCCAAAGTCGTCGTCAATGATCTCGGCGGCACCGTCGAGGGCAAGGGCGGCTCCCACGCCGCCGCCGATCAGGTGGTCGCGGAAATTCGCGCCGCCGGCGGCACGGCGGTACCCAACTACGACTCGGTCGCCGATGAAGCGGGCGCGCGCCGCATCGTCGCCACCGCGGTGGACGAATTCGGCCGCGTCGACATTCTGGTCAACAACGCCGGCAACAACCGCGAGAGCAGCTTCCGCAAGATGACCATGGAAGACTTCCGCTCGGTCATCGACGTCCATCTGATGGGCGCGGTGTACTGCACCCAGGCCGTCTGGCAGGGCATGCTCGACCGGCAGTACGGCCGCGTGGTGATGACGGCGTCGGCGGCTGGCCTGTTCGGCGGCCATGGCTTGAGCAACTACGCCGCCGCCAAGATCGCCGTGGTCGGCCTGATGCACTCGCTGTATCTGGAGGGTGCATCCAAGAACGTCACCGTGAATGCGATCGCGCCGATGGCCACCACACGCATGTCGAAGGACGCCATGGATGACAAGACCGGCCCGCTGCTGAAGCCCGAGTTCGTCACCGCCATGGTCGGCCTGCTGTGCGCCGAGTCCCATACCGGCAGCGGTGAAATCTTCTCCTGCGGCGCCGGCTACTATTCGAAGATCGCGGTGGTCGAAGGTTTTGGCGTGATCCTGGGCGCGGCAGCACCGCCAACCCCCGAAACCCTGGCCGAGCGTCTCGCCGACATCCGCGATCTGAGTCAGGCCAAGCCCTACAAGGACGCCTTTGCATCGGTGGCCGAGACCATGCGCAGGGTGTTGCGGAACGCAAACGCGGGCTGAGCCGACCGCCGGCTCAAACACAAAACCCGGCGCCAGGCCGGGTTTTGTGCGACAGGGTCAAGATCGGTGGCGACAAAGCATCGATACCGTCAGCCGCCCTCGCCGGTAAAGGCTTTGGCATCGAAGTACTCGCGCCAACTGCTGAGCTTGCCGGCGGCATTGAACTCCAGAATGCCCATCACCGGCAGACTCTTGTGCACGCCCTTGTGCGTCCAGCCATCGACGCGCTCGGTGACCACGCTGTCGCCCGCGATCACCAGCTTGTTCAGCGCAAAGGTCATGTTGTCGCCGGTCTTCAGAAAGCCCTGAATCGCCTTGCGAATGGCGTCCTTGCCGCTGACCGGCTTGAATGGAATGTTGTGGTAGACCGCATCGGCGGCGAAGGCATCGACGATGGCGTTTTCGTCCTTGCGCTCCCAGGCTTTGAAAAACGCGTGGGTCAGGGTTTCATTGCGGGCCAGTTCAGGTGCGTCGCCGGCCCTGGCGAGTGCTGAGTTGCTCATGAGGTGATACTCCTTAATTTAGTTAGATGGGCTTAGATCGGAGTGGAATCGCGCTTGGTCCGAGGCTGGTATAACAAAAACCGGCGCCGCTGACCAGCGCCCCGCCCGCTCTCCGAAGAGGCCGATTCCAAGCGCTGCACGATTCGGTCAGGACGCGCGCGGCTGGCCCTCGCCCGCTCGATTCCCCCGTGCGTGGGAATGGCGCGACTGCCGGGGCCACGCGGTTTGCGCTAGCATGGCAGCCATAGCCGCGCCAAGACCCCGGCAATAACGAAAACAATCCACTCCTGGAGGCTTCCCATGACATCCCCACAGCTCACCGTTTTCGCCACCGATTTTGTGTTTCTCGAAGGCCCGCGCTGGCGCGATGGCCGCCTCTGGGTGTCCGACGTCAACGGCAAAACCGTGTACACGCTGACGCCGGACGGCCAGCGCACAGTGATGGCCGAGGTGCCCGGCCGGCCCTCGGGCATCGGCTTTCTCGCCGATGGCACCCCCATCGTGGTGTCAATGAAAGATTGCACATTGCGCCGCATCGTCGCCGGCAAGCTGGCCCCGCACGCCGACGTTAGGGCGCTGGTCAAAGGCGAAATCAACGACATGGTGGTCGACAAGAAGGGCAACGCCTATGTCGGCAGCATGGGCTACAACCTGTTTGCGGGCGAAGAGTTCGCGCCCGGCAATCTGGTGCTGGTGACGCCCGACGGCAAGGCGCGCGTGGTCGCCGAGGGGCTGCATTTCCCCAACGGCCCCGTGGTCAGCCCGGATGGCAAGCTGCTGGTCGTCGCCGAGAGCTGGGGCAAGCGCCTGCGCGCCTACGATATCGCCGCCGACGGCTCGTTGACCGGTGAGCGCGTGTTCGCCGACCTGGGCGACTACACGCCCGACGGCATCTGTCTCGATGAGGCCGGCGGCATCTGGCTCGCGGCCTTCGCCAACGATGCGTTCGTGCGCGTGCTGGATGGCGGCGAAATCACCCACCGCGTCGACATTCCCGGGCGCCGCGCTGTGGCTTGTACCTTGGGCGGCGCCGATATGAAGACGCTGTTCGGCATCACCTTCGACGGCAAAATGGCCGATATCGGCAAGGGCAAACGGGCGTCGCGCATCGAGACCTTCCGGGTCGATGTCGCGGGCACGGGGTCGCCTTGAGTGGCCGTCGGTTAACCTTGCGGCGGGTGCGCGCGAACGGGTAATCTGGATCCCGTTCCGCGCCCGCCCATAAGCACAGTAATAACTCGAGGGAAGCCGCCATCGCCAAACTCCGCGTCACCCCATCCCGCTACGATTTTTCCGCCGTGCACCAGGCGATGCAGAAATACGTCGATGCCAATCTGGTGAGTGGCCTATCTGCGGTCGTGCTGAAAGGCACCGAGGTGGTCGATTTCAAGACCTGGGGCCACAGCGACATCGACAGCAAAACGCCGATGGCGGCGGACGCAATTTTCCGCGCCTATTCCAATACCAAGATCGTCACCTCGGCGGCCGCGATGATGCTGTACGACGACGGCCTCTTCGCGCTCGACGACCCGCTCGCGAAATACCTGCCCCAGTTCGCCGACCTGCGCGTGCTCGTGCCGGGCGCCGCCGACATCGCCAGCACCGAGCCCTTGCACAGCCCGCCGACGGTGCGCCAGTTGATGAGCCACAGTGCCGGCTTCAGCTATGGGCTGTTCATGGAAACGCCGGTCGACAAGGTCTACAACGACCAGCGCATGATGGACAAGGATTCCACGCTGACCGAGATGATCGACAAGCTGGCCAGGCTGCCGCTGGTGTACCAACCCGGCACCCAGTGGCAGTACAGCATCGGCATCGACATCCTCGCCCGCTTGGTCGAGATCTGGTCGGGCATGCCCTTTATCGATTTCCTCAAGCGGCGCCTGTTCGAGCCCCTGGGGATGGCAGATACCGATTTCCATGTGCCGGCCGAGAAGCACCATCGTCTGACCACCAACTATCTGCCCCTCGATCTGCGCAACCCGATGGCGCCGGGGCTCAAACCCTGCCCGGATCTGCTGATCGGCAATGTGCGCGAACCCAAGAGCTTCCACTCCGGCGGCGGCGGGCTGGTCACCACCATCGAGGACTACACCGCGTTCATCCAGATGATCGTCAACGGGGGTGAATGGAACGGTCGGCGCCTGCTATCGCCGGCCGCCGTCGAACTCATGCACACCAACCAGTTGCCCGCCGGCATCCAGGTGCGCCTGCCCACCTGGTCGATGCCCGACACCGTGTTCGGTCTCGGCTTCGCCATCAAAACCGCGCCCGCCGAAGGCGAACCCGCAGCCGCCAGCGGCGAATACCACTGGGGCGGCATGGCCGGCACCCATTCCTGGATCGCACCGCGCGCCGGAATCGCGGCGCTGCTGTTCACCCAGCGCGCCTACGGCTTCTGGCACCCGTTCAGCCATGAGCACAAGCGGCTGGTGTATCGGGCGATCTGCGGCTGAGCGCGCCCCACAGGCTTCGCGACCGACAACCACAACATCGGACACAGGGGATCAAGCGATGGGTCGAGTAGACAACAAGGTGGCGCTGGTCACCGGCGCCGGCTCTGGCCTCGGCCGCGCCAGTGCGCTGCGACTGGCGGAGGAGGGCGCGCGCGTGGCGGTCACCGACGTCAACGCGAAGGGCGGCCAGGAGACGGTCGCGCTGATCGAGAGAGCCGGCGGCCAGGCGTTTTTCATGGCCCAGGATGTCACCAGCGAAGCGGGCTGGGAGGGGGTCATCGGCGCCGTCGAGCAGCGCTTCGGCAAGCTCGATGTGCTGGTCAACAATGCCGGCGTGTTTCTGGTCAAGCCCATCACCTCGACCACGCTGGAAGAATTTCGCTGGCAGAACGGCGTCAATGTGGACGGCGTGTTTCTCGGCATCAAGCACGGTATCGGCGCGCTGGAGCGCGCGGGTGGCGGCTCCATCATCAATATCTCGTCCATCGCCGGGCTGGTCGGCACCGCCATTTCGCCCGCCTATTGCGCCAGCAAGGGCGCGGTGCGGTTGCTGACCAAGGCCTGCGCGATGGAGTGCGCGCAGAAAAAGAACCGGATCCGCGTCAACTCGATCCACCCCGGCGGCATGCTGACACCCATGCTCGAAGCCGGCATGCAGGCGCTCGGCGGCTCCGCCAGGGTGCGCCAGAGTTTCGACGACATGGCGCCGCTCGGCCACCTGGGGGAGGCGCTCGACATCGCCAACGGCGTGGTCTATCTGGCCTCGGACGAAGCCAAGTATGTGACCGGCGCCGAACTGGTCATCGACGGCGGCATCACCGCTGCCTGAGCAGTGCCTGGGACAGCGAGCACGACAACATCCTGCGGGGACAATTCATGGGCTTTTACGACAAACACATTCTGGCGCCCTTTATCAACTGCGCCTGCGGCACCAAGCCGATCACCTATCAGCGCAAAAAGGTCGTCCCGCTGTGCACTGGCCGCGTGCTCGAAGTGGGCATGGGCTCGGCGCTGAACCTGCCGTTCTACGATCCCGCCAAGGTGGAATTCGTGTGGGGGCTGGAGCCCTCGGAGGCGATGCGCGCCAAGGCGGCGCCGAATATTGCCGCGTCGCCCATCGAGGTCAAGCTGCTCGATCTGCCCGGCGAGCAGATCCCCCTCGACGACGACAGCGTGGACACTGTACTGCTGACCTACACGCTGTGCACGATTCCCGACTGGCGTGCCGCGTTGAAACAAGTACGGCGGGTGTTGAAGCCGGGCGGCAGGCTGATCTTCACCGAGCACGGCCAGGCGCCCGACGACTCGGTGCACCGCTGGCAGGATCGCATCAACCCGCTGTGGAAAAAATTCGCCGGCGGCTGCAATTTGAATCGACCCATACCCGAGTTGATCCGCACCAGCGGCTTCGACATCGTCGAGCTCAACCAGATGTACCTGCCCTCGACACCCAAGCTGTTCGGCTTCAACTACTGGGGTATCGCGACCAGCATTTGACCGCGTTTGCCCGATGGCCCCGGCGCCATCCCAACCACTAACAGGATGTTGAAAAAAGGGCTTTCCTGCCCTTTTTTCAACCCGGCTCGTCGCGGTACACGCCCGCGACGGCATCCGAAGATCAAGCGCTTAGCGTGCTTGATCTCCGTGCAAGCCTTCCTTGGCTTGCTTTAAACAGGCCGTTGAAAAAGCGTTTTTCAACGGCCTGCTAAATTCCAATCACCCTGGAAAGAGGAGCTCCACCATGGCCGTTACCGTATTGCTCGAACTCAAAATCAAACCCGACAAGGTGCAGGACACGCTGGCCGGCCTCGCCGCGCTGCTGCCGTCCACACGCACCTATGAGGGCTGCATCGAAGTGTACGCGCACCAGGATCAGGACGACCCCACCACCATCGTCGCGATCGAAAAATGGGACTCGCGCAAGGCCTACGAGAAATACTTCGCCTGGCGCACCGAGACCGGAGTGATGGACCAGCTCGCCGCCTGGATCTCCGCGCCGCCGTCGATCCGCTACTTTGACAAAAAGGCCTGATCCGGGACGGGTCGCAGCCTGCGCTGCGGCCCGTTGCCCCGGCCTGCCCACGGCCATGGCCGTATCCGCGCGTCACGCCGACAGCCGCTGCGCGCGCCCATAAGAAAACTATCGAGGAGGTTATACCGTGGCGAATCAAAAGGTCGCGCTGATCACCGGCGGCGGCAGTGGCATGGGCCAACTGGCCTGTAAAAACTTTGCCCAGGCGGGCTGGAAGGTTGCCGCGCTGGATGTCAATGCGGCAGGGCTGGCCGCCACGGCTTCGGCATCCGCCAACATCGAGACCTGGACTGTCGACATCACCGACTTCGACGCCGTCAAGGCCGCCGTCGACGCCGTCGAAGCGACCCTCGGCCCCATCCACACGGTGTACAACTGTGCCGCCATCCTGCCGATGGGAAAACTGCTCGAACAGGACAATGACATCATTCATCGGCAGATGCGGATCAACTACGGTGGCCTGGTCAACATCAGTCAAACCGCGTTGAAACTGATGGTCGCGCGCGGCGACGGCGTGTTTGTCAGTTTCGCGTCGATGGCGAGTTTCGTGCCCAGCCTGATGGTCGGCGCGTACTCCGCCACCAAGGCCGCGGTGGCCACCTTCAACGAGGTGCTGTACCACGAAAATCGCAGCTCCGGCGTCAGGTTTGCGTCCGTGTGTCCGCCCTTGGTAAATACGCCGTTATTGGAGCAGGGGCGCAAAACCGTATGGCCGAAAATGCTCGATGCCGGCGGGCCGCCGATCACGCCGCAGCTGGTGCTCGACAAAATCCAGCGCTGTGTCGACAGCGGGCAATTCCTGGTCTTCCCGACCCGCTTCGCAACCCTGTTCTATTATCTGCGCCGCCTCTGCCCCGGTTTGATCTGGCGCTACATACACCGGGTCGAGGGCTTTTAGCGGCGCCGCGGTCGATCCGCTATTTCGACAACAAAGTCATGCTGAACGGGGCCGTGGCGCTCGCCGCGGCCCGTTTCTACCGGCGCAGCCGCGGTATTTCGTCGACAACGCTACACTGCCGTACGCCCGACCCGGTGCAATCCGCTTTAAACTTCGACCCTGTTCAGCGATCAGGCCAGTTCATGAAACGCGCCCTGCAGATCCTCGCCCTGACTCTACTGCTCGGGGCAACCGCGAGCCACGCTCAGCCTGAAAAATATTACAAGTGGGTGGACGACGAGGGCAGCGTTCACTACAGCGCTCGCCCACCCAGAGACCGGCCGGCGCAACTCATCAAGGTCGCGCCAGAGCCCGCACGCCCCGCAGCGCTGCCGGCCTCCCCGGCCACGCCTGATGCAATGCCAGCACCCGCTGGTTCAGCCGCCGAGCCAGCCACCGACAATCCGGCGAATGCCGCCACTGCCAGAGTGCTTGCCGCCGAAGCCGCCACCAACTGCGAGATCGCCCGCAAAAACCTCAATGCCCTCAACACTCGCGCGCGGGTGCGAATCAGGGACGACAAAACCGGCGAATTTCGCTTTCTGACGGCCGACGAACACGCGCAGTGGGTGCGGGATTCGGAAGCTGGTGTGCGCGACAATTGCCGGTGAGGGGATCAATATCCGGCTGGTGGTGGTAACTCAGCTACCCTTGCGGACGACGGGGGCAGGCATTTTCGCCGTCACGCTGGAAGCTTGACGGCGAAGGCCTGCTGCAGGGCCTGGATAAAAAATAGGGCTGAGGCGGTACAATCATGCCGCAAGCGCACTCTTCGCACCGACCCTAATCCCGCGATCAACTTTCCGTAAGGCACAAAAAACCTCGTGGCGACCGTAAGATACGTTTGTTGAGAACGAATCGAGCGATCACCCACGAGGTGTAATGATGCTGGCACAGACCGTTCTGCCGTTCAAGCTGGAGG
>CBDDRG010000107.1:0-5346 GCA_965232975.1 uncultured bacterium
GGCGCGCGCCCGCTCCGCCGCCCGGTACGGCGGATGACGCTGCTGCCGGCCGCGACCCGGCACTGGGTGCTGCCCAACCCGGTCGCCGGGGCGCCTGCTGCGCGGGTGCGCGCGGAGCGCAATCGCGCTGTGGCGTTCGTGGGTCGCGTCACCGTCGAGAAGGGCTGCGTGGTGCTGGCGGAAGCGGCCGCCAAGGCCGGCGTGCCCCTGCTGGTGATGGGGGATGGACCGGCACTCGGCGCGGTGCGGCAGGCCTGCCCCAACGCGGACATACGGCCTTGGGGTGACCGGGCAGCGGTCGAGCAATGCTTTGCCGAGGCGCGCGTCTTGGCATTGCCATCCCTGTGGTACGAAACCGGCGGTCTGGTCGTACTGGAAGCGCTCGCGCGTGGCGTGCCGGCCATCGTCACCACCATTAGCGGTGCCGCCGAGGTAGTCGGCGACGCCCATGGCATGCGGGTGCCGCCTGACGATGTTGAGGCACTTGCCGCGGCACTGCGCGCGCTCGGCGATGACGCGCTGGTCCAGCGCATGAGTGAAAACGCCCATCGCGCCATGGGCAGCGGTCCGCAGCGTCCCACGGCGCACGCGGATGGTCTGCTGGCCATCTATCAAGCCCTGGTGGCCGACGGCCGGGCGCACGCCGCATGAAGGTTGCCTACGCCTACGAGTTCGACGCCGCCGACCCCATGGTGCAGTCGGGCAGGCCGGCGGCCATTCGCAATGCTCTGACTCGGCGCGGCGCAAACGTCTTGCCTGTGTTCCCCCTGAACCAGAATCTGAAATGGCTGTATGCACCCAAAATGCTTTATTACCGGCGCATGGGCAAGATTTACCGATTCGACCGTGAGCCGCGCTTTCTGCACAGCATTGCGTGGCAGGCACACCGTCGACTCCGCTCCCTGCAGCCGGATGTCGTGTTCACACCGGGCTCATTGCTGGCAGCGAAACTACGAACCGCCGCCCCCGTAGTATTCTGCGCGGACGCCACCTTTGCCAACGTCCTTGACGTTTACGACTCTTTTTCCAACTGCGCACCGGAGTTCGTCTCTCAGGGACACGCACTCGAACGTAATGCACTCGCACACTGCGCCGCCGCTATCTACCCTTCCGAATGGGCGGCACAAAGCGCCATCGAAGACTACGGCGCCGACCCCTCGCGGGTGCATGTGCTGCCATTCGGCGCCAACGTGGAGGCACCCGACTCCGACACCGTGGAGGGCTGGATCGCCGCCCGCACCCTGTCGCCGCTGCGCCTGCTGTTTGTCGGGCGGGAATGGGAGCGCAAAGGCGCCGACACCGTGCTGGCAGCCTGCTCGTGCCTGCATGCCGCCGGGTATGCAGTCAGCCTGGATCTCGTTGGCATCAACCAGCCACCGGTCGCGCTGCCGGACTGGGCACACAACCATGGCCTGCTCGACAAGCGCAATTCGGAACAGCGCGCTCGTCTCCAAACGCTATATGCAAACTCCCACTTCTTTTTTGTGCCGTCCCAGGGGGAAAATTACGGCATGGCCTTCTGCGTGGCCGCCGCCCATGGCCTGCCCAGCCTGGCCACCGCCGTCGGCGGCATCCCCACCATCGTGCGCCACGGCAAGACCGGCTACACGCTGCCGCCACAGGCGCCCGCCAGCGAGTGGGCTGCCCTGCTCGCCCAGGCGATAGATGACCCCGACGCCTATCGGGCCATGGCCCGCGCCAGCCGAGCCGACTACGACGCCCGCTTGAACTGGGATGCCTTCGGCGCGCGCGTGTACGACATTCTGCAATGCGTGATGAGCGGAACGAATTGCCACCACACCGCAAAGATCGCGTAACCAGCCGTACCGCCTGGAGCATCCTACGGTGATGCGTTAACACTTCGAAGTCACCCACCACTATTCAACGAAGGGTCGAATCGCTGCCTATGTCCCTGCTTGCTTTTGCAACAAAGAGCCTTCGCTATCCAGCAGTGCTGTCGCGTTCACCCCGACCACCACTACGGGAGAATCTGCCGACCGATGGCGGCCGCACCCCACAGCGTTACTATGCCCGGCCACACGCCTTCTTACACGGATCAGCGACCGAAATCCAACTAGTGAAACCTGGCAATGAACACCGTCAACATACTGTGACCAGCCCCCGCTCTGACGGCGCTGTCCAGGAATGTAACAACAACCTCATCGCGGAACCTGACCATGACACGCCCTAAGGTGTTGGTAGTCGATACCCTCAGCGGCTCCAACGATTACGCGGTATCCCTGGCGACCGCTTTGGCGGAGAAAACCGACCTTACTTTTCTTACGGTCTGTGATTCCCGCCTTCCCGATACTTCTTCTTATCGATTACTTAAAACCATACCACCGCCTAGCGCCCAGCGGCTCCGACATACGCTACGCTTTTCCAAGTACCTTGCTGTCCTGACACGAGAATTATGGCGACACCGCAAGGGAATCGTGCATATTCAGTTTATCCGAAGCAAGATATTTGAACTCCCAATTTACACTGCCGCGAGGCTGACATTCCTTAACAAGCTCATCTTTTCTGCTCACAACGCCTTGCCCCATGAACAAAAGTTCTGGCACAAAATATTTTACCAACTGTGGTATCGCGTAGTAGATGATATCCAAGTTCTAGGGAACTATGCGTCGCAGCAACTACTTGAAATGGGTCTTCCAAACAGAAAAATTCACTGGATACCTCATGGCAACTACACACTTTTCCTTTCGCAGCATCAGCCAGATCCGCGATCTCTAACTAGAGAAAAATACGGAGCCCAGGCCGACGATATTGTCTTTCTGATGTATGGACTAATAAGACAATATAAAGGACTGGATCTACTCACCGAAGCGTTTTGCCAAATTCCGACAAGCAGCAAGGCATATCTTATCGTTGCCGGCGGCGGAAATAGCCATCTATTTGATTCCGCCATCGAGTGCCTAAAAAAAGGCAACAAGGACACAAGGGCGATGTTCCGCTTTGGCTTCGTAGAGGATGCTGAACTTTCAAACCTTGTTGCAGCCTGCGATGTTGTCGTCCTTCCCTATCGACGTGTGTACCAGAGTGGAGCCCTGCTACTATCGATGACCTACGGCAAGCCTATCATCGCGTCCAATCTAAGCGGATTTCGCGACTACGTGACCCATGACCGAGAGGCGTTGCTGATTGATCCCACAAACACTGCCGAGTTTTCACACGCCATAGAAGCACTGAGCAACGATACCCGTCGCCGCTTGGATCTGGGGGAGAAAGCCCGGTCTCGCGCAATACAAGCTTATGGCTGGCCAAAAATAGCCGACCAACTGGTGAAGCTCTATGCTGACGAAAAATGATAACACCTCCTACACACACGGTCAGCTCGTCGGACAGAAGCGTCAAGGCGTATATCGTTTGCCCCTCAATCAACTCGCGCGCATGCGCCCCAGCTTGCGCGCCGACGCTACAATCGAACGCGTCACGCAGCGGCTGGAGGAATGCCTTGATTCTCTTCGGACACAAGCAGAATCAGGACAACCGGCATCATCGGAAGGCAGTCACTCGCGCCGTTGCACGACTCACCCGCTTCAGCGCTACCAATCACGCCAGATCCCAGTCGTACACGCTATATGGCATGAAATGCCGGAGCACACCATAGTTACGAAGTTGCCCTCCTCCCCTTCCTGCGCCGCGCAAGTGCTGTTCTGGCGGCTGCCGTACCGGCTTCGGCAAAGCACCTTTCGCCAGCTCCGGCCGGCACTGGCAGCGCATTACGACCGCATGCTGCACGGGCAGGCGGGCAGCTATTCGCTGCTGCCGTTGCTCGAGCGAGGCTGCCTGTTCATCCACATCCCGAAATGCGCCGGTGTGGCAGTGAACCACGCCCTGTTCGGCGGCTTGGGCGGCGGGCATCTGCCGGTAGCGCATTACCAGCTGGTGTTCGACGCCGCGCAGTACCGGGGGCTTTTCAAGTTCACCGTGGTGCGCAACCCCTACGACCGGCTGCTGTCTGCATATCGCTTTCTGGCCAGGGGCGGACTCAACGCGCAAGATGCCGCCTGGGCTGCGCGCACTCTGCCGACCTACGACGGTTTTGCGGACTTCGTTGAGCGCTGGCTGACGCCCTCGCTCGCCGCGCGCGTGCTGCACTTCCGCCCGCAAATAAGCTTTCTGCGCATCCCCGGACGGACCCGCATCGAGGTGGATTTCCTGGCCCGTCAGGAACGCGTGGCCGACGACTTTGCCCGCCTGTGCGCTCGCTTGGGCATCGCCCCCCTGCCGCTGGAGCAGGAGAATCCGTCCGCGCCGCCAGCCACCGACTTCCACGCTGCCTATTCGCACCGCGCCCGGGAGATTGCGGCACGGGTCCATCGACCAGACCTGGAGCTCACCGGGTGCACATTCTGATGCGCGCCCGCATCCGGAGCACGCTGCGCGAGTGGCTTTTCGAACATCGCAAACCGGCCTTTTTGGGCGGGCGACGCACAGGGCCGCAGCAGCGGGTGGCCATGTTCCACATGACCCGCTGTGGCAGCACGGTACTCGGGCAGATGCTGGCGGCTCAGGGCCAAATCTTCTGGGCCGGGGAGGTTTTCGCGAATATGCCGAACCGTTACGCCAAGCTCATGCGCTCGCCCAACGCGGTCGGCCGAATCCTTGAGCGCAGTCTGTCAGAGCCGAACTCCTTGCGGTCGCTGGTCCGGCGTTCCGAGTACCCGCCGCGCTACCGCGTCTACGGCTTCGAGACGGTATATCTGCGTGAGCAACACTTGCAACCCGGATGGATCGACCTCGATCTGCCGGACTATCTCGCACTACTGGATGAGCACGGTTTTGATCGCTTCATCGTTCTGCACCGACACAATCACCTTCGCATGCTGGTGTCATTTGCGGTGGCTGAAGCCACTGGAACATGGCATGCGCGTGTTGCCGCCACCGGACCGGTACCGGTCAAGCTGCCGGTAGCGGAAATGGAATGGAGCGGCTGGCGGGGCTCGTTGCTGGAGCGCCTTCGCGATCAGGACGCCCAATATGCGCGATTGCTTCGCCTTATTGAAGATCGACGCGTGCTACGCTTGACTTACCACGAGCACATCAGCGGCGATCCGACCATTGCCTATCGCGCAGTGTGCGATTTTCTCGGGCTGCCCGCGCCCCCCGTTGCAACTCGTTTGCGCAAGACTAACCCCTTTCCCTTGCACCAGAGCGTGCGCAACTGGGACGAGGTGGTCGGCGCCCTTTCGGGTACCGAGTACGCTTGGATGCTTACCCAGGAGCAACCGCCCGCCACATAGCACATAGCGGGCGGACAAGTGCCTTGGTCCATTGGCCGGGGTAAGCCATGTCCCGATGCAAAGCGCCCGACTGATAGCCCGCTATCAATAGCATCCC